>NZ_CP095742.1:0-306964 GCF_023078495.1 Luteibacter aegosomatissinici | reverse complement strand
ATGGTTAATGCCGCATTCCAGCGGGAGTTCGGGATAGGCCGGGGCCGGGCTGGCCCGGCGTGGCTCGACGCGCACCTGGCACCCACCGAACAGCCCGACGAATACCTGTTCAGCGACCGCCATGCAGCGCCGCGCCGTTACCGGATCACCCGGCAGACGCTCGACATGAGTCCAATCACGTTCCAGGCGGTGTTCCTGATGCCCGTTGGCGAGGAGCCTGCAGCCGCAGAGGTGGAACCGAACGCGCTCACGAGCCTGCGCCCGGGTGTCGCACTGACCCGCCGGGAATCGCAGGTGCTGGACGGGATCATGCTGGGCAAGCTCAACAAGGTGATCGCCAGTGAGCTGAAGATCAGCCCCAAGACCGTGGAACTGCACCGCTCCAACCTGATGGCCAAGCTACGCGTGCACAACGTGGTGGAGCTGGCACGCGTGGTACTGGATTCCGCGCCCCCCGAGCTCGAAGCCACGCCCCTGTAAGAGGCAAGAAAAAAGCCGCCCTGGCATGCCGGGGCGGCTTTCGTTTTCCTGGTGGCTAGAGGCGGGCTCGAACCGCCGACCTCAGCATTATGAGTGCCGCGCTCTGACCAGCTGAGCTACCTAGCCGTGAAACCTGGTCGTTCGCAGGCAGGCCCGCGAAGGCCGGGCAGTTTAATCGGGGCTGGCTCACCAATCAAGAGGCGCCTTGAAGCGGCTTCTCGCGGTGTGGTTGAATCGACCGTAACGCGAAAGGTTCGCGGAGGCTGAATGATCGACGCAGATGGCTATCGACCGAACGTGGGGATTGTCCTCCTCAACGCCGACGGCCGCCTGTTCTGGGCCCGCCGGGTTAACCGCGACGGCTGGCAGTTTCCCCAGGGCGGCATGCGCAGCGACGAGACGCCGCTGGAAGCCATGTACCGCGAGCTGGAAGAAGAGACCGGCCTCAAGGCCCAGCACGTCGAGGTGCTGGCCGAGACGCGCGGCTGGCTGCGCTACCGCCTGCCCAGCCGATTCGTCCGCCACCACCAGCGTCCCACCTGCATCGGCCAGAAGCAGGTGTGGTTCCTGCTGCGCCTGACCGGTGCCGAAGAAGATCTGCGCCTGGACGCCTGCGAGAAGCCCGAGTTCGACCTCTGGCGCTGGGTGGATTTCTGGTACCCCGCCAACCACGTAGTCAACTTCAAGCGCCAGGTGTACGAACGCGCCCTCCGCCAGTTCGCCCCCACGGTCGAGACCGTCTGCCGGGTCGAAATCGGCACCTGCCCCCAGCAGGCCGAATTGCTGCGCCTTGCCCGGGAAGCCGCAGGCCAGGGCTGAACCGCCGGCTGAACGGCCTTCACAAACGCGCAGTTGACAATCGTTCGCATTCGCGTTCGAATTCGTACCCATGTACATCTGCATGTGCAACGCCGTCACCGACCACGCCATCCGCCGCCACGCGGCCGAGGGCGTGAACACCTTTGCCGAACTCCAGGCCCGCACGGGCTGCTCGGATTGCTGCGGTGCCTGCGAACCCGAGGCGCGGCAGTGCCTGCGTGAAGCCATCTCCGCGCAGCCAGCCGTTCTCTCGTTCCTGCCTGCCACGGCCTGAGGGCCGGATCGCGCGCAAGCGCGCCCCTGCAGTTCAGTCCGAGCGTCCTTGCACGCTGGCGTCTCATCGGCCGCCAGACGCAGACGCAAACCGTCTTCATTCTCGTTACGTCATGGGTTTTCGTGGCGACGTATAGTCGTGGCTGAATTCCCAGGGAGACGCCACATGAAGGGCGACGCGAAGGTCATCGAATACCTCAACAAGGTCCTCTACAACGAGCTGGCCGCCATCAACCAGTACTTCCTGCATTACAGGATGTTCAAGGACTGGGGCTACAACGAACTCGCCAAGCACGAGTACGAGGAATCCATCGAGGAGATGAAGCACGCGGACAAGCTCATCGAGCGGATCCTGTTCCTCGATGGCCTGCCCAACCTGCAGCACCTCGGCAAGCTGCGCATCGGCGAGAATGTCGTCGAAGCCCTGCAGGGTGACCTCGACCTGGAAATGCTGGCGACCAAGGACCTGCGCGAGGCCATCGCCTACAGCGAAGGCATCCACGATTTCGTGAGCCGCGATCTGTTCAAGTTCATCCTTGGCCAGGAAGAAGAGCACATCGACTGGCTGGAGACGCAGTTCAGCCTCATCTCCGATATCGGTCCCGAGCGCTACATGCTCAGCAAGGTCGGGCCGCTGGAGCACTGATCCAACGATAAGAGGCCGCCGCAAGGCGGCCTTTTTCATGGGAACGTGGCGGGGTTCCTTGACCATTCTGAAACGCAGGGGCTATACCATCGGCCCTTCACGCTTCTTGCACGGAACCCTCCATGGCGCCACGCCACCCGCCACGCTTCGTCGTGCGCACGCACGATGCCGCCCGCGAGCGCCGCACCCGGCTGCTGCTGGGGGCCGGCTGGGCGGCGAGCGTCGTGGTCGCGGCGGGCCTGGCATGGGCGCTGTCATCCACGGCCCCTACCGCGCCCGGGGCCTCCCGCGCCAGCACGGCGCAACTCCGCGCCGATAACGACGACCTGCGTCAGCGGGTGGCTAATCTGGAGCGTGCGGGCCAGGTCGCCGATATCGCCACGAAAGAGCTCAAGAAGAACCTCTCAGAGCGCGATGAGGAAATCAGCGGCCTGCGCACCGACCTGGCCTTCTATTCGCGCCTGGTGGGCGGCAACGGCCAGCGCGACGGCCTGAAGATCCAGGGCGCGCGGGTAACGGCCGTACCCGGCATGCCAAACGCATGGAACCTGGTGGCGACCCTCACCCAAAACGCGCGCCGCGGCGAACTGCTCAAGGGCGAGCTCAAGGTGGCCGTCGAGGGCATCCAGGGGACCAAGGTCACCACCCTCGAGGGAGCGGCCCTGGGCCAGTCGGCCGCCTCCACCGCTATTCCTTTCTCCTTCAAATATTTCCAGCAGGCCCAGGCCAGCTTCACCATGCCGGCGGGCTTCCGCCCCACACGCCTGCGCTTCACTGCCAGCGCCGGTGATGGTGATGCAACCAGCACCACGGTCGCCTGGACCGACGCCACCCGAACCGACGAGGTCACCGATGTTCAGCAGCAACCGTAAGAACCCCACGCCCTCGGTCGGCGCGGCCGCCACCAGCCTTATCGCTCGCGGCGTTACGGTGCGCGGCGATGTGCATTTTTCGGGTGCCCTCCACCTGGACGGCACGGTGGAAGGCGCCGTTCACGCCGACCCGGGCAGCGACGGCGTACTCACGATCAGTGAGACCGGCCGGGTCATCGGCAAGGTGGACGTCCCGCATGCCGTCATCAATGGCGGCGTCACGGGCGATATCGATGTCGCTGAACGTCTTGAGCTGGCCCCGCTGGCCCGGATCGAGGGCGATGTGCACTACCAGGTGCTGGAGATGGCCGCCGGGGCCCAGGTGAACGGCAAGATGATCCACCGGGCGCCCGTCACCGTGCGCCAGCTGGCCCAGCAGGCGATCGAAGCCGCGCCAGCGCTCACCTGAAGGCTTGACCTGCGGGCGAACGGCGCCATTATGGGTGGCATGAACAACCCATTCCCCATGGCCCCGACCGGCGCACCGGATTACCGGTCGGCCGGCGCACCGCTGGTCTTCACCGAAGCGGCCGCCCGCAAGGTGCACGAGCTGATCGAAGAGGAAGGCAACCCCGGCCTCAAGCTGCGCGTGTACATCAGCGGCGGCGGCTGCTCGGGCTTCCAGTACGGCTTCACGTTCGACGAAGACCAGGCCGAGGACGACCTCGCCATCTCGCGCGAAGGGGTGACCCTTGTCGTCGATCCGCTCTCGCTGCAGTACCTCACCGGCGCCGAGATCGATTACGCCGAATCGTTCAGCGGTTCGCAATTCGTTATCCGCAACCCCAACGCGAAGACGACCTGCGGCTGCGGTTCGTCGTTCAGCGCCTGACCGGCGCCGCTGCGTGAGCGCAGAGCAGGAGCGCGACAAGGCCGCCGCCACCCGGGCCAGGGAAAACGTCTTCGCCGGCATCGATATCGATCGCATGGCGGAGCGCCGGGACGACCGGCTCTGGGTTGAGGAAACCGAACGCGCCGCGAGCACGCGCTTTCTCGTGCTGGATACCGAAGGCCAGGCGTTCGTCACGCCCGATGCCGATGCGCCACACTGGATGTCGCCCACCATGCGCGACGAGCGCTTTGGCGATGTGCCTTCCACGTTGCTAGGCCTGGCCGAGGGCCGCGCCTGGTTCACGCTGGTCCTCGACGAGGCCCACGCGGAGCTCTTCACCAGCATCACTGGCGCACGGCGTATGTCGCTGCGCGATGCGGGCCTGCTGTTCAATGCGTTCGAGGCAGGCTTGTTCGCCTTCGCCAAGGGCATCACCCACTGGCAGCGGCAGACCCGCTTCTGCACGCTGTGCGGCTCACCCACTGTCGTGGTGGCCGCTGGCCATCGCGTGCAATGCACGAATCCGGATGGCGCCCACCTGCACTTCCCACGTACCGACGCCGCCATCATCGTGATCGTGGAGCACGGCGATGCCTGCCTGCTGGGCCGTCAGCGCGGCTGGCCGGCCGGGCGCTATTCCACGCTCGCCGGGTTTATCGAGCCGGGCGAATCGCTCGAAGACGCCGTGAAGCGCGAGGTGCGTGAAGAGTCCGGCGTGGAGGTACTGCATGCCACTTACCACTCCTCACAGCCGTGGCCGCTTCCTGCATCGCTCATGGTCGGCTTCACCGCCGTAGCGAAGCATCGTGATATTCGCCTGCGCGACGACGAACTCGAGGACGCCCGCTGGTTCACGGTCGATGACATCGTGCAAGGCATGGCCGCAGGCACGCTGGGGGTCCCGCCGCCGCTTTCCGTGTCATACCGGCTCATCGAGCACTGGCTTGGCCTGCGCGGCGTGAGCCTGGCCGAACTGATCGCAAGCGCGCCCAAGCGCTGAGGCTTCGCCTACAATCGGGCCAACGTCCCGTTTGAAACGCGCATGCCATGGCCTTACGACTACTCGCCGTCCTCATCGCCCTCGTCATCACCTGGAGCGTGCCGCAAGTGGCCCGCTGGCGCGACGAGCGTTGGTTTCGCGGCTGGGTAACCCGGCTGGGCGACACGTCAGGCCCGGGGCGCGTCGCCATCGTGCTACTGGTTCCGGTGCTGGCATGCGCCATCATCGCCGGCATTCTCCGGGCCCTGCCCCTCTTCGACCTGGCGTGGCTGGCCTTCGCGGTGGTGGTGCTGGTTTACAGCCTGGGCCCTCGCGAGATCGAGGCGGATATCGATAACGTCGTTCGCGCGCCTGATGTGCTGCGCCGGGATGAAGCCGTCGCCGCGTTGCGCGTCGATGCGGATCCGCTGCCCTGGTTTGCCCCGGCGATCGTGGAAGCCACGTTCTACGCCGCGTTGCGCCGCCGCTTCGGCGTGCTGTGCTGGTTCTTCCTGCTTGGGCCCGCCGGCGCCCTTGGCTACCGCCTGGCGCAAACGCTGGGGCGCGATGCATCGCTCGCCCTGGATAGCGCCACCCGCACGGCAGCACAGCGCCTTGCCGATGCACTGGACTGGCTCCCGGCGCACCTCATGGTATTCGCCATGGCACTCGTCTCGGATTTCGATGCCGTCATGGGGGCATGGAAGGCCTGGCATCACCAGTCGGGTAGCCCGCGCTCTCGCCTGGAGCCGGATTTCCTTGGCGCCGTGGCGCGTGCCGGCGTAGATGCCGACGTGGAAGCCGGCGATGGCTACGCGCAAGACGTGAGCGATCCGGTGACCGCGCTGGAAGACGCGCGACGCGTGATTCGCCGTGTTTTGGTGGTGTGGCTTGCCGTCGTGGCGATCATCGTCCTCGCCGCGCTGGCAGCGTGAGCACGCCTAGGCTTTATCGCCGCGCAGCTCGCTGACGCGCGCCTCGAGCATCGCTGCATTCGCCGCGCCGACCGGTAGAGGCTCGCCGCCGACCAGCTCGATCCGCGACCAGAACCGGCGTGGCAACCGCGCGCGGCGCAGCGCGCCGTCGCGGCGGCTGAAGATGCTTCCCCACATGCCGCGCAGTGCCAACGGCACCACCGGCACGGGCCTGCGCTGGAGGATGCGGTCAATGCCGGGTCGGAACGCCTGGATAGCGCCGTCGGCGGTTAGCCCGCCCTCCGGGAAAATGCAGACCACCTCGCCGGCGGCAAGCGCCGCATCGATCTCCTCGAACGCCTTCTCCATCAGCGCGGCATCCTCGTTCCGGCCGGCGATCGGGATAGCCCTGGCCGTGCGGAACACGAAGTTCAACACGGGAATGTTGAAGATCTTGTAGTACATGACAAAACGCATGGGGCGGCGAACGCACGCCATCAGGATCAACGGATCCATGAAGCTGACATGGTTGCAGACGACCACGGCGGCGCCTTCATCCGGCACGTTCCTAAGCCCATCCACGCGCACACGGTACAACGTATTCACCAGTACCCAGGTGATGAACCGCATCATGAACTCGGGAACGAGCGTGAAGATGTACACCGCGACCGCGATGTTCACCACGCCGGTCACCAGGAAGATCGTGGGCGTATCGAGGCCGGCCGCCGTAAGCCCGATGCCGAAGCCGGACGCGATGCAGATCAGCAGGGCATTGACGATGTTGTTACCGGCGATGATGCGCGACAGACGCTCACGCGGCGCGCGGCTTTGCACGAAGGCAAAGAGCGGGACCACGTAGAAGCCGGCGAACGCGCCGATTAGCGTCAGGTCCATCGCGGCGCGCCAGGCTCCCGGCACGCCAAGGAACGCGCTCCAGGTGAGCGTCGCACCCGCGGCAACCGATGGGCGCGCGAAGTACAGATCAATCGCAAACACGGTGAGGCCAAAAGCGCCCATGGGCACCAGGCCGATCTCCACGCGCTTGCGTGACATTTTCTCGCACAGCAGCGAGCCGATGCCGGTGCCAAGCGAGAACAGCGTCAGCACGAGCGTATTCACCGAACCGTCGCCACCCAGTACGTGGCGCGTGTAATTCGGCAGCTGCGCAATCATCACCGTACCGAAAAACCAGAACCACGAGATACCCAGCACCGCGTTGAAAATGGCGCGATCCTCGTGCGTCAGCTTGAGGACACGCCAGGTTTCGGAAAACGGGTTCCAGTTGAAGCGGAGGTCGGGCGCCGTCGCAGGCGCGGCCGGGATGGCGCGGCACACGAGATACCCTGTTACAGCGATGGCGATGGTGGTGAGCGAGGCCGCCGCCGTGCCGTAGCCTGCGATCAGCATCAGCGAATTACCGACGATCATGCCGGTGAGCATGGCCAGCTGCGTACCCGTCTCCACCAGCGCATTGCCGCCCACCAGTTCACTGCGCTCAAGCGCCTGCGGCAGGATCGAGTACTTGATGGGACCGAACACGGTGGAATGCACACCCATCAGGAACAACACGAGCAACAGCAGCGACACGTGGTGGGTGTAGAAGCCAATCGCCGCGATCGCCATGGCGGCGATCTCGAACAGCTTCACATAACGGATGATGCGCGTCTTCTCGAACTTCTCCGCGACCTGGCCAGCGGTGGCGGAGAACAGGAAGTACGGCAGGATGAACAGCGCGGGCGCCAGGTTCGTATAGAGCGATACCTGATTGTCAGGCAAACCCATCTGGAAGGCCACCAGCATGACCATGGCGTTACGGAATGCGTTGTCATTGAACGCCCCCAGCGCCTGGGTCCAGAAAAACGGCGCAAACCGCCGCTTGCCGAGCAATGAAAACTGGGACATTCCGTGGGCTATCCTGGCGGTGTGACCGCAGTGTAGCCGAGCACGGCTTATTCGCGTGCGAGCGCCCTGTGTGCGATATCGTGGCGGAAGAAGGCATCGGCGAATGTGACGCTTTCCAGGGCAGCGTAGGCTTTGGCGCGCGCTTCAGCCAGGTTCTCTCCGAGCGCGCAGACCGTAAGGACACGGCCACCCGCGCTCACGGGACGACCGTCGGCGTTCATTGCCGTGCCAGCGTGAAATACCTTCACATCCGGGCCAAAATCGATATCGGCCCCGGTGATCACGTCGCCGCTGCGCACCTTCCCGGGGTAGCCACCGGCGGCGAGCACCACACCAAGGGATGGCCGCGGATCCCACGTTGCCTGCACCTTGCCGACATCGCCATCCAGCGCCGCCTCGACAAGGTCAACCAGATCGGACTGCAGGCGCAACATGATCGGCTGCGTTTCCGGGTCACCAAAGCGGACGTTGAATTCGATGACCTTCGGTGCGCCAGCCTTGTCGATCATCAGGCCGGCATAAAGGAAGCCCGTGAACGGGGCGCCATCGGCCGCCATGCCCGCGAGGGTCGGCTCGATGACCTCGCGCATGACACGCGCGGACACGTCGTCCGTAACCACTGGGGCGGGCGAATAGGCGCCCATGCCGCCGGTATTCGGGCCCTTGTCGCCATCGTCGCGGCGCTTGTGGTCCTGGCTGGTGGCCATCGGCAACGCACGCTTGCCATCTGCGATGACGATGAAGCTGGCCTCCTCGCCATCAAGGAACTCCTCGATCACCACGCGTGACGACGCATCACCAAAGGCCTTGCCACCCAGCATGTCCTGCAGTGCGGCCTCAGCCTCGTCCAGGGTCATCGCCACGACCACGCCCTTGCCGGCGGCGAGACCATCGGCCTTGATGACGATCGGGGCGCCGGTACCGCGCACGTGGGCCAGCGCGGGCTCGAGGTCGGTGAACACGGCATAGTGCGCCGTAGGGATGTTGTGCCGGGCGAGGAAATCCTTCGCGAAGGCCTTGCTTCCCTCGAGCTGCGCCGCGGCGGCGCGCGGGCCGAAGCAGCGCAGGCCCTCCGCGGTGAAGCGATCCACCACCCCCGCCACGAGCGGCACCTCAGGACCGACCACAGTGAGCCCCACCCCCTCGGCCTTCGCCAGGGCGACAAGGCCATCAAGGTCGGTGACAGCGACACTCGCGTTGCGCAGGCCCGGCTCAACCGCCGTGCCGGCGTTGCCCGGCGCCACGATGACCTCGTCGACGCGCGGCGACTGGCCGAGTTTCCAGGCCAGGGCGTGTTCGCGGCCGCCGCTACCGATGACGAGGACTTTCATGGGGATCTCCGGTTCGTGGACCGGCGATTGTAACCCGCCCTAGCGCTGGACCAGCGCCAGCAGGGCACCTCGCGGCAGTTTGCCCGTCTCGTTACGCGGCAGGGCATCCACCAGGCGCAGCGGACGTGGCAGGAAGACCGGGTCCATCGCGGCACGCAAGGCGCCCATCACGGCATCCGCCGTGAGGGCTGGCGCCACGACCAACCCGGCAATGCGGCGTATCCCCGCCGCATCGGGCTCATCCAGCTGGAAGAGCACGCCATCCTTCACACCATCGATGGCGAGCAGGCGGCGATTGAGGTCACCCAGCGAGGCGCGTTTACCGGCGATCTCGAGCAGATCGGTATTCCGGCCACACAGGCGGAAGCGCCTGCCACCGCCATGCAACGTGACGATATCGGCCAGCGACATCGGCTCGGCCAGTTGAGGGGCATCGACCAGGGTGCCATCGGGCTGCGAGTGCAGCGTCACGTCGTCGTACAACGACCACTCTTCCTCCACCGCGGTACGCCGGCTGGCAAACACGCAGGTCTCCGTCGAACCGAATACTTCGTGCAGCGGTGCGCCGAACCGCTTTTCCGCCTCAGCTGCCAGCTCGACGGGCATGGGGGCGGTGGCGGAAACGAACGCGGCAAGGGAAGGCAGCTGAACGCCTGATTCGACCAGGGCGCGCAGGTGCACGGGCGTCGTGACGAGCACACGCGGCTCAGGCATCGAGGCCAACGCGGCGGCAACATCGGCGGGAAAGAACGGGCGACCCGAATGGACGCTCACCTCGGACATCAGCGGCATCACCACTGACATCTCCATACCGTACATGTGCTGGGGCGGCACCGTGGCTACGACATCGAAGGGGCCGCCGATCACCGCATCGAGCATGCGGATGTTGCCCGCGTTGCTCGCGTGGAAGCTGCCCCAGGTCTTGATATTGGGTTTGGGCTTGCCCGTCGAACCGGAGGTGTAGCCGATGGCAACGATGGCATCCGCGGCGATCGCGGGCACGTCACCGTAGGCGGGGAGCACGTCGACCAGTGCAGGGATGCGCAGGTAACCCGTGGGCGCGGGATCGAGCGGCAGTTCGCCAATGGCGTAGCAACCTGCGTGGTTAGCCATCACCTCGTCGACAGCGTGCGGTGCGCGCGAAGGAGGCAGCAGGTTGACCTGGCCGCGCAATACCAGGGCCGTGAAGGCCACGAGGAATGCGTAGCGATCTTCGCAAAGGTTGACCGCACCCACCGCATCCGGGAGCAGCGCGGCGACCTGGTGCACATGGGCAAGGAAGGTGGCGGCCGGGATCGCCCGCCCGTCACGCCAGGCCACCGCACGGGAGGGCGCGCCGGCCAGCAGCGGCAGCATCGGCGCGCGCTCGCGCCCGCTCACTTCGTAGACGGTCACCAAGATGTTCTACCCCCTTCCTCAGGCGCGGATGATAGCGCCGGTGAGGGCGTCGCGGATGACGGTAGGCCGATCCAGGCCGCCCAGCGGCGCATCCAGCGTGGCCTCAAGCCGATCGCCGAAGTACCTGGCCAGCGTAGGCACGTCGCGCGCGGGCGGCTCACCATGGGGGTTGGCGCTGGTGGAGACCAGCGGCGCGCCAAAGGCGCGGCACAGTGCGGCGGCGGGTTCGTGCGCGGTCACCCGCAATGCGATACCGGGGTGGCCGCCGGCAACCCAGGCCGGCACGCGATCGCTGCGCGGGAAGACCCAGGTATTCGGACCCGGCCAGGTGGCGTGAACCTGCGCCATGACCTCGGCGGGCACCTTGTCCCGGTCGATGTAGGGTTCGACCTGTGCGAAATTCGCGGCGATCAGCAATACGCCCTGGGTGGCCGGGCGCACCTTCAGCGCAAACAGGCGCTCGAACGCGTCATGATCGTGCGGGTCACAGCCGAGGCCAAATACCGCCTCGGTCGGATAGGCGAGGACGCCGCCATGGCGCAATAGCGCTGCGGCGGCATCGACGTGAGCCAGGTCGAACTGTTGCACGTCAGGCCGCCGGCGCTTTCTTCGCAGCGGCTTTCTTCGTGGCCGTTTTCTTGACCGTGGCCTTCTTGGCCGCCGTTTTCTTGGTCGCGGCCTTTTTTGACGTGGTCTTCTTCGCAGCGGCCTTCTTTGTCGCGGTCTTCTTCACCGCAGCCTTCTTCGCGGCCGGTTCCTTTTTGGCCGCCACCTTCTTGGTGGCTGCCTTCTTCGTCGCCGTTTTCTTGGCCGCCTTGCCACCGCGCGGCTTCTTCACCGGCGCGGCCGCCAGCAACTCGACGCATTCCTGTTCGGTCAACGTCTTGGGCTCGCGATCCTTCGGAATACGCGCGTTCTTTTCGCCATCGGTGATGTACGGGCCGTAGCGGCCATTGAGCACCTGGATACCGTTGCCGAAATCGAGGATGGTGCGGTTGGCGATGGCTTCGAGCTTCTCCTGCACCAGTTGCAGCGCACGCGGCAGCTCGATGGTGTACGGGTCATCCTCCGCCTTCAGCGAGGCATACACGCTGCCCTGCTTCACGAACGGGCCGAAGCGGCCCACGCCCACGGTCACGTCATCACCCTCATCGGACTTGCCGAGGTTGCGCGGCAGCTTGAACAGCTCCATCGCCTCCTCGAGCGTGATGGTGTGCATGCTCTGGCCCGGCCGCAGGCTGGCGTAGGTCGGCTTGTCCTCGTCATCCTTGGTGCCGATCTGCGCATAAGCGCCGTAACGGCCAAGGCGTACCGACACCGGCTTGCCGGATTTCGGATCGGTGCCGAGTTCGCGCGCACCGGTGGCCTCGCTGCGGTCGACACTTTCGGTCTTGTCGTCCACCAGTGTCTTAAATGGCTGCCAGAAGCGCTCGAGCAGGGGTACCCACTGCTCCTCGCCACGGCTGACCGCGTCCAGCTCATCTTCCAGCCTGGCCGTGAAGTCGTAATCGACGTACTGCGAGAAATGCCCGGAGAGGAACTGGCTGACGGCACGGCCAACGTCGGTCGGTCGGAACCGCCGGCTTTCCAGCATGACGTACTCGCGGCTGATCAGGACCTGGATGATGCTCGCGTACGTGGACGGACGGCCGATGCCGTACTCCTCGAGCGCCTTCACCAGGCTGGCTTCGGAGTAGCGCGGCGGCGGCTCGGTGAAGTGCTGGTCGGCCACGATCGCGGCCACGGGCACGCGGTCGCCGACGGCCAGTCGCGGCAGGCGACGGTTTTCTTCGTCGTCCTCGTTCTTCTGGTCGCGACCTTCCTCGTATACAGCAAGGAAGCCCGGGTCGATGATGGTGGTACCGGTGGAACGAAACGCCGACTCGCCCACGGGGAACTCTACCGAGACGGTGTTCATGGTGGCGTGAATCATCTGGCAGGCGACGGTGCGCTTCCAGATCAGCTCGTAGAGCTTGCGCTGGTCATCGTTGAGGAACGACGCCACGCTGCGCGGCGTGCGCATGGCCGAGGTGGGGCGTACGGCTTCGTGCGCCTCCTGGGCGTTCTTCGATTTGGACTTGTAGACCTGGACGGCATCGGGCAATGCGCCTTTACCGTATTCACGCCCGATCAGGTCGCGCAGCTCGGCTACGGCATCGTCGGACAGCGCGACCGAGTCGGTACGCATGTAGGTGATGAGGCCGACGTTACCCTCGCTGCCGATGGACACGCCCTCATACAGGCCCTGGGCAACGCGCATGGTGCGGCTGGTGGAGAAACCGAGCTTGCGAGCGGCCTCCTGCTGCAGGGTGGAGGTCGTGAACGGCGGCGCGGGGCGGCGCTTGCGCTCGCGGCTGGTGACATCGCCTACCGTGAACTGGCCGGCCGCAGCCTTTTCCAGCGCGGCGCGCGCCTTGTGCGCATCGCCTTCATTGGTGAGATCGAACTGCTCGAACTTCTTGCCATCAAGCTTCACCAGGCGGGCGTCGAACGCGCCGTCGGCGTGGGTCAAGTTGGCCTGGATAGTCCAGTACTCGCGGGCCTGGAACGCTTCGATCTCCAGCTCGCGCTCGACGATCATGCGCAGGGCGGGCGACTGCACGCGGCCGGCGGAAAGGCCGCGCTGTACCTTGCGCCACAGCACAGGCGAGAGGTTGAATCCGACGAGGTAATCGAGGGCGCGGCGCGCCTGCTGGGCATCGACCAGGTCGTGGGAGAGCTTGCGCGGGTTCGCCACGGCCTCCTTGATGGCCTTGGGCGTGATCTCGCTGAAGACCACGCGCTGGACATCCTTGCCCTCGAGCAGGCCGCGCTCCTTGAGGATCTCGCTGATGTGCCAGGAGATGGCCTCGCCTTCGCGGTCCAAGTCGGTCGCGAGGAAGATGCTGCTGGCCTTGCTGGCCGCCTTGGCGATGGCATCGACGTGCTTTTCGTTGCGGTCGATCACCTCGTAGGCCATGGCAAAGCCGTGGTCCGGATCGACCGCGCCCTCCTTCGGCCGCAGGTCACGGACGTGACCATACGAGGCCAGCACCTGGAAATCGGCGCCCAGGTACTTGTTGATCGTCTTGGCCTTGGCCGGCGATTCGACGATGAGGAGGTTCTTTGCCATGCGTTCGCGATTCCAAAGTCCGTTGGGGCGAGTGAACCCCAGCGTATGTCTATATTTAGTTGGAAACACACCGTCGTGATGTCTGTCAAGCGACAGTTACCGTACAACCCGCTGATACCGGTTCCCGGGCACGGCGGCGACCTCGCCCTCCAGTTCCAGCATCAGCAACATCGACGACAAGGCACCCGGGGAGAGGGCCGTGCTGCCCACGAGGGCATCCAAAAGGACGGGATCGTAACCCATGGCGTCGAGCAGGCGGCGATATTCCTCATCCTGACGCCAGTCGAAAGGCCCTTTTGGCCGCTTTCGGGCACCGGCAGCAGGGCCGCCACCCTCAAGGCGGGCCCTGAGCTCCGCGCCCAGTTCAAGCGCCGCGGGGCCAAGCACGGCAAGGATCTCATCGCTGCGCTGGACCAGCCGCGCGCCATCGGCGATGAGGGAGTGGCACCCCTCGGCGAGCGGATTGTGAATGGACCCGGGTAGCGCAAACACCTCGCGCCCCTGTTCGCCCGCAAACCGGGCCGTGATCAGCGATCCGGACTTCAGTCCGGCCTCGATGACCAGGACGCCCAGGCTCAACCCGGCGATGATGCGATTACGCATGGGGAAGTTCATCGCCCGGGAGGGCGTCCCCGGCGCGAACTCACTGACAATGGCCCCATGCGCGGCAATACGCCGGGCCAGGGCGTGGTGCTTGCTGGGGTAGACCACGTCCGGCCCGGTGCCGACCACCGCGACCGTGGGCTCCCCGGCATCGAGCGCGCCTGTGTGCGCCACCCCATCCACGCCATCGGCGAGGCCGCTGGTGACCAGCAGGCCGTTCGCCGCCAGTTCCCCGGCAAAGCGCCGCGCGGTCGCCAGGGCAGGCGCCTGCGCGCGCCTGGCGCCCACGATGCCGATCTGCGGCCGGAGCAGCAGGGAGGGGTCTCCCTTCACGAACAGCGCCGCCGGGGCATCGGAAAGGGCTTCCAGCTGGGGCGGGAAATCTTCGTCCGTGCAAAGGAGCAGCCGCTGGTCCGCCCCCTGCAGCCAGGCGGTATCCCGGGCCAGGTCGGCATCATTCGGTGCCGCAAGCCAGGCCTGGGCTTCACGGTCGGCGGCGTCGGGGTGCGCGCGCAGCCAGGCGAGCAGCGCCTCAGCCCCGCCACGCATGGCCAGGCCTTCACGCAGTTTGCGGCCGCCGAACCCGGGGGTGCGGATGAGGGTGAGCCAGGCGCGGAGTTCGGGATCGGTCATGCTGACAAGTCTAGAGGGGCCGCTGCCGGGGCGTGCCCAACGCCACGCGTAAGCCTGCAGGCATGAAAAAGGGAGGCCGAAGCCTCCCTTTTCGTACCCCGCCGGCCCGCCGGATTATTCGGGCTGGACGAGCTTGTCGCCGCTACGGACCGGGCGCAGGGCGTCCATCACCAGCGCGTAGCTCACGTGATCGAACGCCTTGAATACCATCAGGTGACCACCGTATTCGTCCGGCAGCTGGGCGGTGCGCGAGGTGGAGCGGCGGTTGTAATTGCCGCTGACCTCGTCGGCGATGGCCTCGCCCTGGCTCATCACCGTGAACGTGGTGCCGTTATCGATGCCGTCGGCGGTGCCAGCGGAAATCGAGACCACCTGGCGGCTACCGACGCCGTAGTGCGCATCGGCCAGGCCGATCACGCGCGGCTCGGCCGGCATGGCCTTGGGCGCGTGCGGGTAGAAGTATGGGTCGTACGGCTTGTCGTCGACCGGCATGAAGCGGTCACCCTTGCGGATTTCCATCGTCGAATCGACGACCACCAGGCTGGTGATATCGCCGTTGGTGGCGAGGACCTCGGCCGTACCGATGACCGACACTTCCACGCCCGCATCCTTGCCGGTGCCGTTGTGGGTGTCGTGGTAGGTGTCTTCACGCCACGGGCTGGGGTTCATCGACACGTCGCTGTCCAGATCGTCAGCGACGAACGAGCCATGCTCGCGATCGTTCACGGCATCCAGGTGACCCTGGTCTTCGCCGTGGTCGCGGAAACGGTGGGTCGGGCGAACGATGGCCCAGCGCTGGCCCGGCCGGGCGCTATCCAAATCGCGCGCATACACCTTGTTGCCCGGGGTGCCGCGCAGGCCGGCATCCTGGAAACCAACGACATAGGGCGCGCTTTCGACGCTATCGGCATCCATGACGCGCATATCCTTCAGGAACATGCGCAGCTCGGAGAGCGGAATGGCGGGGACGGCGTCATCCTCGATGCGCACGCGCGGCTGCAGGCCAACACGCGGGGCGCCGCCGAACATGCTCAGATTGAGCACGTCACCGGGATAAATAAGGTGGGGATTGCGGACCTGGGGGTTGGCCTGCCAGATCTCGGGCCAGAGCCAGGGCTTGCTGAGGAACTTGGCCGAGATGTCCCACAGGGTATCGCCCTTGCGGACGGTGTAGGTATCCGGTGCGTTCGGACGCAACTGAGCCGCCGCGGCATAAACAGCCACAGTGAAAAACATGCCGCCCAGCAGCATGGCGAACTTCTTGAACATGGCGGGTTTTCCCCCTTCCCCGGTGCTGTCGCGAGTGTAACCGAATCGTTAATGGGCACAATATGTCAGCACGCTCGCCGGGCCCTCGGCGTCAGCGTAGAATGTGAGGGCATCCTACAGGGTCGAAGCGCTTGGTTTTCGCCGACTTGCCCGCAATTTTCGGGGCATGGCGCGCCTCCCCCGGCCCGCAACCGTTTAAGGTGACACCGTGTCCACCCTCACCATCCTCGAATTCCCCGATCCCCGCCTGCGCACCGTCGCGGCACCCGTTACCGTGTTCGACGCCGAGCTGAAGCAGTTCGTGGCCGACATGTACGAGACCATGTACGCCGCCAACGGCGTCGGCCTCGCCGCGACGCAGGTCAACGTGCACAAGCGCGTCCTCGTCACGGACATGAGCGAGGGCCGGGATGAGCCACTCACCCTGATCAACGCCGAAATCCTCGAAAAGGACGGCCAGCAGGTGTACCAGGAAGGCTGCCTGTCCTTCCCGGGCATCTATGCCGACGTTACCCGCGCCCTGAAGGTGAAGGTGAAGGCCAACGATGTCGACGGCAACGAGATCATCGTCGAGGCCGAGGGCCCGCTGGCCGTGTGCATCCAGCACGAAATGGACCACCTCGCCGGCAAGGTCTTCGTGGATTACCTTTCGACGCTCAAGCGCAGCATGTTGCTGAAGCGGATGGAAAAGCAGCGCAAGGCCAGCGCCTGATCCATGGCGGTGTCTTCCTTACGCGTGGTGTTCGCAGGAACGCCTGAATTCGCCGTCCCCTGCCTTGAAGCCTGCCGCGCCTCCGGTGCGGAGGTGGTTGCCGTTTATACCCAGCCTGACCGGCCCGCCGGACGCGGCCGCAAGCTGGCTGCCAGCCCGGTCAAGGAAGCCGCGCTCGCCGCGGGGATCACGGTGGAGCAGCCCGAGTCGTTCAAGGCCACGGCGGACCGCGACCGCCTCGCCGCCTACGCCCCCGATCTGATGGTGGTGGTCGCCTATGGCCTGATCCTGCCGCGCAAGGTCCTGGCCATCCCCCGCCTCGGTTGCTGGAATGTGCATGCGTCGCTGCTGCCGCGCTGGCGTGGCGCCGCGCCGATCCAGCGCGCGATCCTGGCCGGCGATGCAGAAAGCGGCGTCGACCTGATGCAAATGGAAGCGGGCCTGGATACCGGGCCGGTGCTGGTCGAGCGGCGGACACCCATCGCCGTCGACGAAACAGGCGGCACCCTTCACGACCGCCTGTCCTTGCTTGGCGCCGAGGCGCTGGGGGAAGGGTTGCGCCGGGTGCTGGCGGGGGAAACCCTCGTGCCACGCGTGCAGGCCGAGGATGGCGTGGCGTATGCCCATAAGCTCGACAAGGCCGAAGCCCGCATCGACTTCGCCCAGCCAGCCATCGTGCTTGAGCGCATGGTGCGCGCGTTCAACCCCTGGCCCGTCGCTGAAGGCGAAATCGCGGGTGAGCGGCTGCGCGTGTGGGCCGCACTTGCCGTCGCGGGCCGCCCGGGCGCCGAACCCGGCACGGTGCTGGCAGCCACGCGCGATGGCATCGATGTGGCGTGTAGCGAGGGCGCACTGCGCCTTATCGAAGTCCAGCGTGCCGGTGGCCGCCGCATTGGGGTGGCGGATTATCTCAACGCGCGGCCGGAGCTTAAGCAGGCCGCTTCGTGAGCAAGGCCCCCTCGGTACGCGCGCTGGCCGCGGAAGCACTCGCAAGCATCGCGCTTTCCGGACACTCGCTGCGCGAGGCCGCTGATCGTGCCCTGCCCAAACTTCCCGATTCGCGTGACCGTGCGCTGCTTACGGCGCTACTGAGCGATGGTGCTCGCTGGTGGCCACGTTTTGATGCGGCACTGGATCGCCTGCTGGATAAGCCCATCCGGCGTAGTGAGCCGGTGATTCATGCCCTGCTGGTCACGGGGCTCGTGCAGTTGGAAACCTTGGAACTGCCCGGTTACGCCGCGGTGGCCGCTACGGTCGAAGCCGCGCGCGAGCTGCGCCGCCCACGCCTGGCCGGGCTGGTCAATGCCGTGCTGCGCCGCTGGCAACGCGAGCGCGAGGCACTCAACGCGGCGCTCGACGCCAACCCGGCCACGCGGCACGCGCACCCGGCGTGGTTGGCCGACGCGATCGCGCGCGATTGGCCGGCCCAGGCCGAAAACGTGCTGGCGGCGGCAAACATCGAACCGCCCCTGATGCTGCGCGTCAACCGGCGGCTTGCCCACCGCGACCAGGTCGCAGCGGCACTGGCCGGGGCAGGCCACCCGGCAACGTTGCATGCCTGGCTTGCCGACGGCCTGGTACTGCCGCACAGCACCGACGTCACGCGCTTGCCGGGCTTCGCCGAAGGCCATTTCGCGGTACAGGACGGTGCCGCCCAGGTGCCTGCGGACCTGCTCGATGCGCGGGCGGGGCAACGCGTGCTCGATGCGTGTGCCGCGCCCGGGGGCAAGGCCTGCCACGTGCTCGAAAGGGCCGATGTGGACTTGCTCGCCGTGGAATACGAAGCAAGCCGCGCGGCGCGCATTCGCCAGAACCTGGAACGCCTGCGCCTGCGGGCAGACATCACCGTGGCCGATGCAGGCGATGCCTCGGCCTGGTGGGATGGACGCCCCTTCGACCGGATCATGATCGATGCGCCCTGCTCCGCCACGGGCGTGATCCGGCGTCGCCCCGATGTGCGGCTGCACCGCCGCGCCACCGACATCGACGCACTGGTCGCCCAGCAATCGCGCATCCTCGCCGCGTGCTGGGACACCCTGGCCCCGGGTGGGCGGCTGCTTTACGTCACCTGCTCGCTGCTCCGGCGCGAAAACGAAGGCGTGGTGGGGGACTTTGTCCGAAGTCGCGAGGACGCGGTGGTCGTTCCCGTCACCCTGCCGGTCGGCCAGGCGGCCGCCATCGGCTGGCAAGTGCTGCCGGGCGATGGCGACCTGGATGGGATGTACTACGCCCTGCTCGAAAGAAGGCCCGCGTAAGCCTTTTCGGTCGCGTCCACGAAATGCTCCAGGCCGAATGCGGTTTCAGCGTGGTCACGCGCCGCATGGCCCATGCCCGCCAACCCGTCCCGGCTTGCCCATAGCGCACGAAGCGCTTCGCCCATAGCCGCTTTATCGCGGACGGGGACCACCCAGCCGTCCGTCCCAGACCGGATGTTTTCAGGCAATCCGGCGTAATCGGTCACGAGTACCGGCTTGCCCATGGCCATCATCTCGCGGCACGCAAACGAGATGGTTTCCACATCCCACGACAGGACAAACCCGGCGTCGAGGGACGCCACCATCGGCCGGACATCATCGAGGCGGCCAGTGAAGTGAATAAGGTGGGCGACGCCGAGCGCATCGATGCGGGCGAGCTCATCGGCGCCCGGCAACCCGCCTGCGAGCACGATACGGAACCGCTCGCGCTCGTCCGGCCGCAGCATGGCGAGCGCTTCCACCAGGTCCATCCAGCCCTTGTAGCGAGCGGTTCCCGCATTGCTGCCGATCAGCAGGGCGGCACCTTCGGCGGCCGGGGCGAGCCATGCGGAACGATCAGCGGGCGCCACCGCCTGAGGGGCAAAGCGCTGGATATCCACGCCATTGAACACCGTGGCGATCCGGCAACGCGCGTAGGGGGAGGCCTGCAGCTGGCGCCGGACGTACTCACAGACGGCAATCACCATGTCCGTGCCAAAACGGGCACGCAGGCGGTGGCCCCAGCCCGTCATGGGCTTGGAATTGTGCTTGGTGAGCACGATGGCCGGCCGGTTTGGCAGGCCGCGCACGGCCGCCATCGCGAGCCGGTGGTCGGCCGAGCCATTCACATGGACGATATCCACGGGATTCTGGCGCAGCCACCCGGCCAGATGACGCCGCGCGCGACCGCGGGCGGCGAGCTTGCCGAGGCCATTCGGAAACGGCTGGTCGATCACGCCAACGCCGGCGATAGCCCGCGCCTCGCGGTTCAGGCGGCTGCCCGGGGGGGCGGCCACGAAAATCGCGTGTCGCGGCGCCAGCCCGCGGGCCAGGCCGGTCACGTACGTGGTGTGGCCGCCGCCGTCACCGGCGTGGAAATTGGTGAACAGGATCTTCATGCCCGACCTTTGCACTAGCTGAATTGCGGCCGGACCACCGTGGGCACACGGAGCGGCATCCGCGATCCGGTAAAGTACCATGCCTCGCGTACCCGGCCTTCCTGCCCGGGTGGCGAGCAGGCCGTCCGCGGCTGTCCACAGATGCAAGGTGCCGAGTGCAAGACAAACCCAACGCGTGGCGCCCCTGGATCCTCTCGCTGCTGATCGCCATCATGCCGCTGTCGTTCGCGCTGCCGTACAAGGCCAAGGCGCTGCCGGCGGCTATCCTCCTGCTCGTGGGCATCTGGATGCTGGCGACCCGGCCTTACACGCGCCAGGCGTTCCGCCGCAGCGCCCTGGTCGTGGTGCCGGTTGCGCTAGCGTTTGTCTTCTGGCTCGCCAACACGCTTGCACACGGCATCTCCCTCAAGGAGTTCGATGTCATGTCGCACGTCCTTGCGTTCCTGCCCATCGCCGCCTGCTTCGCCGCCCCGTTGCGCCCTATCGTGCTGCGGCTCGGGTTCAGCGCGTCGGCGGCCGCCCTGGGGCTGATCTGCATCGAGCAGCACTACCTGGAGGGCATCGACCGCGTTTACGGGATCAATAACGGCCTGTGGGGTGCGATCGAGTTCTGCATGTTCATCCTCGTGCTGTCGTTGATCAGCACGATCCAGGCATTGCGCATCGAACTGCGCACGGGCGAACGCGTGTTGCACGGCATCTTCGCCGCGCTTGGCATTTACGGCGCGCTCCTGACCCAGAGCCGCGGCCCGCTGCTTGCGTGCATCCCCGTGTTTATAACGCTGGTGATCCTCCAGGCCACCCGCACGCGGCGCTGGCGCCAGGCCATCGCCGTGCTATTGGTGGGTGTCGCTGTTGCTGGCCTTGCCACCACGATCCTCCATGGTGAGGTGGCGGAGCGTTTCGCCGCCGTCTCCGAAGAGGTCTCCACGTACAGCGAACAGGATGCCACCGGCGCCGTCAGGGAACGCCTGGAAATGTGGCGTAACGCCGGCTCCGCCGTCGCGGAGCACCCGCTCGCGGGCGTGGGCCTGAACCAGTTCGGCACCTATGCGCGCGGCCGCATCGCCGAGGGGAAGGCCTCCAACTCGATCGAGCGCTACGACCATCCGCACAGCGAATACCTGGAATGGGCCGTCACCGGCGGCCTGCCTGCCCTGGTCCTGTTGCTGGCCATGCTCGGGTGCGCCCTTTGGTTCTTTGGGCGCCACGCGCTGCACCGTGAAAACGGCGTGGCGATGCCGGCATGCGCGGGCCTGGCGGTGACCGGCATGTATGCACTGTGCGGACTGACCGATAACGTGTTTTACCGGGCCATGCCGCACTCGCTGTATTTCTTCCTCACTCTCGGCCTGGCCGTCTATATCGGGCGTGCGCTTGCGCAACGCGAATCATCGAACAGGGGCCACTGATCCATGGCATCGATCAACCTTATTGCCTGGGACAACGGTCGCGGGCTCACGCACGATATCCGGCTGTTCGAACAGGCGCTCCGCGACCTGGGCCATGATGTCACCGTGACGCGTGCCCCGCAGCGCAACCATGGCCTGCCATGGCGTGCCTGGGGCGCCCGGCTCGCCATGCGTGCCCGCTGGCTGCTGGGGAAGGGCCCCGCGCGCTACGACCTGGGCCTGACGATCGAGCATGTGCACCCCGGTTACCTGGCCATGTCCCGGCGCAATGCGCTCATCCCCCATCCCGAGTGGCTGAGCCGTCGCGATCGCCGATACCTGCATCGCTTTGATACGGTCCTGTGCAAGACCGATAGCGCCATGCGCACCTTTGGCGGCGAGCTGGGGTTGCCGACGGCACAGATCGGGTTCATCAGCACCGATTGCCGCCGCGAGGGCATACCGCGCGATCGCGCGTTCCTGCATCTCGCCGGCGGCAGCCGCATGAAGGGCACGGAGTGGCTGCTCGATGTGTGGCGCCGGCATCCCGAGTGGCCGACGCTGCATGTGCTGCAGTCGCCTTCGGTGGCGGCCGCCGACCGCCCACCCGCCGCCGCCAACCTCGATCACCAGGTAACGTTCCTTTCCGATATCGAGGAAATCCGGCGCCTGCAGAATGCCCACCTGTTCCACCTGTGCCTGTCCGAAGCCGAGGGCTGGGGCCACTACATCGTCGAGGCGATGAGCTGCGGGGCGGTAGTGCTCGCCACTGATGGCGCGCCAATGAATGAACTGGTGACCGATGAGCGTGGCATGCGCGTTGCCGCGCACGAAAACGGCACGCTTAATGCGGCCACGCTGTGGCGCTTCGATGAGGAAGCGCTGGAGGCCTGTGTGGAACGTATCATCCGCATGAGCGATGACGAGGCCATTGGCCTGGGTAACGCCGCCAGGGCCTGGTACGACGCCAACCAGGCCGGATTCCCGCAGCGCCTGGGCCGGGCCATCGACGACCTCCTGAAGTCCTGACGCGGCCCCCGGGCCGCCCTAGACGCTCCGGCGACAAGCCAGGCTGTACGACGTAAGTCAGCTATTCTCGCGACCGTGCGTTTAGAATTCATGATCCTTTAACGGTAACGACGCCCTTGTCCAACAGCGCCTATACCCGCTCGGAACATCTTCGCGCCCTGTGGCCCTGGCTGCCGCTTTGGGCCGCCATGGCTTTGCTGGCCATCTTTTCCCATGGCCCCATGCCGATGTTCTCCACGCGCACCCTCGCGGTGGCGTGGGATATGTGGGCGCACCACCAGTGGCTGGTGCCGCACATCAACGGTGAGCCATACAGCGAAAAAGTCCCCCTGCTGTTCTGGATGATCCACGCTGGCTGGGCGGTGTTCGGCGTCAGCGATGTGTGGCCCCGTATCCTCGAAGTGATCTTCGGCGGCACGCAGCTCGTGCTTGCGTCGCTGCTCGCCAGCCGGCTGTTTCCGGCACGGCCGTGGGTCGCCAAGGCGACGCCGTGGTTGCTCATGGGCTTCGCCTACGCCTTCCTGTTCGGCCTGCAGATCATGTACGAAGTACTGCTCTGCGTTTGGGTGCTCGGCGCCCTGCTCTGCCTCACGCCGACGCCGAACCGGCCAGCACCGCGCTGGTGGCTGTTCGGCATCCTCGTCGGCGCGGGGTTGCTCACCAAGGGCCCGGTGATGCTCCTGCACGTGGTGTTCCCATTCGTCCTCGGCCCGCTGTGGAACGAATGGGCACGGCAAAACAAGGCACGCTGGTACGCCATGGGTGGCGCAGGCCTGCTCATCGGTTGCGCCATCCTGCTGGCCTGGGCCATCCCCGCGGGCGAAGCGGGTGGCGAGGCCTATCGCCAGCGCCTGTTCTTCACGCAAACCGCCGGGCGCGTGGTCGATACCCACGCCCACGATCTGCAGAACCACGCCCACCCGGCGTGGTACTACCTGCTGTTCCTTCCGGTGATCGTCTTCCCGCTGAGCGGGTGGCTACGCGGCATCGTCGCGCTACCCACTACGCTGTTCCGCAAGCCATGGCGCCCGGGCGCCTCCGGTGCAATCGCCTGCGCCGCCGCCGCCCTCGTCCTGCTATTGGTATCGACGCTCGCGCACTTCCCGGCCGTCGTGGACAAGATCCTGGTGGTGCTGCTTGTCGTGCCGCTGTTTGTCGCCCTGCTGCGGCAGCCGCTGGAACCGGGCCTGCGCTTCCTCGTGTGCTGGCTGCTGCCGACGTTCCTGGTGTTCTCGCTCATCACGGGCAAGCAGCTGTACTACGTGCTACCTGAGCTGGGCGGGGTCACCATGTTGGTCGCCGCATGCGTGGCCGACCTGCGCGAGCGCCACCCGAAGCTGGCCAATCACTGGGCGCTGGGCACCTGGCCGCTTTCGCTCGGCGCATTCCTCCTCGCCATCGTCCTGTTCGCCATGCCGTCGGTGGTGCCCACGCGCTTCCCGGACAACATCTGGCTGACGGGCATGGCGCCGTACGCACGCTTCTTTGGCGTGGTGTTCATTGTCCTGGGCGCGCTGCTGCTGCTCCGTGGCCGCGGTGAAATGCGCCGGCTCGCCTTCGCCGGGCTGATCGGCACCGTGGCGCTCAATGCCCTGTTCACCATGGGCCTTTGGTATCGCTACGACCTGACGCCGGCATCGCTCTACCTTGCGCAGGCAGACAGCGCTGGCCGCCCCATCGCGAACCTTGGCGTGTCCTACAACGGCCAGTACCACTTCGCGGGCCGGCTCATGCACCCCATCGCCAAGATCAAGGTCCAGCCAGGCATGGCCGCCGATACCGGCGATGACGATGACGACGATGTCGTCCATGACGGCGACAGCCTGAATGACTTTGCCCGCCACCACCCGGACGGGCTGATCGTTTCGTACGCCAAGCACCCGCCCGCGGATGCGTACCGCTTCGCGCGTTTGATCCAGCCCTCGCGCACGGGCTGGCTGATGATCTGGGACGCAGCGACCCTGGATGCGCTGCAGGACGGCCGTGTGCCGGCCGAGCCCAGCGTGCCCACGCAGCTCTACCCCCTCGATTACTGGCGTACGCGCGCGGCCGCCCGATGACCGATCCCCTGGTCGAACGGCTTCGCGCGCAGATCGGCGGCGTCCGCGACGGTGCCCTGCTGCGGTTCTCCATCGGCAATGCGCTGCTGGCCGATGGCCAGTACGAAGCCGCCGCGCACGCGTTCCGCGAAGCGCTCGTGTTCGATCCCACCTACTCCGCGGCGTGGAAGCTGCTGGGCAAGGCGTTGCTGGCGGTGGATAACGAGGCTGGCGCCGCCGACGCCTGGCGGCAGGGCATCGACGCCGCGACGACGCGCGGCGACATGCAAGCCAGCAAGGAAATGACCGTGTTCCTCAACCGGCTGTCGCGGAAGAGCTGACTTTGTAAGGGTCCGGCCGGTCGTGGGCGGTGTAGCGCTTGTAATGCCATTGGTACTGCGGGAACGCGATATCGACGCACCGCTCCACGCCGCGGTTCAGCGCCGCGCAGGCCACTTTCAGGTCCACATCGGCGATACCTTCCGGCGCCGGCAGCACGTGGATGCGGAAACCTTGCCCATCCGGCAGCCGCTCGGCGAAGCTGAAAAGCACCGTGGCGCCGGTACGCGAGGCAAGGCGGGGCAGCAACACCATGGTCAGTGCATCCACGCCAAAGAAGGGCGCGAACTCCCCTTCCCCCTCGCGCGGCTTCTGGTCGGGCAGGATGCCAACGGTGCCGCCTGCGGCCAGCCGCTTGAACAGCGTGCGTACCCCGGCGCCTTCCGCCCTGACCTGCTCGGGAGCCAGCTTGCCCCTGACCTTGCGCAGCAGCGCCTCGATAGCCTGGATGCGTGGGGGCCGGTAGAGGATGGCCATGGGGGTCTTGCTGCACAGCCAGTAGTTCAGCAGCTCCCAACAGCCCAGGTGCGGCGCGGCGATGATGACGCCCTTGCCGGATGACAGGGCTTCTTCGAACAACTCGCCCCCCACCACCTCGCGCACCAGCCCGAGGGCCTTGTCGGACCCGCCGCCCCAGATCGCAGCGATTTCGGTAGCGCCCTTCCCCTCCTCCTCCATCGTCTGCCGCAGCAGGGCGGCGCGCTGGTCGGTGGCGATCGCCGGGCGAGTCAGGCGAAGATTGGTCGCCGTATAGCGCGCACTACGGGAATTCGAACGCAACGAGCGCCGGCCGATCCACGCGCCCAGGGCGTGAACAGTACGCAGCGGCAGCAGGCTGACCAGGCGCAGCAAGAGATACAGGAGGTAAATGTCCGGACGCATTCCCGGAATGGTAACTGCTCCTTTAAGCTTGGCGCCCATCCGCCGCTACAGAACCCATGATTGCACTCATCCAGCGTGTCGAATCCGCGCACGTCGAGGTCGACCAGGAGACGGTGGGTGCCATCGGCGCCGGCCTGCTCGCCCTCGTGGCTGTCGAGCCCGGCGATGGCGAGCCCCAGTGCCAGCGCATGCTGGAGCGCCTGCTGGGCTACCGGGTGTTCTCCGACGCCGAGGGCAAGATGAATCTTGGCCTGGCCGAGACGGGTGGCGGCCTGCTCCTGGTCAGCCAGTTCACCCTGGCGGCCGATACCCGCAAGGGCATGCGCCCCAGCTTTACCACGGCCGCGCCGCCCGGGGAGGGCAGGCGCTGGTTCGACCGCCTGGTGGCTCTGGCGCGTGCCGCCCACCCCCCGGGGGTGGAAACCGGGCGCTTCGGTGCCCATATGAAGGTTCACCTGATCAACGATGGCCCGGTCACCTTCCGCCTGGAGGTGCGCTGAGGCGTATCCACAGGGGCTCAAGCCCCGCACTCACCCTTATCCTGACGCAAACGCCCGGCTCACAAGGCTTTCTGGCGCGATTCTTGCGTCCCCCGGATGAGGCCAATCCACTTGAAAACTGGTCAAAAAATCATCAAATGACTATACTGATCGGTTCCTGTAACCCGCGGCGGTCGGCATGACTAACAAAGCTCACGAGCAACAGTCTGAAATCAAGCAGCTCATCTCCAAGGGCTTGGAGCAGGGCTACCTGACGTACGCGGAAATCAACGACCACCTGCCCGACGATATCGTCGATCCGGAGCAGATCGAAGACATCATGGCGGTGCTCAAGGGCGTCGGCATCGAGGTCCACGATTCCGCACCCGATACCGACACCATCAGCGATGGCGGTGCCCCCGGCTCCGGCACGGATGACGAATCCGCCGCCGAAGAAGCCGTGGCCCTGCTGTCCGCCGTCGACTCGGAGGTGGGCCGCACCACCGATCCGGTCCGCATGTACATGCGCGAGATGGGCACGGTTGAACTGCTTACCCGCGAGGGCGAAATCGCGATCGCCAAGCGCATCGAAGAGGGCCTCAACCAGGTCCAGACCGCGCTTGCCTCGTTCCCGCTCACCATCCAGCTGCTGCTCGAAGAGTATGACCAGCACCTGGAGGGCAAGCGCCGCCTGAGCGAAATCCTGGCCGGCTTCGCCGACCTGGAAGCCGCCGCCGATGAGGCCCAGGCCGCCGCGGCCGATGCCGTGGATGAAAACAGCGATGCCGACGGCGACGGCGACGAGGAAGAAGAAGAGAACGCAAGCGGCGGCGACGACGAGGATGCGGGCCCGAGCGGTCCCGATCCGGAGGAAGTGAAGCGCCGCATGGAAGAGCTGCGCTCGCTGCACGCCAAGTTCCAGAAGTCGGCACCCAAGGCCGAGATCAACGACAAGAAGGTCGCAAAGATCCGCGAGCAGATGTCTGAGGCGTTCCTCAACCTCAAGCTGCCGTCGGCCCTGATCGACAGCTTCGTGCGCAAGCTGCGCGAAGTGGTGAACGATATCCGTCACCACGAGCGCATCCTCATGGACATCTTCGTCAAGCAGGTGAAGATGCCGCGCGCCGAGTTCCTGAAGAGCTTCCCGTCCAACGAGGGCAACCTCGAGTGGGCGGCCGATCTGTCGCGCAAGCGCCAGAAGTGGTCGCCGAACATCAAGAACTTCCGCGAAGCCATCGATGGCGAGCAGGAGAAGCTGGCGCAGATCGAGCGCACGCTGTACCTGCCGCTTACCGATATCAAGGAAATCAACCGCGCCATGTCCGTGGGCGAGGCGAAGGCCCGCCGCGCCAAGAAGGAAATGGTCGAGGCCAACCTGCGCCTCGTGATCTCCATCGCCAAGAAGTACACCAACCGCGGCCTGCAGTTCCTCGATCTCATCCAGGAAGGCAACATCGGCCTGATGAAGGCCGTGGACAAGTTCGAATATCGCCGCGGCTACAAGTTCTCCACGTACGCCACGTGGTGGATCCGTCAGGCCATCACCCGTTCGATCGCCGACCAGGCGCGCACCATCCGTATCCCGGTGCACATGATCGAAACGATCAACAAGCTCAACCGCATCTCCCGCCAGATGCTCCAGCAGTTCGGCCGCGAGCCGACGCCGGAAGAACTGGCCAAGGAAATGGAGATGCCGGAAGACAAGATCCGCAAGGTCCTGAAGATCGCGAAGGAACCGATCTCCATGGAAACGCCGATCGGTGATGATGAAGATTCGCACCTTGGCGATTTCATCGAGGACACCAATGCCAGCTCGCCGATCGATTCGGCGACGGAAACGGGCCTCATGGAAACCGTGCGCGACGTGCTGGCCGGCCTCACCCCGCGTGAAGCCAAGGTGCTGCGGATGCGCTTCGGCATCGACATGAACACGGATCACACGCTGGAAGAAGTCGGCAAGCAGTTCGACGTCACCCGCGAGCGCATCCGCCAGATCGAGGCCAAGGCCCTGCGCAAGCTGCGCCACCCGAGCCGCTCGGAGACGCTGCGGTCGTTCCTGGATATCGACTGATATCCGGAGTGGTGAGTGATCTGAAAACGCCCGCGCAAGCGGGCGTTTTTTTTGGCACTTGAGATGGAATCGGCCCCCTGACACGATCGGCCTTATGGCGAGCCCGACCGACCCGGCTAAGCAACTCCGCGACCTGGCGCGCCTGCGCCGCGTGCGCGACCGCATTGATCGCGAGTATGCCCAGCCACTGGATGTCGATGCGCTGGCGCAGGGCGTGCATATGTCGGCCGGGCATCTCAGCCGACAGTTCAAGGCCGCTTACGGCGAATCGGTTTACAGCTACCTGATGACCCGGCGTATTGAGCGAGCGATGGCGTTGCTGCGGCGGGGTGATATCAGCGTGACCGACGCCTGCTTTACCGTGGGCTGCTCGTCGCTGGGGACCTTCAGTACGCGCTTCTCCGAACTGGTAGGCATGTCACCTGCGGCGTACCGGCGCGAGCAGGGCAACGCCACCGAAGGCATGCCTTCCTGCATTGCCCGGCAGGTCACGCGACCCGTCAGGAATCAAGAAGCGCCCGTGCCGGCACCCGACCTAGACTGAGCTCCCTGACAACCACCGCAAGGAGATCAGTATGGACATCACGATCAACGCCAGCTTCCTGGCCCAGAACGACCCGGACGCCGCCCTCGCCTTCTACCGCGATACGCTGGGCTTCGAGGTACGCAATGACGTGGGCTACGGCGGCAAACGCTGGATCACCGTGGGGCCCGTTGGCCAGCCGCACACGTCGATCGTGCTCTACCCGCCGGAGGCCAGCCCGGGCATCACCGACGACGAGCGCCGCACCATCGCCGAGATGATGGCCAAGGGCACCTTCGGCATCATCCTGCTTGCCAGCAAGAACCTGGATGCCACATTCGAACAGCTTCAGGCGCGGAAAGCGGATATCGTGCAAGAGCCGACAGACCAGCCTTATGGAGTGCGTGACTGTGCCGTACGCGACCCGGCGGGGAATATGATCCGAATCCAGCAGGCCACCTGAGCCCTTGCTCGCGCCTCACCTTGGGAACGTGAATGATAACGACGACACGTGCGCTCACCGGGATCATCCTTTCGTTCTCACTGTCTGGCGAGGCGGTCGCTTCAAACGCACCGCCCTCGCCACCCGTGACGCTATCGCAACCGCAAGCCGTCGCGGCGACCAGGAATGACTTGCGCGGGCTCCCGCCCGACAAACAGCGCGTCTACGCGGCGGCGCACTTCCTCGGCTATTACCAGACCAACAGCATGGCGGCTGCGCCGGTGTGCAACGCCTTTCACGTCGATATCTCTCCCTTCGTTACCGCCTTCCGCAAGGTATATCAGGCGGAATACAGCACGGCCCTTGCGATACTGAAGGAGGCGGGCGCGACAGACGATACGCTCGACCAGATGGAGGCCAGGCAACGGCCCCGCCAGGAAGAAAATGTCCAACGCGCCATGGGCGAACTCGCACAAACACAAGGCGCGACGGGTGCGGAGGCAGGCTGCCGCTACGTGGCCGCGCATCCCGATGATGTCGCCTCCGCCCGGACCTACGAGGCTGACAATCCCGAGGTCATCGCCATCCTGATGACGAAGAAGTAAACGCACACCCGCCGAGGTTAGCCTTCGTTCGCGGGAGGATCGACCAGCTTCTTCTTTCGAGGCTTTGCCGGTGCCCTCGGCTTCTTGGTACCGATGGTCGCGGGTCGTGGCGCTTCACGTTCCGAGGGCACGGCTGCCGTATTGAGCCGCTCGATCCAGGACAGGTCGTCCACGTAAGACAGGAAATGCTGGAGATAGCCGGGCGAGAGTTCGCGCATCAGCTCGGTCGCGCGGTGCACGAGCGCCGCGGAGTTCAGCGGGCCGGTGCTCTCCATTTCAGGCACGTTGATTTCGGCCTGCTGCAATTGGCTGCGCGTACGCACCTTGTCCCAGAGCTTGCGCACGCGCGCCAGCTCCGCGTCGAGGTTGAGCGCGGGGCTTTGCTGCGCGGAGAGATGCCCGAGCAGCTCGGCAAGCGGACCGGGCGCGTTACGGGCCATGCGCCTTCGCGTCCGTCGCGGATTGGCGCGGGATCGGCGCAATCTCTACGCGGCGATTCTTTGCGCGCCCCGCTTCATCCGTATTTGCGCTGACCGGCTGTTCTGCGCCGAAGGCCGCGGAGAAGACGGAGGAGGACGGCACACCTTCGGCGATCAGCGCGCGAGTGACGGTGAGCGAACGTTCCGCGGAAAGCTCAAGGTTATCCGCGAAGCGGCGGTTCCCTTCATGCACGGCCTGGTCGTCGGTAAAGCCGCTGACCATCAGGATCTCGTCGCGTGATTTCAGGTAACTGGTCAGCGGTCCCGCCAGGCTCTTCAACAAGTCACGGCCTTCCGGCTGCAACTGGTCGGAGTTCAGCGCGAACAGCACGTTGCCACTGATGCCGATGCGGCCGTTCACCAACGTCACACGGCCAGATGCCAGCGGTGCCGCGAGCGCCTGCTCCAGTGACACACGACGCTGCTGCTCTTCCTGGCGTTGCTTCGTCTCCTGCTCAAGCTTGCTGGTGAGCTGCAGCTGCATGCCGATCACGCCAACAAGGATCAGCACGAAGGCGCCAAGCAGCACCGACATCAGGTCGCCGAATGCGGCCCAGATGGGCGCGTTCGATTCGCCGTCGACTTCGAGCTCTTCGCTCATGCCTTCGCCGCTCCGTTACGCTTGGCGGCCAGCTGCTGCATGTCTTCCAGGATCTGCTTCTGCGACAGCACGCTCAGGTCGACCACCTCGCGCGCCTGGGCGACGTAATACGCGAGCTGCTCGTCGCTGCGCACCAGCGAACGATCGAGCGCCTCGCCGATTTCCTGCAGGCGAGCCTGCAGCGCCTCGTTCGATTGGCCGAACAGGGTGACGGCACCGGTGAATGCCTCGCCCAGGCTCGCCACGTTCTCGGCGCTGCCAGTGATGCGCTCGGCCACGCCTTCCAGCTTGCCGGTTTCGCCTTCCACGTGTTCGATGAAGCGCGTGCCGACGCGCTCCAGCAGATCGGCGGACGTCGTGACCAGGCCATCGATCGCCGCACGCTGTTCGGTGGACGCGTGATTCACCGCACCAAGCAGGGTCTCGATGGTCTCGAGCAGGCGGCTGCGTTCCTCGAGCACTGCTGTATCGCGAACCATGCTGTCGGAAAGCTTCTGGCGAAGCTCGTTGACGACATCGGCCGCGGCCTTCGGTGCTTCGGATGCCGCATCCACCAGCCGCGAAATTTCGGCGATAGTGGCGCTGGCATGGGCCTGCGACTGCGTGGTGATGTCGCTGGCCGCCTGGGTGATGGATTCCCGCATCGCGCTTTGCTGGGCCATGGCTTCGTCGCCAGCCTGCTTCCACTGGGCGCTGACGCGGTCGCCCGCTTCTGTCCACTGCGATACCGCGGTGTCACCAGCGTGCTTCCACTGTGCCGTGATGGCATCGCCCGCCTGCGTCCATTGCGATACGGCCTTGTCGCCAGCCTGCTGCCACTGGGCGGTGAGGGTGTCGCCGATCTGGGTCCACTGCGACACGGCGCTATCGCCGACATCCTTCAGCTGCGTGGTGAGGGCTTCGCCGGCCATTTTCCACTGGGCCATGGTGTCTTCACTGCTTGCCGCCCACTGAGAGGAAAGCGACGAGGCCATCGCCTGCAATGCGTCCGTCCATGCGGCAAGGCGCTCGGCATCGCGCGATGCCAGCGCAACCTGAAGTTCTGTTTGAGCCGTGTGCACGGACTCGGCCAGGGATGCCGCGTGCGCGGTGAATGCCTCCGAGGCGCGGGTCATCGCCTGCTCGTGGCGAGCAACGAGGGTATCGTTGCCGCTCGCCTGGCGTGCGAGCGCGTCTTTCCACGCCGCGGCCGAGGCCGTCGCAGAGGCATCGAGGCGATCGGAGACGCTGCCTACGAGGGCGGTGGCTCGCGCATCGAATGCCGTGGTGAACGCATCAAGCGAAGCGCGCAGGTCGGTGGCCTGTGCCTGGTTGAGCTCGCGCTGACCGCTCAGCGCGTCGTTCCACGCCGCTGTCACCTTCGTGGTCGTGTTCTCAAGGCCTGCCGAAACGCCCGCAAGCTGACGCTCCACGGCCGTGTTCACGCTGGCGTGCAGCGCAGCGGTTTCCCGCGCGATGCCCGCCATGGTCGTCTCGAAGATCGGCTGCAATGCGGCGCTGGCGGCACGCGCGCTATCGGCGACACCCTCTTTCAGCGATTGCTCCACCGACGATGCAAGGCGCGCGAAGGTCGCTTCGGCTTTCGCGTGGAAGGCATCCTGGCTATCGGCATGACGCTGCCCTGTCACGGTGCTCTGCTGCTCGATCGTCGCCATCATGGTCTGCAGGCGGTCGATCAGGGAGGGCATCAGTTCGGTCTGCTGCTGCAGCAGGCGGAACGACTCCTCTCGCTGGTGCGCCTGCGAGAACACGCGCAGGGTCGTCGCGGCCTTTACATCGAGCTGCTGCACCGCTTGCGTACGTTCACGACGCGCCAGCGCCGAAAGCAAGCCAAGCATGGCGGATGCGGCGACACCTGCGATGGACGTACCGAAGGCAAAACCCAGCCCCTTCACCGGGGCGGCCAGCGAACCGCGAATGGATTGCAGATCGGTGGCGCTTTCCAGGGCGATACCCGTGCCACGCAGGGTGGCCATCATGCCGAGCAGCGTGCCCAGCATGCCCAGCAACACCAGCAGGCCAATGAGGTAGGGCGTGAGCGACGGTGCAGGCAGTGCCACGCGCTCGCCTTCGATGCGAAGGCGCGCCGGGTTGCGCAGGCTCGGGTGTAGCCCATCCAGCCAGGCGCCAAGGCTTGCGGGCGTGGCGGCGAGGCCCATCGTGGCGGCATCGAGCGTTGCCGTGGCCTGGCGGTAGCGGTGGAGCTCCACCGCGCCCGCAAGGTAAGCCAACGCGATGACCCCGGCGACGAGCGCACCCAGCGGGTTGGAACCCACGTAACCGATACCGACCCAGGACACGACGGCAAGGCCTGCCAGGAACACGGCGAAATAAAGGAAATGTCTGCGCATGACTTACCGTTATGAGCTGTGCAGGGCCGCGATCAGGCCCTCCAGCGGTTGAAAACGTACATCCAGTTCCGCGAGCAGCACGTCCTGCATTTCGCGGAGGAAGATATCGAGCCAGATGCCCGAAGGCTCTGGCGATGCCGCGGCGGCGGCTTTGGCCTTTTCAAAGCGCTTTTCGAGCAACGCAGGGACCCCGCCCAGCAAGCGTTGCTCACGGGGGCTAAGCGCGCCCTCGAGCACGGCATCCACCTCGGCGAGCCTGGCGAGCTCGGGCGAGGCCGCCGCCAGGTGATCGCGCAGCTCACCACGCAGCTTGCCGGTGGTGCCCTGAATCGAGCGTTGCATCATCAGGTAGCGTTCGCGCAACGCCGAGTACGCCACGCGGACGGCGGGGTCACCTTCTGAGGCGCCGGCACGGGAGGCGGCCAGGCTACGCGCACGGGCCCAGCCCTGTTCATCCGTGATCGCTTCGACCAGGGCCGCGCGCGCACCGGCGAGAAGAGCCTCAGAGGGCGCCTCCCCGGGAGCCGGCTCGGCAGGCGGCACCCCGGCGCCATCCAGCGCCGACGAGAGGGCGATCGACTGCGTCCAGCTAAGCCATTGGCTCAACCGGTCTGGCAGGGAACCGCTGGGCTGCCCCGCATCGACCTCCCCCATGCGCGCCAGCAGGCGCACGAAGGTCGATCCCCGGACAGCGGCTCGTGGGTGGCTTTGCACCATGCTAAGTCGCTAAAAAACCGACAGTTTACCCTAAGAAGATGACCCGCTGGCCGGTATCGGGGTATCAGGTGCCCCGAGATTGCCCAGGAAGCAGGCGTGCGCCACGGCGCCAATTGGGTAAACTCCCCCGTCCCGCAAGGGCCTATAGCTCAACGGTTAGAGCAGGGGACTCATAATCCCTTGGTTCCAGGTTCGAATCCTGGTGGGCCCACCAATGCGCTTTGTCGTCAAAGTCGTTTCAGTCCTCGTCACGAGGCGACCCAAGGTTAGGGAGCACGCCATGGACGCGGTGTGGGAGCCGGAATACGCATTCGCGCCGGGACCTTCGCCAAGGTCCATGTACGCAAACAACCAACCTAACCGGGGAATTGCGATCATGTTTGGTTATCCACCAGCTCGATCGTGGATTCCCGTCCAACTACCTCTTCGCGCCCGACGCCTTGGTAGTCGTTCTCGGGCAAGACGGTCTCGTTGCGAGCACGCTTAAGTACCTCAATCAACCGACTGCAAATGCCCCTTCATCGCCCTAAGCCACGGCTTAAGTCGTTCGACATCGTCAAACACTCTAAGGTCCCGTTCGAACAGCTGGATAAACCTGTTCACATCGGCAAGGTATTCATTAAGCGCGCGCTTGATGATCTTGGGTGAGGTCGTCCCGGCCGGTTTCAGCCCGCAGCGCATCTGAAATTCCGAATCCACTTCGACCAGCTCCTTGTCGAGCTCGCGGAGTTGTTCCTTGAGAACCGCGTTCCAGCGCTTGAGGCGCTCCGCACTCACGCTATCGATCGCTGCCTGGTCGATGTGTTCCAGCTCAAGCTGGATCTCCAGCAGTTCAAGCAGGCTTCGACCCGCGTATGCACGATTGACCCGCTGCATCAGTGCCGCCTTCCGGCCGCGCTCGACGGGATCGGCCTCGCGATCGGGATGCAACGCGCTGACGAGCTTGCGGTAAACCTCCCGAAGCGAAACGTGGGCTTCGGCTTCCTCGGCCTGAGCACGCTTTCGTGTCGCCTTTTGCCCTTGAGCCTTCCTGCGTCCGGCCTGGGCGTCCTCGCGCGCCTGGCGCTGCTGATCTTCGCTGCGCTCCTGCTGGTCGAGCTGTTCCTGGATTCGCCGCATGGTCTCCTCAGGTGAGCTCGCGTCGGCGGCCTCGGTGGGGTCGACGACAGGCATCTGATGGAGCGCGGTCTTCTGATCCGCCGGAATGCTTGCTTCGTCCGCACGAGCTGACGCGCTGTAGCGTCCATGGATCTCCGCGACAACAGGATCATCCACCCACATGAGCACCTGGTCGGCGAAGTGCGTGATGAGCTCCGCGACGATCCCCCGCTCCGCCTTGGTGAGCTCCCTCATATCGTGCGATTGGTCGAGCCGGTGAATGAGCCGAGAGCGCACCTCATCCAGCTTCTGGCGCCGCGGCACGAGTTCCCCGTTGTACTTGCGGTTGAACTCGACTCGGTACGCTTCCCAAGCAGCCAGCGTGGCGCGCCGCTCCCTGATCCTGGTCACGAGCGTATGGAAGGATTTTTGGCTCTTCGATACTGGCCGAAGGCTATCTACGTTCGGCGCATCGCTGGCTGTAAGGGCTTTCTTGACCATGCAGAGCCATTCTACCGCGCGTCATTCAAGCGTAGACCGTGTTCCCAGACCACCTTGGGCGCCATGCCTGACGGCACTCCTCGGCCCGGGCGAGAGACTGGCATCATCGGCGGCAGTCCAGCGGGGAGCTCCTCATGCGTAAGGTGTTGCTGCTCAGCGTCATGCTCGCCTTATCCAGCCTCCCAGCGTGGGCCGCACCGCCGCCCGCCCTGGCCTGGCGTCCGGACGCTACCGGCGGTGCCGAGCGTGACCTGGCGACCCAGGCCATCGCGGCCCGGCACGACGACGACCCGGATACGCAGCTCGACACGCTCGCCCAGTTGCAGCTGGCCGCCGGTCGCTACGGCGACGCCGAGGGCACCCTCGCCCAGCTGATCGCGCGCAGGCTGGCCGGGCCCAGGCCTCTCGACGCGGCGCCGGCGATCCGCTTCCAGCTCTACGCGCGAGCCAGGCGGCTCGAGGCCACCGAGCACCTGAGCTTCGGCGACGCCTTCGCCCGCGCCTTCCGCGACCTGTCCGCCAGGTGGGACGATGTGCTGGCGTCGCAGGTCATCGCCGGCTTCGGCTCGGCTCTGGAACCTTACGGACCGCAACCCGAGGCGCTGCGCACTGACTACACTCGATTGCGCGACGCCCAGAGCGGCAAGACGTCCATCGACCTCGCGCACGCGGTAGCGTTGCTCAAAGCCTATGAACTTGCCGAGTCCTACACCGCCTACCGTCCGTTCACCGACGCGCTGATCGCCGAGGACGATGCCCGCCGCTACGAACTGCACGCGCCGGTGCTGGTGAAGACGCCCGACGGCGCTCAGGTCGAGGCCATGTTCATGCTGCCGAAGAAGCGCGGCGCACGACTGCCGACGTTGCTCGGCTTCACCATCTACGCCAATGACTGGCGGTCGACGACCGAGCTGCGTCTCACCGCCGCACACGGCTATGCGGCAGTGGTCGGCTATTCGCGCGGCAAGGGCCTCAGCCCCGATCGCGCCACGCCCTACGAATACGACGGGGTGGACGCCGACGCGGTGATTGACTGGATCGCGAAGCAGCCCTGGAGCGACGGTCGGGTCGGCATGTACGGCGGCAGCTATAACGGGTTCACTCAGTGGGCGGCGGCGAAGCACCGGCCGAAGGCGCTGCGCGCGCTGATGCCGTCGGTCACGGTGGCACCGGGTATCGACGTTCCGATGGAAGGGAACGTGTCGTGGGATTTCGTGTACTCCTGGGTGCCCTACACGACCAGCGGCAAGGATCTGGACGAAGCCCACTATGGCGACCACAAACACTGGAACGATCTCTACCGCCGCTGGTACCAGAGCGGCCGCGCGTTTCGTGAACTGGATGCCTTGAACGGCGTGCCCAATCCGATCTTCCAGCGCTGGCTCGACCACCCTTCGTACGACGCCTACTGGCAGGCAATGATTCCGTACGGCCGTGAGTTCGCCGACATCGACATCCCTGTGCTGACCACGACGGGCTATTTCGACGGCGGCCAGATCGGCGCGCTGTACTACGTGCGCGAACACCACCGGTATAACCCGAAAGCCGAACACTACCTGTTGATCGGTCCGTGGGATCACGTGGGCGCCCAGCGGCGGGCGTCGCCGGTGGTTCGTGGCTATGCCATCGATCCGGTGGCGAAGCAGGACATCAGCCGGGATATCCGCTACCAGTGGTTCGATTACGTATTCCGCGGTGCACCGAAGCCCGCGCTGCTCACCGACAGGATCAACTACGAGGTGATGGGCGCCAATGTGTGGAAGCACGCACCCACCGTCGAGGCCATGTCCGCCGGCCATCGCCGCTTTTACCTCGCCAATGACGGAAAGACGCTTTCCCTCGCCGACCAGCCATCGAAACAACCATCCCCGCTGACCGTCGACCTGGCCAAACGCGACGACCTCCCTGCCGACGATGCGCCCGCCCCGGCGATCGACGATCGCAACGGCCTGGTCTTCACCAGCGAGCCGCTGGCGCCGGGCACCGAGATCAGTGGCCTGTTCAGCGGCTCGCTGCAGGTGGTCACCAACAAGCGGGACTTCGATGTGGCGATCCAGCTTTACGAGAAGAAAGCCGACGGCACGTACTTCGCGCTGTCGTCCTACCTCGCCCGTGCCAGTTACATCGGCGACCGTTCGCGCCGTCAACTGCTGACCCCTGGCAAGCCGACCACGCTGACGTTCACCAATGGACGGACAACCAGTCGCCTGTTCGAGCCAGGTAGTCGTCTGGTCGTGGTGGTCTCCGTGGTCAAGGACCCCGGGTCCTCGATCAACATGGGCAGCGGCAAGCCGGTCAGCGATGAAACCGTCGCCGATGCCAGCGCACCGTTGACCCTCAGCTGGCTACCGGGCAGTTACCTGGACATCCCGGTGACGGTGAACATCACAGCCAACGCGCCGAACGCGCCTACATCTCCTTAGGCGACGGATTAAGTCGCTATATCGTCATAAACCCGTCCGGCGTGACACGACTGGCGCCGCAGAGGAAACTCGCGGTTTAATGCGCCCACGCCGGGCCACGAGCTAGCTCGCGTAGCACCCGGCACCGTGCAGCCGGCGCCGCTGCCACTATCGGACCTTGGGGACGCGTGTCACATGGAGAGCGTAGCGCCCCATCTGCTCATGGACAGCACACACTACAACTGTGCCAGTTGCCGCAAGACCTTTAAGTTCAGCACAAGGACTCGCGTGATGCCAACCAAAGCCCTTCCGCTTAAAGCCCTGGCCCACGCTACGGTGGCCGCCATGCTCCTCACCGCCCCCATGCTTCACGCCCGGGAAGCCCCGCCACCGTGGCTTCGCAAAGGCCTCGTGCCCTCGCTCATGATGGAAGCCGTGGATCAGGTCTCCGGCGACAGCATGCTCAATGCCACGCCGGCCACCTACGATGTCGCGACCCAGAGTTGGTCGGTCACGTTCATCCCCGTAAATGGCACACCTTTCATCGGGACGCTCGACGAAACGACAGGCAAGGTCTGTGCGCACCGCCCCAACGAGACCGAGTGCCTGGGTAGGGGAAGCGCGAAGCTCAGCCTCGACCTGGCAAAGGCATCGTACGCCCGGCAGGAAGAGGGTAGACGCAACCCAGCGCCCGACATCGAAGACCTGTGGCGGGCCGTCATCCGCTACGCGCAGCCGCCCGAGCACATGCCATCGGGCCCGCGAACCATCTACCTGGCACTCAAGGATACGAACGACGAACGTGTTGTTCCGGCCGCCTCGTTTTTCGACAGCATCCACGTCGACGGCGTGGCCTTCGTACCCGCCGGCAAGGCACCCGATACCCGCCATCTCGCGTGGCTGACCATCGGCCAGCCTTTACCCAGGCCCGATGGCGATTACGACGTCACCTACGGCCAGGTGAGCGGCATCGGCGGCCAAAGCTCAACATTGCGTATGACCCACACGACGGCCGGCTGGCGTGTCGTCTCACGGCAACAGGGTGACATGATGTGATCGTGCACGCCGTCACGGTATTCCGCCAGACGATGCCTTGCCGACACCACAGATCTCAGCGCAACAGGTACCGCTTCGCCAGCGCGCCGAAAAGCATGAACATCAGAAGGCCTGCCATGGATGGGATTCCTACCATCATCGTCGCCAGCAACACTTGTCCCTCAAAACCTCGAAACATCATCTCTTCATCGGGCGGCCCCTGACGAAGGAAGCAGACAAGTGTGCCGATACCAATGGCGGTTATAGCGAACCATGCTTTCACGACGCTGGACACGCGCGGCCACGTTTTCACAAGAATGGTTGCTCCGTTTCTCCGGGGATGATGCTGTGCTGCCGCGTCTTGCGAACGGGTCGATCACTCATCTGTGGCAATGATTCGTGAACGCCGCCGACACCATCCTACAGCCTGCCGCATTCGATAGTTACAGCTGGCTCAATTAAATCCAATCTCTATCAGGGTCAGGAGCTCGGGATTCGCTGCGACCTGGATTGAAATCTCCTTGTCATTCACCTGACCTACGTTGGATTGCTCGACAGACAACGAGCGATGACTACCCATGGACAGTTCCCGACGCCGTTTCCTGGGCGTTGCCGGCGGATTCGCCGGCGCATGCGTCTTCGTCGATACCTTGCGCGTGGCCCAGGCGATGGAAATGCCCATGGCCATGCCCATGAAGCAACGGATGGCCATGCCGGCCCTGGCCGCGCCGAACGTGCCGCTGGTGAACCCGGTGACCATGGCGAAGTTCGTGGATGCCCTGCCAGTGCCGCCGATCGCCGTGCCCACCGGCAAGCGTACTCACGCCGCCTTCGGAAGCCGGGAGTTGCCGTTCTACCGCATGCCCATGCAAGCCTTCAGTGCCAGGGTGCACCGGGATCTGCCGCCGACACCGCAATGGGGCTACGCTGGTTCCACACCCGGCCCCACGATCGTGACGCGCCGTGGCGAGCCGGTTCTGGTGGAATGGGCCAACGAACTTCCCACCCGGCATTTCCTGCCGATCGATCACGGTGTTCACGGCGCGGAGAAGTCCAAACCCGAGGTTCGCACTATCACCCACGTGCACGGTGCACGCGTCTCCGCGCCGAACGACGGCTGGCCGGAAGACTGGTACGTGCCGGGCAAATCGCTGACTGCCCTTTACCCGGGTGACCAGGACGCCACCACCTTGTGGTACCACGACCACGCCATGGGCATCACCCGGCTGAACATCTATGCGGGCCTGTTCGGCAGCTTCCATGTGCACGATGACGACGAGCAAGCCCTGGGGCTGCCCTCAGGCGAGTTCGACATTCCGTTGATGCTGTATGACCGCCTGCTCGCCAAGAGCGGCAAGCTTTATTACCCAGTGTCCGACGATCCCGAGGCGCCATGGGTGTCCGAATGCCGCGGCGACGCCGTGCTTTGCAACGGCAAGCTGTATCCATATCTCGACGTGGAGCCGCGCCGGTACCGCTTCCGGCTGATCAACGCAGCCAATACCAGCTTCTTCAACCTGTCGCTGTCACATGGCAAACCGTTCCAACAGATCGGCAGCGACCAAGGCCTCTTGATAGCGCCCACCGATCGCATGAACATCGAACTCTACCCGGCCGAGCGAGCCGAGGTGGTCGTCGACTTCAGTGCTTATGCGGGCAAGTCGGTGCAGCTACGCCACCAGGCCGACGGCATCGTGGAGTTCCGTGTGCGCGCCAAGGGTCGCAACGACTCCTCGGTGGTCCCGGCCACATTGCGCCCGATAAAGCGCATCGAGTTATCCACCGCAGTGCAGGACCGCGTACTCGCACTAGGTGAACAGGACGATTCGGGCGGCAACCCAATGACGATGCTGCTCGATGGAAAGATGTGGAGCGATCCCATCAGCGAGAAGCCCAAAAAGGGCACGGTCGAAACATGGACGTTCGTCAACGTGACCGGCGACGCGCACCCCATCCATCTGCACCTTGTGCGCTTCCAGGTACTCGAGCGTCGCCCGTTCGATCTCTACGCGTGGAACGCACGCAAGGAACTGAAGTTCACCGGACCATCGATACCACCGGCCGCGCATGAAGCCGGTTGGAAAGACACCGTGCGCTGCGACCCCGGCATGGTCACGCGCATCATCACGCGCTTCGACGGTGAGCCAGGCAAATACGTCTGGCACTGCCATTACCTAGAGCACGAAGACAACGAAATGATGCGCCCCTACGAACTCGTCTGAAAAAACGATTGTTCGCAAGATCTTGCGTTGACACGTTAGCGTCATCACGCTCTCGCGCATTGTCGCCACCATGCCAACGATTCGTCACATGCGGGGCAGATGCTCACGCCGGTCGACGGGCCAACCAAAACCTTCGTCGATACGCATCAGGGGGAAGACTTCCAGTAGGGAGAAATTCGCACATGGTTACTTGGTTGCGCCGCACGCGGCTTTCGCCGCTGTTGCTTGGTGCGCTTTCCGTCGGCCTTGCCGGCATTGTCAGCGCCCAGGACACCACTCCGCCCGATCACGATGCACAGTTTCGCCAGAATGTGCCCGTGGCTCCCTTCAAGAACCAGGCAGGCCTTCCCGGCGGCGTGGTTGTGCTGCACAAGCCGCCCCGCGGCCAGGACAACAGCGACAATACGGTCACCCCGATCAAGCACGTGATCCTGCTGATCGGCGAGAACCGCACGTTCGACCACGTGTTTGGCACCTACACCGCGCCGAAGGGCCAATCGGTGGACAACCTGCTGTCCAAGGGCATCGTCAATGCCGACGGCACGCCGGGTCCGAACGTGGACCTTGCCACGCAGTTCATGGCTTCGAGCACCGGCAAGTTCGACATGTCGCCCAAGAAGGCTGGCAAGTACAAGACGCTTCCGCAGATGAACACCGGTGGCGCACCCACCGCGGCACCCTTCGCTTCGGCAGCACAGGCGCAGGCGCTTGAACCGGCACTGCCCGATGGCACCTACGACATGCTTGCTGCCGGTGGCACGGGTTTGCCCAACGGCGTGGTCGATACCCGTTTCCCGGCCAAGCTCGCGAACGCGCCAGTGGATATGCACGCATCGATCAGCTACGACGCATACGCCAACAGCCCCGTGCACCGCTTCTTCCAGATGTGGCAGCAGCTCGATTGCGACACCAAGGCAGCCACCGCCGCCAACCCCAGCGGTTGCCGCAACGACCTGTTCCCCTGGGTCGAAACCACCATGGGCGCGGGCAACAACGGCGCGCCGCTGCCGGCGAACTTCAACGACCAGACCACCGGTGAAGGCGCGACCGCCATGCAGTTCCTGAACATGGCCCAGGGCGATGCGCCGTACTTCAAGAAGCTGGCCCAGAAGTATGCGCTGAGCGATAACTTCCACCAGTCAGTGATGGGTGGCACGGGTGCCAACCACATCATGCTGGGCTACGGCACCTTGATCTACTACGCCGATGCCAACGGCAACCCGGCCACCCCGCCGGAAAACCAGATAGAGAACCCCGACTCGCAGTTCGGTACCAACAACTGGTGGGTGCAGGACGGTTACGGCGGTGGTTCGTACGTCGAGTGCGCTGACGAAAGCCAGCCGGGCGTGAAGCAGATCAAGAACTACCTGCGCTCGCTGCCGTACCTGTCATTCAAGGGCACGGACTGCAAGCCCAAGGCCTACTACCTGGTGAACAACTACAACCCAGGCTACATGGGCGACGGCACCCCGGCCCCGCTGGGCGCTGATCAGTTCACGATCCCGCCGACCACGCAGGAGAACCTGGCGCTGCTGCTGGAGAAGCACAACGTTTCCTGGAAGTACTACGGCGAAGGCTTCGGTGGCGGCAAGGAAGACGGCGAGGCCGGCACCTTCTGCAACATCTGCGACCCGTTCCTGTACTCCACCCAGGTCATGACCAACCCGGAACTGCGTGCCAAGAACCAGGACATCAACGACCTGTACAGCGACATCCAGAACAACACGTTGCCGGCCGTTTCCATCGCCAAGCCGGACGGCATCCTCGATGGCCATCCGGCCTCGTCGAAGCTGGATCTGTTCGAAGGCTACGTGCGCAAGATCGTCGAGATGGCCGAAGCCAACCCGAAGGTGTGGGACGACACCGTGATCATGGTGACCTTCGATGAAGGCGGTGGCTATTACGATTCGGGCTACATCCAACCGATCGACTTCTTCGGCGACGGTACACGCATCCCGCTGCTGGTCGTGTCGAAGTTCTCCCTCGGCGGCAAGGTCGTTCACACGTACTACGACCATGTCTCGTTCGACAAATTCGTCGAAGCCAACTGGAACCTGAAGGATCAGATCTCTCCCCGCAGCCGCGACAACCTGCCTAACCCGGTGTCGTTCAGGGAGAACCCGTATGTACCGGTGAACGCGCCGGCCATCGGCAACCTCATGGACATGTTCAACTTCACCAGGAAGGATGTCAGCGATACCACCGCGATCGCTGACTGATCACTCACGGTTCACTCGATACCGACCCTGCCCGCGAATGCGGGCAGGGTTTTCGTGTTGCAAGGAGTCAAATGATGATGAAGCGTTTGCTGCTGGCCCCGCTTGCCGCGGCCACCTGTGCATTTGCCATGAGTGCTGCCACACCTGTCCAAGCCGATCCCGGTGACTTCGGCGCCATGCCCGGGCTGTGGAAGATCCTGGTCCGGCACGTGACCAACGGTAAGGCGGGTGCACCGGAGGTGCATTGGCACTGCGTGGATGAAGGTGCCGATCCGTGGACCACGTTCGCCGCGTGGACGCCTGCCGAGGGCGAGTGCACTGCCACGGACCAGCAACGACGCAGCACCTCGCTGGCGTGGACGCTCACCTGCAAGGGGGCGTCGGCGGCGTCGGCCCATGTCGATTTCGATAGTGCCAAGCACTACACGGGCAGTGTCACCGTCGAAGGCCGTGGCGAGATCACGCAGGTCGAAGGCGCCCGTTACGCAGCCTGCACCAGTCCGCAGGATTGATGCGGCGGTCGTAACTATCGCACCGCCTTCTGGCGCTTGCCGTTTCGCGTGTGTGCGGAGGAAATGTCGCACCGCATCATCGAGTCGATCGTTTCCCCTGCGATTAGATCGATTGAATCTCCGAACGATATGCGATATGAACTCCAGCTGCCTTCCTGGGCTCGGGCTTCGTCCCGACCGCTTCCTGATAGCCAAACGGAGATCGCAGCGCATATGTCGGACAAATCGAAGCTCGAGAACGAGAAGCAGGCCACCGTCACTGGGGAGGCACCCGGCGACACCCTGGGGAACATCAAACTCTCCCGCCGCAACTTCCTTGCCGGCTCGGCCATTGCCGCCACCGGCTTGCTGATCGTCCCCCGCCATGTGCTGGGCGGGGTGGGCCACACGGCCCCCAGCGATCGCCTCAATATCGCCGGCGTGGGCGTCGGCGGTATGGGCGGCAACAACATCCGCGCCCTCGCCAGCGAAAATATCGTCGCCCTGTGCGACGTGGACTGGGGCTATACCGACCGAAACTTCCGCAAGATGTTCGATGGCGTGGCGAATGCGCAGGCGCGCCTGGACAAGGCAACCACCGCGAAGAAGCGCCTCGAGATCCAGCAGCAGATCGCGCTCACGAAGCAGCTGGCGAAGAAGTACGACTCGATCAAGCGCTACACCGATTTCCGCCGGATGCTCGAGGAGCGGAAGGACATCGATGCGGTGGTCATCGCCACGCCCGATCACCTGCACGCGACGATCGCCAGCGCGGCGATGGCCCTTGGCAAGCACGTGTATGTGCAGAAGCCGCTGACGTGGTCGGTCTTCGAAGCCCGTGAAATGGCGCGAAAGGCACGGGAAAACCCGAAGCTCGCCACGCAGATGGGCAACCAGGGCCATTCGACCGACGACACGCGCCTGATCCGCGAGTACATCGATGCGGGCGCCATTGGTGAAGTGCGCGAGGTGCACGCCTGGACCAACCGCCCGCTGGGCTATTGGCCGCAGGGCGTGCCACGCCCGCAGACCGTGCCGGCGCCGTCGGCCACCAGCTGGGACATGGACGCGGTGAATGCGCGGCTTGCCAACGCCATGGCTGGTAACTATCCGAAGCCGCAGGGGCTCGAGTGGGATCTTTTCCTCGGCCCTGGCCCCGAGATCGAGTACCACCCGCTCTATCACCCGTTCAACTGGCGCGGTTGGGTCGACTGGGGCATGGGCGCGCTCGGCGACATGGGCGCCCATCTGATCGATTCGCCGTTCTGGTCGCTCGACCTCGGCTTCCCGACCTCCATTGAGACGGTCTCGACGCCGTTCAACAACGCCTCGTACCCCACGGGCACCATGACGTACTACGACTTCCCCGCCCGTGGCGACAAGCCGCCGGTGCGGCTCACCTGGTACGACGGCAACCTGCTGCCACCGGACCTGGAGGCGCTGGGTGCGGGCCAGATGCACGACGGCGGCACGCTCTACGTGGGCTCCAAGGGCAAGCTGGTCCACGAAACCTACGGTGATAATCCGCGCCTGCTGCCGCAGTCGTTGCAGGAGTCGGTGGGCACGCCGCCCCAGAAATACACGCGCATCACGACCTCGCACGAAATGAACTGGGTGGATGCCTGCAAGGGGAAGGGCAAGACGACCTCGCCGTTCGAATACGCCGCCCAGCTCACGGAAGTGATGCTGCTCGGGATCGTCGCGCTGCGCGCAGGCCACCGGATCGAATACGACGCGCAGAACATGCGGGTCACGAACATCCCGGAGGCCAACCAGTTCCTGCGCCGCGATTATCGGGCAGGCTGGACGCTCTAACCCAGGTCACGGCATGATCGCGCTGATCAAGAAAGGCCGCATGCCGTGACTGATCTTCGTCCTCTAGGTGAGCTGGGCCGTCGGATCTGTATCCTCGGCCCATCGAACAGCGGCAAGTCGACGCTTGCTGATGCAATTGGCAGGCGCATGGGCTCGCGTGTCATCCACTTGGATCAATTGCATCACCTGCCCCACACGGCATGGAAGCCACGTCTTCGCGACGCATTCCATGCCCTCCATGACGCGGCGATCAAGGAGAATGACTGGGTGATCGACGGGAATTACTCGTCCTGTATGCCGCAACGGTTGGCGCGCGCCACAGGGTTGATCCTCCTCGATGTATCCACATTGACGAGCCTGGGCCGCTACCTCTATCGAACTCTGTTCGATCGCCGGCGCGTTGGCGGTCTCGAGGGCGCGCCCGAACGTATTCACATGGATATGCTTCGGCACATCATCGTGGCGACACCGGCCAACCGTACGCGCTATGCGACCATGTACGATGCGCTGTCTCTGCCAAAGGTCCGGCTGGCATCCACTCGGGCGATCGACGAAGCCTACGCTGCGTGGCAGCTCAATCGAGACCGCACGTAGGGGATAAGCCGGATCGCCGGAATGACGCCCATGGAGCCATCCCCTGAAACCCGAAGACCTCAAAACCCTCGTGACGCTCCCCATGCCCTATGGCAAGTACAAGGGGCGTCTCATTGCCGACCTGCCCGGCGCATACCTGGCCTGGTATGCCCGCAAGGGCTTCCCGCCGGGGCAGTTGGGTACCCTGCTCGCACTGGCCCTGGAGCTCGACCACAACGGGTTGAAGGGCTTGCTGGATCCGCTTCGCGCGGGCGGGAAGCGCGCGCCCTGAAGCGACGCGCCCTCGGCTAACGCGGGCACGGTCCGGTCGACCCGCGCACGACCAGCTCAGCGGACAACACCCGCTTCCGCGTTGGCACCTCGGGCTCGTTGAGTAGCTCGATCAGCATGGTCATGGCCTCACGGCCCAGCGCGTTCTTTGGCTGCGATACCGTGGTCAGCGGTGGCGAGGTGTAGCGCGAGTAACGGATGTCGTCGAAGCCCACGACGGAGACATCCTCCGGGATGCGCAGCCCATGCGAGATCAGGGCGCGCATCGCGCCAATGGCCATTTCATCATTGGCGCAGAACAGCGCGCTGAACGACTGGCCTTGCGCAAGGAACATCTCGACAGCACGTTCGCCGGCTTCGATCGAGAAATCGCCCACCGCTGTGAGAGCGGGATTCGGCGCAATCTTCGCGCGCTTTAACGCGAGATGATAACCCTGCTCGCGGTCGACGCAGATGGGACTCGACGCGGGCCCGGCGATGAAGGCGATATCGCGGTGCCCCAGGGTCACGAGATACTCCACGGCCGTGGCGGCCGCGGCGACGTTATCGACATACACGCTCGATATCGCGCTGTCCTTGACGTACTCGCACGCGTTGACGAGGGGCAGGCGGCCTTCCATGGGAATGGCCGGCACGCGATGGAACATGGTGATGATGCCGTCGGCTTGCCGGGCCGCGACCATGTCGGCATACGTCTGCTCGCGCACCAGGTTGCTCTGCGTTTCGCCCAGGAGCACCGAGTACCCCTTCTCGAACGCCACCTGCTCGATACCGCGGATCACTTCCGAGAAGAACGGGTTGGTGATGTCCGGCAACAGGGCGATGATCAGCCGCGTGCGCGCGGTGCGCAGATTGCGCGCCAGCGCGTTGGGTGTGTAGCCGAGGCGTTTGACCACTTCCTGGATGCGCTGGCGGGTTTCCTCGCTCACCATCTCCGGGCGTTGCAGCGCACGGGAAACGGTTGCGACTGAAACTTTTGCCGCGGCGGCGATCTCCTTCACCGTACGCACGCGCACAGGCTGCGCCGCAGCATCGGCGGCCGACGCTGCGCCCGGTTTCCGTTTTCGCTTTGATCCCTCGTCACTCACGCAATTTCCGTCCCTCTGCCTGCCCGTGATGCTCCGCCCGACGGCCACCGACCAGGCCGCGATTATGCTGCATTGCAATGTAATGGATTACATAAAATCGTTGCAGGTGTCTTTACCTGTCTGATACATATCTTGGCATGTTCAGGCTACCTCACCCACCGGTGGCCCGGGGAAACCAAGCTATTCCACGCAGCTGAAGGGCCTTTGGCCCCGGTAGCCACGCGGATGTAATCGAATACATTTTGGGAAGAACATGGCAAGCCAGTCGGTATCGACAAGCGCCGGGAACACCGGACCATGAAACTCGGAATGGGCCTTGTCGGCCCCGGCTTCATTGCCGCGCATCACCTGGATGCCGTGCGTCGCCTGGGCGATGTCGAGATCGTCGGCATCGCCGGCTCCAGCCTCGAGTCCGCCAGGAAGCGCGCCCGCGAATTGAACGCCGGGCAGGGGTACGCAAGCTACCGCGATCTGTTGGCCGATCCGGCCGTGCAGGTCGTGCACAACACGACGCCCAATCATCTGCACCGCGAGGTCTCGCTGGCCGCGCTGCGCGCCGGCAAGCATGTCATCTCCGACAAGCCCCTGGCGGCTACGGTGCAGGAAGCGCGCGAGCTGTACGAGGCCGCACGTAGCGGCAACCTCGCGCACGTCGTGACGTTCAACTACCGCGGCTACCCGCTCGTGCAGCAAGCACGCGCGATGATCGCCAAGGGCAAGCTCGGCAACAGCGTGTTCGTGCATGGTTGCTACCTGCAGGATTGGCTTACCGATGAGCGCGCCTACACGTGGCGTCTGGATCCGAAGCTGGGCGGTGCCAGCTCGGCGCTGGGCGACATCGGCTCGCACTGGTGCGACCTGGCCGAACACGTGACGGGTGCCCGCATTACTGCCGTGCTCGCCGACCTGCACACCGTGGTGCCCGAGCGCGAGGCACCCGATGCCTCGGCAAAGGCCTTCGCCGGTGCGGCGAAGAAAGCAGGCAAGAAACGCAAGATCACCAGCGAAGACCTGGTCAGCGTGCTGCTCCGTTTCGATAACGGCGCGCGCGGCTGCGTCACCGTGGGCCAGGTGCTGCCGGGCCACAAGAATGACCTGCGCCTGGAGGTCAACGGGCGTGAAGGTTCGCTGGCGTGGCGCCAGGAGCAGCCCAATGAACTGTGGCTCGGGCACCACGCCAAGGCGAACACGGTACTCACGCGCGATCCGGCACTTCTTGATCCCGCCGCGCGCGGCTATGCCCACCTCCCTGCGGGCCACCCCGAAGCCTGGGCGGATGCATTCCGCAACGTGATCGCCGACGCCTACGCGTGGATACGAAGCGGTGCCAAGCCGAAAGCGAAACCGCTGGCGCTGCCTACGTTCGCCGACGGCTACCGCAATAGCTTGCTGGTCGACGCGATGCTCAAGAGCCATGCCGCCGGGGGCGTGTGGCAAACGGTTGAAGACCCCCTGGAACCCAAACGAACAGCGAGGAAACGCGGATGAAATGGCGCCTTAGGGTAATGATGCTGTTTGAATTCGGGATCTGGGGCGCGTGGTACGTCACCGTCGGCACCTGGCTCGGCAAGACGCTGCATTTCACCGGCACCGAAATAGGCGCAGTCGCGGGCACCACCGCCATCGGCGCCATCATTTCGCCGTTGTTCGTCGGACTGCTGGCCGATCGTCTCTTCGATACGCGCCGCGTGCTTACGCTGCTGCACCTGCTCGGCGCCGTGCTGCTCGCCGTGGCCGCGCAACAGACCAGTTTCACCATGGTTTACGTGCCGCTGCTGGCGTACAGCCTCTGTTACATGCCGACCCTGGCACTGACGGCCTCGCTCGCCATGCGCCACATCACCTCGCCGCAGGAAGAGTTCGGCGCCATTCGCGTGTTCGGCAGCATCGGCTGGATCCTGGTCGGCCTCGCCGTCGGCGCATGGGGCGTGGAAGCCACGTCGTCCCCGCTGCTCCTTGCGGCCGTCCTGTCGGTCGTGATGGCCGGCTACTGCTTCACGCTGCCGCCGACGCCGCCGCTTGCGCGCAACACGCGCTTCGAGCTGCGCCATGCGCTGCCGCTGGAATCGCTGCACCTGCTCCGTGAGCGCTCCATGGCGGTATTCGCCCTGGCCTCGTTCCTGATCTGCATCCCACTGCAGTTCTACTACGCCTTCACCAACCTGTTCCTCAACGAAGTGGGTGTAGTGAATGCCGCCGGCAAGATGACCGGCGGGCAGATGTCGGAGCTGTTCTTCATGCTCCTCATTCCCTGGTTCTTCCGCCGCCTTGGCGTGAAGTGGATGCTCGCCGTGGGCATGCTGGCCTGGGTGGTGCGTTACGGCATGTTCGCCTTCGGCGGTAGTGGCGAGCTGATGTGGATGCTCTGGCTCGGCATCGTCCTGCACGGCGTCTGTTTCGATTTCTTCTTCGTGGTGGGCCAGATCTACATCGACCGCGAGGCGCCGCCCGCGCTGCGCGCTGCAACGCAGGGCCTCATCACCTTCCTGACCTACGGCCTGGGCATGTTCGTGGGCTCGTGGCTATCCGGCATCGTGGTCCAGACCTACACACGCGCCGATGGCACGCATGACTGGCACGGCATCTGGGTCATCGCCGGCGCCTTCGCCGCCTTCGTCTTCGCCCTTTTCGTCCTGCTCTTCAAGGACCGCAAGGCCACCGCCCCCGCTGCCGTCGTCGGCACTCACTGATTCGGAACCCCGTTCATGATCACTCGCAGACAGTTCCTTGCGCGTTCGGCGCTGTGTAGCACCGCGCTAGGGCTTGGCCTCGCCGCGCCGGGAAAGCTCCTCGCCGCCGCATCGAAGGGTAAGAGCATGGGCATCCAGCTCTACATGGTGCTCGACGCGTACCAGAAAGATCCCGTCGCCACGCTCAAGACGCTGAAGTCGATCGGCTACACCGAGATCGAGGCCATCGTCACCAGCACGGCGGAGACATTGCGCGACCAGTTGAAGCAGGCGGGCCTCGCCTGCCCCAGCATGCACTTCGATAGCCTGGGCTTCGAGCCGGGCATCAAGGCGGCGCATACGCTCGGCTCGCACTTCATCGTCAGCAGCATGCTCCCCGGCATCATGCAGAAGGAGAAAGGGGCCAGTGGCGAGCCGACCTACACGCTCGACGACGCGAAGCGCACGGCCGAGTACGCGAACAAACTGGGCCAGAAAGCCAAGGCCGCCGGCCTGCAGTACGCGTACCACAACCACCACGCCGAGTTCACGGATGTGGGCGGCGGCAAGACCTTCTATGACGTGCTGCTCGCGGAAACCGACCACGCGCTCGTCCAGTTCGAACTCGACTGCGGCTGGGTGCACGCCGGCGGCAAGAACCCGACGGATTACTTCAAGGCCAACCCGGGCCGTATCCCGCTGATGCACGCGAAGGATTTCCTCCCCGGCAACGCCAAGGACTACCCGGGCGCCGAGCTGGGCCGTGGCACGCTCGATTACAAGCCGATCATGGCCGCGGCCGATGCTGCCGGGCTGAAACATTGCTTCGTCGAACAGGAAGGCCCGTTCGCTCGCATGAGCTCGCTGGAAGCCGCCCGCGTCGATTTTGATTACCTGCACCCGCTTCGCTAAGGAACACGCATGGAAAAGAACACATTCGACGCCATCGTCGTCGGTACCGGCGTCAGCGGTGGCTGGGCTGCCAAGGAACTCACCGAGAAGGGCCTGAAGACGCTCGTGCTCGAGCGCGGCCCCATGGTCAAGCACCTCGATTACCCGACGGCCATGAAGGCACCGTGGGAGCTGCCGTACGGCGATGAGCCGACGCAGGAAGATCTCGCCCGCTGGCCCAAGCACACTCGCCCGTCGTTCTACGGCATCACCCAGTCCACCAAGCACTGGTTCGTCGACGATATCGACAACCCGTACGAAGAAACCAAGCCATTCGACTGGTTCCGTGGCTACCATGTCGGCGGCCGTTCGCTGATGTGGGGCCGGCAGAGCTACCGCCTTAGCGAGATGGACTTCGAGGCCAACGGTAAGGAAGGCGTCGGCGTGGACTGGCCGATCCGCTATGCCGACATCGCGCCGTGGTACGACAAGGTCGAGCACTTCATTGGCGTCAGCGGTAACAACGACCACCTGGCCCAGCTGCCGGACGGCAACTTCCTGCCGCCGATGGACCTGAACTGCGTCGAGAAGGATTTCCAGGGCAAGCTGGACAGCAAGTTCAACCGCAAGCTCATCATCGGCCGCACGGCGAACCTCTCCGCGCCGCTTCGCCACGACCAGAGCCCGCAGCGCGGCACGTGCCAGTATCGCAACCTGTGCATGCGTGGCTGTCCGTTCGGTGGCTATTTCAGCAGCAACTCGTCCACCCTGCCCTCCGCCGAGCGCACGGGCAACATGACGATGGTGACCAATGCCATCGTGTACGAGCTGATCTACGACAACGACAAGGGCAAGGCCACCGGCGTGCGCGTGCTGGATGCGGAGACCGGGCACCAGACCGAGTACTTCGCGAAAGTGATCTTCATGTGCGCGTCGACGTTCGGCACGGCGCACATCCTGATGAGCTCCACCTCGAGCCGGTTCCCCAACGGCTTCGGTAACGACAGCGGCGAGCTGGGCCATAACATCATGGACCACATGTTCGGCACCGGCGCGCGCGCCATGGTCGAAGGCCATGAAGACCGCTACTACTCGGGCCGGCGCCCCACCGGCTTCTACATTCCGCGTTACCGGAACGTGGGCACCGACAAGCAGAAGTACCTGCGTGGCTTCGGCTTCCAGGGTGGCGCAGGCCGCCAGGACTGGACCCGCCTTGTCGAGCAGCACGCGCTGGGCATCGAGCTCAAAGAGGCTGCGCAAGAGCCGGGCCCCTGGTATGTCTCGATGATGGGCTTCGGCGAGATGCTGCCCTCCCACAAGAACTTCGTGACCCTGGACCGCAACCACAAGGACAAGTACGGCATGCCCGTGCTGAACTTCGATGCGGCCCACCAGGAGAACGAGAAGATGATGGGCAAGGCCATCATCGAGGATGCGATGGAGATGCTGAGTGGCGCAGGCTACCGCGACGTGAACTCGTTCACCATGAAGGCCAACGTCGGCGCGGGCATCCACGAGATGGGTACCGCGCGCATGGGTCGTGATCCGAAGACCTCGGTGCTCAACGGGTTCAACCAGATGCACGCCTGCAAGAACGTCTTCGTGACCGACGGCTCGGCGATGGCCTCGTCCGGCTGCCAGAACCCGTCCCTCACGTACATGGCGCTGACCGCACGCGCGGCCAACTACGCCGTCGAAGAACTCAAGCGCGGCAATATCTGAGGATCGACACCATGAATCGTCGCGAATGGTTGAAAAGCATGTCCGCGCTGGCCGTCGGTGCCATCGCGGGCCCCTCGCTGCTGGCGGTCTTCGATGCGCACGCCGCATCGCAAAAGCCCACGGCGAAGCCTGAGTTCTTTAATCCTGCCCAGTACAGCCTGGTCGGTGCGGTATCGGATATCGTCATTCCGCGCACCGATACACCGGGTGCCGTGGATGCCGGTGTCCCGCTGTTCATGGATCAGCTGTTCAAGGCCGTCTACGCCAAAGCGGACCAGAAGCGTTACCTCGACGCCATGGCCGCGTTCGACAAGGCGGGCGGCAAGCCCTTCCTGCAGCTCGATGCCGCCCAGCAAAAGGCGCTGGTCACCAAGCTGCACACCGAGGCACTGGGCGTGCCCAAGGGCGGCAAACCCGCCCCGGCGGCTGACTTCGTCATGATGACCAAGAAGCTCACGATGCTCGGCTTCTTCCTGTCGCAGCCGGGCTGCACGCAGGTGCTCCAGTACGATCCGGTGCCCGCGGCCTGGCACGCCGACATCCCGCTGGCCCAGGCCGGTAACGGCAAGGCCTGGGCCGTCGAGGCCGAACTGAAGATCTGACATGAAGACACTCAAGGGTCCAGGCATCTTCCTCGCCCAGTTCGCATCGGACGAGGCGCCGTTCAACACGTTGTCCGATATCGCCCGCTGGGCGGCGTCGCTTGGTTTCGTTGGCGTGCAGATCCCGTCCAACGATCCGCGCCTGTTCGATCTGGAAAAGGCGGCAACGAGCAAGACGTACTGCGATGACCTCACCGGCATGCTCGCCGGGCACGGCATCGCGGTCACCGAGTTGTCGACGCACCTCCAGGGCCAGCTCGTCGCCTCGCATCCTGCCTACGATCGCCTGTTCGACGGTTTCGCGCCGCCCGCGCTGCGCGGACGCCCGCAGGAACGCCAGGCCTGGGCGGTCGAGCAGTTGAAACTGGCCGCCAAGGCGAGCCAGAACCTCGGGCTGACAGCGCACGCCACGTTCTCCGGTGCGCTGGCGTGGCAACTGTTCTATCCCTGGCCGCAGCGCCCGGCGGGCCTGGTCGAAGAAGCCTTTGCGGAACTCGGCAAGCGCTGGAAGCCGATCCTCGATGCCTTTGATGAAGCGGGCGTGGATGTCTGCTACGAGCTCCACCCCGGTGAAGACCTGCATGACGGTGCGACGTTCGAGCGTTTCCTCGATGCGGTCGATCACCACCCGCGCGCGAACATCCTGTTCGATCCCAGCCACATGGTGCTGCAGCAGATGGACTACCTGCAGTTCATCGACAACTACCACGACCGCATTCGCGCCTTCCACGTGAAGGATGCCGAGTTCCGGCCCAATGGACGGTCGGGTGTCTACGGTGGTTACCAGGGCTGGATAGATCGCCCGGGCCGCTTCCGTTCACTGGGCGACGGGCAGATCGATTTCGGCGCGATCTTCAGCAAGCTCGCGCAATACGACTACCCGGGCTGGGCCGTGCTCGAGTGGGAGTGCTGCATCAAGGATTCGCAGCAAGGGGCGAAGGAAGGCGCGCCGTTTATCCGCGACCACATCATCAAGGTCACCGAACGCGCCTTCGACGATTTTGCCGCGAGCGGTAGCGACCGTACGTTCAACCGCCAGATCCTGGGACTCGAATAAGCATGCGTGACGAAACGACCGACATGGGCCGCCGCAGTGCATTGGGGGCCCTGGCTACCGCCGCTGCCATGGCAGGCGCCGCGCCCCTGCTCGCCTCCGCTGCGACGACCGCAGGGAAGGCCAACGCGGCCAACGCATCCGGTGGCCGTCTCAAGCAATCGCTGAGCCGGTGGACCTCCAAGGCGCCGCTCCCGGAGCTGTGCAAGCGCCTCAAAGCCATCGGCTTCGTGGGTGTCGACCTGCTCTATGCCGATGAGTGGTCGGTGGTACAGGACCACGGCATGGCGGTATCCATGGGTTATCCCGCCAAGCGCGATAATTTCATCGAGTTCGGCTTCAACGATCCGGCTAACCATGCCCAGCTGATCAAGGAGATCGAGACCACCATCCCGCTCGCCAAGCGTGCCGGCGTGACCAACATCATCACGATGTTCGGCAATCGCAAGGATGGCATCGATGACCAGCGCGCGATCGACAACTGCATCGCGGGCCTTTCGAAAATCGCACCGTATGCGGCAGAGAACGGCATCACCTTGTGCCTGGAGCTGCTGAACAGCAAGGTCGATCACCACGGCTACCAGGGTGACCACACGGCCTTCGGCGTGGCGGTGACCAAGGGCCTGAATTCGCCGAACGTCAAGCTGCTTTACGACATCTACCATATGCAGATCATGGAAGGTGACGTCATCCGCACCATCCGCGACCACATCCAGTGGATCGGCCACTTCCACACCGGTGGCGTCCCCGGCCGCCACGAGATCGACGGCACGCAGGAACTGAATTACCACGCGGTGGCCAAGGCCATTGCCGACCTCAACTACCAGGGCTTCATCGCGCACGAATTCTCGCCCACGCGGCCGGATCCCTTCGCGTCGTTTGCCGAGGCATTCAAGATCTGCACGGTATGACACCTTCCCAAGGAACCCCTATGAAGCGCACCACGTCGCCCACCCTTGCCCTCCTGACACTCGCCATCGTCGGTTCGTCATGCGCCCTGGCGCAGGATGACCCCAAGGCGACGGAACAATGGGAGCCGGTTCCCAAGGTCGTTACGCCGGGCAACCCGGGCAGTGCCCCGCCCTCTGATGCCGTGGTGCTGTTCAACGGCCGTGACATCAGCCAATGGGAAGCGTCCAAGGATCATTCGGCGGCGCATTGGAAGGTGCACGACGGCGTGCTGACGGTCGATAAGACCTCGGGCAACATCCAGACGAAGCAGAAGTTCAAGAGCTACCAGCTGCACCTGGAGTGGCAGGTGCCCAAGGACATCACGGGCGAGGGCCAGGGTCGCGGTAACAGCGGTGTGTTCCTGGCATCGACCGGCCCCGGGGACGAGGGCTACGAAGTCCAGATCATGGATTCGTTCAAGAACCCCACCTATGTCAACGGCCAGGCAGGAAGCGTCTATAAACAGGCGGCGCCGCTGGTCAACGCCATGCGCCCGCCGGGTGAATGGCAGACCTACGACATCATCTGGACCGCACCGACGTTCGCCGCCGACGGATCGGTGAAGTCGGCGGCCTACGTCACGCTGTTCCACAACGGCGTGCTCGTGCAGAACCACACGGAACTCGCCGGCGAAACGTTCTACATCGGCAAGCCGAAGTACAACGCCTACACCGAGGCGCCGATCAAGCTGCAGGCCCATGGCGACCACTCGCAGCCGATCAGCTTCCGCAATATCTGGGTAAGGCCGCTGGACTAAGGGCTTTGCGCGCCCGGCCCCGGCGGGTCGGGCGCGCAACGGGCTCACGCTGTCGCAGATCAAGGGCATCTGGCACTGAACCTGTCCGGTTCAGTGCGCTCGAGCCGCCTCCCCTGCTTGCGTGGGAGTGTTGATCCAGTGCAGCGCGCGCCGTATCCACGCCGCCGCCATGCTCTGGTGCCACACGAAGGTCGCTACGCTTTCTGCCGGCATCTCGTACTCGAAGCGGGACGTACCTTCGGTGACGGACACGCGGCGCGCCTGTTTGTTGATGTTGACCATCACCATGACTACCGAACCATCGACCGCATTGCGGAATGCCACGTTGGCGATGCCCTTTTCCTTGTCGGTATCGGTGGATTTGACCCGTAACGCACCGGGCAGCACGAACCGGCTGAAGTGGGCGATGGCGTAGTACTCATCGTTGCGGGTGACATCGCCCGTATCGCGGTCGATGGTGATGAGCCCCTTGCACAAGCGGCAACCGCCAAACTGCGGGCCGTGGTTTTCATCGAGGGCCAGGTTCCAGTAGATGACGCCGCGCGCCCACTGCCGCGTTCCGGTCACCAGCAAATTGCGTGAGAACCACAACAGCTCACCGTTCATATCCAGCGGCCAGTCGCCGCCGGTGCATTCGGTAATGTACGTATCCTTGTCCGGGTGCGCGCGGTGTACCTTGCCTTGCTCGAACGGGCTGCCCTCGTAACAGTGCCAGGCCACGCCATCGACATAGCGTGCCACGTCGGGGTCGGATAGCACGGTGAGCGGCTGCTGCGGAACGGCCCAGTTGTGATCCCACTCCAGGATCTGTGTCCTGGGCGTGCGGCTCGCCAGCTTTGGGCCAAGGTGTTTGATCACCCGCGCACGCACGTCCGGCCCCATGGTCATGCCGGGGTACGCGACCGGGGCGTAAAGCGGTTCGTTCTGCAGCGTCAGCGCGAAGATGGGAATACCCAGTCTGGCGTACGCATCCACGTACTTCACCAGGTACTCGGCGAACGTGCCCTCGTATTGCTGCAACAGCTCCCCACCCGTGAGGTTCTGGTTGCCCTTCATCCACGCGGGTGCCGTCCACGATGACGCCACGATCAACAGCCCCGGGTTGATCGATAGTGCCTGCCTGATCACGGGCACGAGGTAATCCAGCGTGGGGCCCACGTTGAAATGCCGAAGCTGGGGGTCGGCTTCACCGAACGGCATGTCATCCATGGTGTACAGGCCCAACGAGAAATCCGATGCGCCGATCGGCAAGCGCATCATGTTCAGGTTGAGGTTGGGCGCCTCGCCATACAGCTCATGCATCAGGCTATCGCGCTGCTGCGGGCTCATCCTGTTGTGGATGAGCCACGCCGAGGCGTCGGTCATGGAGGCGCCGAACCCGGTCATGGACTGGTACGTGGTCGCCACATCCACATCGATATCAGCCGGCCCGGTGCCCCTGGGCAGCAGGGCAGCATTGGATTGCAGGGCGAGCTTGAGCCGGTGGTCGGCCGTACTCAGCCACACCTCGACGAAGGGGGTGGCCGGCAAGGCTGAGATCGTCGTTTTAGCCACCGCATGGCGCTGCACGAAGCGCGGGGCATACAGGGCGCCGAGGGTGAGCATGACAAGCAGCGCAATGACGACGCCCGTGACGCGGTTGGATTCAGGCATCCGCTCATCCATGCCGGCCGAACGTCCCCTCGCTTGTCTTACCCATCACAGAATGAACACCACACGCCCTGTCGTTGGCACCCAGTCTATCGAAGGGGACGCCAGCCGGGAATCTCAGGGTTTCCCAGGGAAGATTCGGTGCCCTGGCGCGCTCGTAAGGCTATCTGGCCCACTCCAGCAGCGGCTTGCCCTTCGGTACGACATAGGTACCCAGTTCCGCGGCATTGTCCTTGCCCACGTTCTTCGCGCTGTGGACAACGCCCGCGGGCACCACCAGTACGTCGCCTGCCTTCAGGGTGAGCGGCGCCTTTCCGGCAACGTCGTATTCGATCGTCCCCTCGATGACGTAGATGATTTCCTCACCCGGATGCTTGTGGTTCGGGACGGACTTGCCCGGATCGAAATCGACGCGCACTTGGAGTTCTTCCCAGCCGGGGATGCTGAGGTCCTGCCGGGACAGCTGCTTTCGGTGGGTACCCGAGGTGTCCTGGGCCGGGGTCGTGGCCGCCCAGGACAGGCTAAACGCGAGTGCGGTGATACAAGTGAGGCAGGCACGCTTCATGACGATAACCTCGGCGGGGGGCGGGGTACCCGGCGCGCCTACCCTAGCGCGACCTGGCCCCGCTGGCTTGGATGCGAAGACCCGCCTGCGATACCCCGCTCCGTCAGGGCGTACCCGCGGGCTGTATGGCGCCTACGGTCACATGCCCCGTCCAGTCCTCGAACACGTTGTTCGCTTGCTTGTCCACGTACTGCACGATTTGCGCGGTGGGCGGGCACGAGGGCTGGGTCTTGCCCTGGGCCAGGTCACGGAAATCCTGCGTCCCCTCCATGCAGTAACTCGTGCCGGGGGTGTCCTTCAGGGCAGCCATGCCGTCGTGGTAGCGCCGCTCAGCCCGCGGCGCGGCCACGGCATCGGCGTACGTGCGGCGCAAATCCGCAAGCAACGCGTCGGCTTTCGCTGCCTCGTCCTTGGTCAAGGTGGCTTTCAAGGCGTCGCGCGGTTGCACGAACCGCGGCGTGTTGCGTTCAGCGGCCAGCGTGAACCACGCGTACGCCAACGGCCGGTCCATCGGTTGGTGGTCGCCATTCAGCGCCATGATCCCGAGCACGTACTGCGCCGGCTTGCTCGCCCAGCCGGCAGCCTCCTTGAAGAACCGTTGCGCGGCTTCGATGTGCTGCGTGCCGTAGTTCTGCGCGCCCAGGCAATAGAAGTAATCGCCCGGCAGGAACTTCTCCATGCCGATGGCGCACTTCGCATCGGCTAATTGTTTGTCGGTGGCATGCGCCGGCGCATCATCGGCGTGCACCGCGACGCCCGTGCACACGAGGCACGTGAATACCAGGGCCTTTGCTACTCGCATCAGGTACCGCATCTGTCGCTCCATGTATGTCGCTGGCTCCCGGCCCAGCCTCCCCGCGGCGCAAGGTTTACCACTTCGTGCCACGAGGCGATACGACAATATTTTGCGAAGCGAATCAGGCGCCGTCTTGCCAGCCGCCACCCAACGCGTAGAACAGGTGGATACGCGCCTCGGACACGGCCGACTCGGCGTCGGTGAGCGCGGTTTCCGCCGCGACACGGGTACGTTCCGCATCCAGCGCGCTTAGATACGGCGTGCGGCCTGCATGGTAAAGATCCGCCGCCTGCTTCGATGCCAGCGTGGCATCGCTCAACGCCTGGCGCAGCGTTTCTTCGCGATCGAGCGCGTGCGCGTAATCACTAAGGGCCGTCTGCGTCTCCTTTAGCGCCTGGATCACCCTCTGGTCGAACGAGGCGAGCGCGACATCCGCACCTGCCTTCGCCACCTCCACGCGCTCTTTCGCCGAGCGCGTGGGCAGCGTCCAGCTGATCAGCGGGCCAATCGACCAATAACGCGCCGGCGCCTGCCCGTAGTCGGCCAGCAGGCCATTAGTGCCTGCGCCGGCACCCAGCGAAACGCTGGGATACAGGTCGGCCGTGGCGACACCAATACGCGCCGTGGCGGCGGCGAGCTTCCGCTCTGCCTCGCGGATATCGGGGCGGCGACGTAGCAGCGCCATGCCATCGCCGACGGGTATGGGCTGGGTCGGCTGGGGCACGCTGGTGCATGACTTCGCTGCATCGGGAATATCGCCAGGTACGTGGCCAAGCAACGCCGCGAGGGCGTACTGCGATGCCTCATGGCGCCGCTCCAGCGGCGGCAGGGCCGCGCGTGCCAGGTCCAGTTGCGCGGTGGCGCGTGTGACATCCAGGCGGTTGCCAAGGCCTGCGTCGAACAAGCGCTTCGCCACGTCGGCACCGCGCTCCTGGACGTGCACGGTGCGTTGGGCCACGTCGAGATCGTGCGCTGCCTCGCAGATGCCCACATAACTCGACGCGACCTGCGCCGCCACGGTCACCCGCACCACGTCACGCGCGGCCATCGCCGCTTCGGCATCCGCAGACGCGGCCTCCACGCCACGGCGCAGCTTGCCGAACAAGTCGAAGTCGTACGAGGCCTCGATGCCCGTGGTAGCGACGTTGAATGTGGGGAGCTTTTCTTCCTGCAGGTACGATTCCGCCGAGATCAGCGTGCGCTCGGCGGCCGCTGATGTCTTCGCGGTGATTTCGTGTTCCGCTTCCGCCGCGGCGAGCAATGCGCCCGCACGGCGAAGGTTCGCATCCGCGGTACGCAGGCCGGCGTTCGCCTGTAGTGCCTTGCGCTCCAATGCGTCGAGCGTCGGATCGTTGTACAGCCTCCACCAGTCATCACGCGCCTGGGATGAACCATCCACGGCGCCCTTGCCCACGGGCAGGAATGCCCCGTTCGCACGCGCATCGTTCACCATCGCGCTGTCGGGCACTTTGTAGTTGGGGCCTACGGCAGCGCAGCCCGAAAGCACGATGGCCGCGGCGAGCGCGGTAGCGCCAGCAGGCCAGGTCATGATTTCGGCCCCGCGTGATCCTCCGTGCGGATCGTGACGGTGGCTGTGCGCCCGGCGACCAGGAGCAGATCGGGCGAGGCATCCTCGATACTGATCCGGACGGGGATGCGCTGCGCCAGGCGAACCCAGTTGAAGGTTGGGTTGATGTCCGGAAGGCCTTGCGTGCTGTTGGCGCGTTCGCGATCTGCGATGCCCCCCGCCACGCTCTGCACGCGGCCGTGCAGGATGCCCTGCTCGCCCATGACCTTGATCGTTACCGGTTGGCCCGGCTTCACGCCGTGCAACCGCGTTTCCTCGAAGTAGCCATCAACGTGGAACGAATGCCCGTCGACCATGGCGAACGGGGCGTGCCCTGCGCTCACGTAGTCGCCCACGCGAACCACGTGGTCGTTCAGTGTGCCATCGGCCGGGGCTTTCACCACGGTGCGCTCCAGGTCGAGCCGCGCCGTGTCCGCCGCGGTTTCGTCCGCGTGCAGGCGCGCTTCGGCGGCGGCGAGCTTTGACGTCACCTGCTCGGCGGCCTCGCGTGCCACGAGATCGCTGACTGCGCGGTTGCGCGCATCTTCACGACGCAGCTCGGCCACGCTGGAGCGCTGCTCTTCGACGGCGGCTTCTGCACGGCGCACGGCAAGCTCAAAGCGCGCGCGATCCACCACGAACAAGGGCTGGCCACGCTTCACCACATCGTTGTCGTGCACGAGGACATCAGTCACCAGCCCCGAGACGTCAGGCGATACCTGCACGGTGTCCGCGCGGATGTGTGCATCGCGCGTCCACGGCAGATCATCGTAGGCGTGCCACACATGCACACCCGCCGCGATGGCCGCCACCACGACAGCGAGCGTCACCACGCCAGGGAGCATCCGCTGGACGACATTAGCCACGGGCCACCTCCGGCAGCAGCGCCAGCACGCCGGCGAGCGCCAGTACGTACAGGGCAAGGTTGAACAACGCGGGGTGCCATACCCATGCGTAGAAATGCGTCTTGCCGAGGGCAAAGCGCACAAGGCTCTTCACGCCATAGGCCGCGGCCATGACGGCCAGCAACATGGGGATATACACGCCGTAAAGGCTGAACTCGCCGTAGAGGGGGGTGTTCACTGGGGGAGGATGGACAAGGTGGGTTGAGTGGAAGGGGCGTCGGCGTGCACGGCGGGTGGCAATGCCAGCAGTGCGAGGCGATAGCGAAGCAGGGCCGCGGCGGCATCGCCGTGCATGGCGGCCAGGCGGGACATGGCCGAATCGATCGACGCCAGCAGTGCCGCGGGTGGTACGAGTGATGCGCGTGCCGCTAGGCAGCGCCGGAAGTAGTCGTGACTGGCGTCCAGCACGGCATCGATCTGGGCAACCCCGCGTGCGCTGTACTCACGCAAGTCGATAAGCGCCACACTGATGCGCAGGTCACGCACCGAATCCATGTGCGAAAGCGGGCGGCCCGTGGTGAGTGCCAGGCGCGGCATCCACTGCGCCGTGCGGTCAACGATGCGCGACAAGGCGGATGGCCGGTCCAGCCGCAGGTCAAGGCGAGACAACGCCACCTGCTCACGCCAGTTCGCCAGGGCAAGCCGGCGTGCACCGATGTCGGCACCGAACGGGCGCGTCGCTGCGGTCCATACGGCGGCAAACGCGAGGCCGCCGAGCGCCGCCAGGCTGCTATTGGCGTAGTCCTCGAAATTCGCCGCCGAGTTGTTATGCAGGGCGATGCCGCTGATCGTCTGCGATGTCACGAGGAGCACGCCCATGTTGAAGGCGGGGCGCCCGGTGAGCGTGCCGACCAGGATCAGCGGTGGGGCCAGCGCCAGGGCGACACCTGCAAAGGTGGTGACCTGCGGGAAGATGTAGAACAGGTACACCAGCCCTGCCGTTACGCTGATCGTTTGCCAGAGCAGGAAGCGCGCGATGAGGGCGGCGGGCGCATCGGAAGCGGCGAAAAAGGCCGTGGAAACCGCGACGAGCACCACGCCAAATGCGCCACCGGGCCATCCGCTGTACAACCATGCCGTGGCCGAGACGACGAAAGCCAGCGCAGGCGAAAGCGCCGCATGCAGCATCATCACATGGTCGTAGAAGCGTTTGCCCTTATCGGGCACGGCATCGCGGTAGGCCAACGGTGGCGTAGTGGCCGCTTTCGTGATGAACGCGCGGTGCAGCACCAGGCAGTCCTGCCACAGGTCGACCAGGTCACGCAGGCGTTCTGCCACGTTGGCGACCGGCAACGTGGCGGCTGTCGGTTGGCCTTGCGCGTCGCGCAGCGCCGCGATGGCCTGCCGCAACACGGCGCCTCGCGCGGGCGCGCCGTCGACACCTTCGCGCAGCCATGCAATGACATCGCCCAACACATCGCTGCACGCATGGCCGGCGCCCTCGTTGTTCTCACCCACGTGCCCTAGCGCGTCGGCGAGGGAGGCCACCTGGGGAATCAGCATGGTCATGCGGTAGCGCACCTGGCGGGCTTCGCTGGCCTCGTTACGGCGCGTGGCATCGTGTCCCAGGTGGGTGATCAGCGCATCCAGCGCCGCGATATCACTCAGCAGGTTGAAGCGCAGCGGAGGCGTGGCGCGCCGCGCGGGGTCGGTGAGCCGGCGTACCGCCCATGCTGAGGCATCCCTCATCAGGGCCGCGACGCGCTCGTGGAAAACCGGACCCACGCGGTCCGGCAGCAGGACCGTGCTGACCACGCTGGCGCAGATGATGCCAAGCAGGATTTCTTCGGTGCGGGCCACCGCGGTATCAAATACGGTGCCCGGCGCGATGATCGCGGAGACGGCGATCAACGGGGTGGTGTAGGAGGCGAGCAGGAAGCCGTAGGCGCTTGGTGTGTTGTCACGCAGTGAGAGGTACAGCGCGATCGCGCTCCAGGCCCCCATCGCCATGACCAGTGTCAGCGGGCTCGACGCGAAGAGCGAGACGAGCAGCACCGCCATCGTGGCGCCAAGCACGGTACCGAACGCGCGATAGATCGACTTTGAGCGCGTCGCGCCTGAAAGCGGGTGCGACACGATGTAGACACTGGCGAATGACCAGTAAGGATTGGGCAGCGGGATCTTCAGCGCGATGTAAAACGCCAGGATCGCGGCAAGGAAGGCTTTCCCCGAATAGAGCCATTCGGAGGCCGTGGGCAGGGCGAGGCGCATGCGCTCAGGCTTCGCTGTCATCCTGGGCATCGAACGCCAGTGCAGCATTCAGCGCCTGATGTACGCGCAGCGCGGCGCGCACGTCTTCCTCGGGCACCGCCGCAAGGATCTCGCGGCGCATCTGCACCATGCGTGCTTCCATCTGCACCGCCATGGCCTCGCCGGCCTCGGTCAGCCAGAGGGTCTTGGCCCGGCGGTCGGCAGGGTCGCTTTCGCGACGAACCAGTCCCAGCTCGACCAGCTTGTCGAGGGTGCGCACCAGCGAAGGGCCGGTGACGCCGATCTGCTCGGCCAGCGTGACCTGGTTGATGCCGCCGCCCGAACGGCCCACGAGGAGCATGGGCACGACCGTGGCCGAGGTCACCTCGAAATCGGCCAGGCGCACGTCCAGCATCCGCTGGAAGCGGCGGCTGGTGGCGAGCGCAAGGGTGGTCAGCTGCATGTGCAGCCGGTCGAGGGGCGTCATGGGATAAAGAATAGCATGCTAATAATTGCAGAAGATACAGCTAGCAACCTATCCATTCAGCCCCGGCGTGGGCTGACCCGTGGCGGCGCCTTCAGGCCCCGGGCACCTCCGAGCAGCTCACCGGCGTCACCTTGCCCGTATCGGGATCCATCCGTGAGTTGTAGAGGTCCGCGTTGCGCCCCTTGGTCCACCAGATCACCGACCCGGCGCCATAGCGCACGCCGCTGCCCGAGATCAGGCTCACCAGCAGCGTGGGCCTTCCATCGATGGGCACGAGGGCGAAGCTCTGCCCGTTGTCCCCGTTCCAGTACGTGACCGTGAAGGGTTTTCCGGTCGGGCAGCGGTACGTTCCCGTGATGGGTTTGCCGGTCTTCACGCCCGGTATGGCCAGGGATTGCGCCGCCGCCGGGCCGGCAAGCAACGACAGCGCGGCAAGGACAAGTGCGGTTTTCATGGCAGGGCTAGCTCCGTGGCGGCTTGTTGCAAGGGCGCGCCCGAGACGCGCAGCCATCCGGTGTAGGGGGATTCCAGCTCCATCACCAGGAAGATCGAGCCGGAGAAGGCCAGGGCGGCACAAAACAGGACCACCCGCACCGAGGCGTTGTGCATGGCGAACGTGCCCATGCCAATGAAGATGAGGACGATCCACGCTGTCACGACGGCCAGCAACGGCAGCGGCTCGGAGGACTTTTCATGTTCGGAGGTAAGGATGCGCTCGCGTGCGAGCTCGGCCGTCACCTCGAGCGCCCGGTGCTGGAACCACCACTTGGCCTCGCTATCGGGGTGCAGCGCCAGGATCGACGTTTGTAGCTGGGTAATAAGGCTAAGGCTGGTATGTGGCAGGCGGAACACGATCTTTTCCATCTCCCCGTCCGGGGCGACACGCTCCGTGGCGCGGGCAAGGAATGCGCGCAGGTCGGTGCGGATGGGTGCCGTTTCCGGGCCGTATCCCGATAGCGCGCGGTCCAGCAGCAGGATCGATGTGGAGACGCCCACGATGTCGTCATTCGCGCGATCAAAGGTCGCGCGCGCCGAGGTCACCATGAAGCCGAGTACCAGCGCCGCGAGCGTCGCCATCATGCTTATGCCGAACTGCGCGGCCTTTTGTGCCTCGTAGACCAGGTGGCCCTCGGGCATGTGCCGCGCGAGCCAGCCACCCAGGTAGAGGCTGCCACACGCGAGCACCAGCACGCCCAGCGAGACGACTATCGCGAACATGGCGGATTCCCCTGCATGGATGGCACAGGCCACATCGTCGCCGCAGATGCGCCGCGTGGCTTTCGAAATAGCACGGTCCTTTGTGAAAAGGACGGGCCGTCACTGCTATCCTGCCGAGCTGTTTGACGGGAGCGTCGCAGGGTGCGAAGCGCAGCGACAACGCGGGTACCGCGGATGGCCACGTTTGGCGCAGCCCTTCGGCTCTGGGCCGGCCTGCTCGTGCTCTCGGCCCTGGTGGTGCTGGCTTCCGTGCTGCTAGGTGGTGATGGATCCACCCTGCGCGCCTCATGGCGGGGCCTGGTCGGCTCGGCAGAGACGCCCATGCATACCATCATCCATGAACTGCGCATCCCGCGCGCGCTGGCGGCGTATGGCGTCGGCGGGCTCCTGGCGCTCTCCGGGTGCCTCATGCAGATCCTGGTCCGTAATCCGCTGGCCGATCCCTACACCCTGGGCCTTTCGGGTGGCGCCGCCGTAGGCGCGCTGGGCGCCATGCTCGCTGGCGCGGGCGCTGTTGCGACGGCAGCGGGTGCGGCGTTCGGCGCCTTGTTCGCGTGCGTGGCCGTGTTTGTCCTGGCCCACCGCGACCTGATCGCCCGCCGCCGCGCGGCGCATCGCGACGACGCGACCGACCTGATCCTGATCGGCGTCATGCTCGCCGCCGGCTTCGGCGCCATCGTCAGCATGATGCTGGTGCTGGCTCCCGACCGGAACCTGCGCGGCATGCTGTTCTGGATGATGGGCGACCTGAGCGGCGTCGCCACCCCGTGGCCACCGCTGCTTTCCATGCTGGCGGCGCTCGTGCTGGTGGCGCCCCTGGGCCGCCAGCTGAACCTGCTGGCTCGCGGGGAAGAATCGGCCAGCGCGCTTGGCGTCCGCCCGAACGCGGTCAAGTCGGCGATCTTCGCCATCGCCTCCCTGGCCACTGCGATTGCCGTGACCACGGCCGGTACGGTGGGCTTTGTCGGCCTTGTGGTACCCCACGCCCTGCGCCGGCTGGTCGGCAACGACCAGCGCGTGCTTATCCCGGCCAGCGCCTTGTGTGGCGGCATGCTGGTCGTTATTGCCGATACGATCTCGCGGATCGTCGCCGACCCGATCCAGCTTCCCGTGGGCGCGGTCATGGCCATCATCGGCGTGCCTACGTTCCTCTTCCTCCTGGTGCAGCGCCGGTGAGCATCACGCTTGCCACCGAGCGCCTGCGCCTGGCCGTGCGTGATCGCAGCCTGGTCGATGCCCTGGACCTGCACATTGAACCGGGCCAGGTGTGGTGTGTGCTGGGCCCGAACGGCGCTGGTAAGTCCACCCTGCTGCGCACATTGGCGGGCTTGCGCGATGCCGAAGGTGGTCGTGTGTTGCTGGATGGGCGGGACGTCGCCGCGTGGAAACCCATGGATCTGGCGCGGCGTCGCGGCTTCCTTCCGCAATCGGTCGTGGATGCCTTTAGCCTCACGGTCATCGAGGCCGTGACGGCCGCCCGCCACCCGCGCCTGCCGTTCTGGGCGTGGGGCGATGAGGACCTGGCGGATGTGCAGGCCGCGCTGGCGCGCTTCGAGTTGAGTGGCCTGGCGGAGCGGGACATCACTACGTTATCCGGCGGTGAGCGCCAGCGGGTCAACATCGCGGCACTGTTCGCGCAGGATGTCGGCGTCATGCTGCTGGACGAGCCACTCGCCTCGCTCGACCTGCACCACCAGATGAAGACGCTGCACGAGCTCGTGCTCGCGTCCCGCGCCGGGCGTGCCGTGGTATTCACGGTGCACGACATCAACCTGGCGATGCAGCACGCCACCCACGCCGTGCTCCTGGATGGCCATGGCGGCGCCCTCGCCGGCCCGAAGGAAACCATCGTTACACCGGCCAGCCTTACCGCCGCGTTCCATCACCCCATTCGCGGTATCACCGTGGATGGCGAACTGTTCTTCCGCGCTGCACGCCTTACGGACACCCGCTCATGATCCGCCACCTCGCCTGCCTCGCCCTGTTCCTCGCCGGGCCCGTCTCGGCGGCGGTCAGCGTCACCGACGACGCGGGCCACACGGTCACGCTGCAAGCACCCGCGCACCGCATCGTGAGCCTGGCGCCAAACATCACAGATACGCTTTATGCGGCCGGCGCCGGGAACTTTGTCGTCGGCACGTCGCGCTTCAGTGAGCACCCGCAAGCCGCACAACGCATCCCGGTCGTCGGCGATGCCACCATGCTGGATCTCGAGCGCATCGTCGCGTTGCGGCCTGACGTCATCATGGTGTGGAAGAGCGGCACCCCCGCAGCGCAGGTCGAGAAGCTCGCGCGGCTCGGCATTCCCATCTACTACGCCGAAACGACGCGCCTGGCCGATATCCCGGCCGCCACACGACGGCTTGGTCAGCTGGCAGGTACCACGCCCGTCGCGGAGGCGAACGCCCATGCGTTTGCCCAGGCGCTGGATGGCCTGCGCCGTACGTTCGCCGGCAAGAAGCGCGTGCGGGTGTTCTTCCAGGTGTGGGATCGCCCGCTGATGACCGTGGGCCGCGCGCAGATGATTTCGGATGCACTCGATCTTTGCGGCGGACAGAACATCTTCGATGACCTGTCGCAGGCCGCGCCGACCGTCGGTCGCGAGGCTGTCCTCGCACGGCGCCCCGATGTGATCATGACGGCGGGTGGTGATGGTGATTCCCTCGGCGCATGGACGCAGGCCGAGTCACTGCCCGCGGTAAGGCACGGCAACGTCATGGTGATCGACGCACCCACGCTCGCCCTGCCCTCACCATCCATCCTGCCCAGCGTGCGCACGCTGTGCCTGAAGCTGGACGAAGCCAGGCAACGCACACCGTAACGCGGGACGGGCATGCACAGCCCGGAACGATCGTCGCCTACGCCTTGGCGACGATAAGCCAGGCCGGCGCCCAGCTGTAGTCGTGTACGTGCGTGGTCGAAGCCACACGATACCCTGCGCGCAGCAGCTCTTCCTGCCACGCAATGATCGGCTGCTCCCAGTTGGACGGCGTCGTCGCACGCAACTGCCCCAGCAACATGGGTGCGAGGAAGCCACCCGCCACGAGCGGCGCTTCATCGCCGTATTCACGGGCCGCCCGTTCGTAACGTTCGGCCAGCGAAGCGAACCGTTGCCCGGCATTGTCGAACTCGGGCACATCAAATTCGATGATGGCCAGCCGGGTGACGTGGCGCCTCAACCGCTTTAGCGCGGCCAGGCGATCGCCGGGCGGAATGGACTGCAGCGCGAATGTCGATTGGGCAAGGTCCCACCGCCGCTCGGGGCCGAGCTGCGTGAGGAATGCCTGCAACGTGAGCTGCCATGCCTTCCCCGCCGGCAGGCGCGGCCTCAACGCGTCCAGCAACCCGCCGGAGGGTTCCACCACGTCCACGGTGGCAGGCACATGCCGCGCCTGGCCGAGCGCAGGCAACAGGGCCATGCCATCGCCTACGCCGATATCAAGCAGGCAGCGCACACCCAGCTGCTCGTAGAGGCGAGCCAACGCACCGCTCACCGCACCGTAGAGTGACCGGTTGCCGCCAGCGCGAATGAACACTTCGAACGCGCGGGGCATGTCGTAAGCCCCGCGTTCGTCACTGCCGGCGGCGTGCGCAAGGGCGGCAGCCATGACCGAGCCCTCATCCCGCGCCCTGGCCAACCAGGGCGCGGCATCGCCGTGTTCCGCGAGCAGGCGAAGGGCATGGGCGAGCGAGGGAATCATCAGTGGATTGTAGGCCACCCACGGCGGCCCGCTCGATTCACGGCTTCGTCTCGCCCGCCTTGGGTGCCAGGCGGTAACGCTGGTGGCTGTAAGCCCAGCTCGGCCACAGCGCGTGCGCCAGCGCGAGCTTCTCCAATTGAGGATCGACCGCCTCGGGATCGAGCTTCTCGCCATCCACGCCGTAGTGGTACTGCGAGGCCGGCTGGTTGGGCCGCAGCACGACCAACGTGTCGTCCTTCAGGTACCCGTAGTTATCGCCGTACTGCATGATCGCGCGCTGCGGGTAGCGCTGGGTCAGGTCGGCGCCAAGCATCGGGTGCTCGCTGCTGATGCCGATCAACGACAACAGCGTGGGCGCAAGGTCGATCTGGCTCACGATGTGCTCGTCTTTCTTCACCGGCACCCCGGCACCGAGGATCAGCGCGGGAATGTGGAAGTGACGCACCGGCACCAGGCTGGCACCGAACACGCGGGCGTCGTGATCGGCCACGATCAGGAACACCGTGTGGTTCCAGTAGGGCGAGGCCTTGGCCTTTTCGAAGAACTGCCCAATGGACCAATCGGCATAGCGCACCGCGTTGGCGTTGCTAGCCGGATCGCCCTCGGCCTTGATGCGGCCGGCCGGGTATTCCCACGGCGTGTGGTTCGATACGGAGAAGGCGACGGTGAGCGTGGGCTTATCGCCATCGTCCATCAGGCGATGGTGCAGCTCGTTGAACATGTCCTCGTCAGAAGCGCCCCACGAGCCCACGAAGGCAGGCTTCGTCTCGAAGCTCGCACGGTCCACGACTTCGTTGAAGCCGTTGCCGAAGAAGAACGAACGCATGTTGTCGAAGTGCGCTTCGCCACCGTAGAGGAAACGGGTGTGGTAGCCATACGTATCCAGCAACGCCCCCAGCGTGAAGAAGTCACGCTGGCTGCGCGGCAGCTTCAGCACCGCCTCGGCAGGCGTCGGCAGGAAGCCGGTCGTGACCGCTTCCAGGCCGCGCGCGCTGCGCGTGCCCGTGGCGTAGGTGCGCTCCAGCCACCAGCCCTCGTTCGAAAGCTTGTCGAGTTCAGGCGTGTAACCAGCGCCGCCCAGGCTACCGACGAACTGCGCACCCAGGCTCTCTTCCAGGATGATCACCAGGTTGAGCGGCTTGCCATCCTGCCGCGTTGCGACCTGTTTGTGCAGCGACGGGTAATCCGCATTGAGCGGCGCGCCGGTCAGCCCAGCTGTCTCCCGCACGATCTGGTTCATCTCGTCATCGGGCAACTTGCCGTACACCGCGGAGGCGGAACGTTCGTTACCTAATGCCAGCGCGGCATTCAACACGTTGTACAGCGAGTTCAACGGCAGCGTATTCACCATGGCATCGTTGGTGAATGCCACCTGCGAGGCATTCAACGGACGGTGCTGCAGCGTGCCGCGCCCCGCCAGGAACAACACGCAGAACACCAGCACGGTAGCCACCGGGCGTACCCAGCCGCGAACCGGGCGGCTATCCGGGCGGCGCGTGGGCAGCAGCTTGAAACCGATCCAGCCCAACAGGGCGAAGACCACGAGGCCTGCACCCACCGAGAGCTTGTAGCCGTTCCACAGCATGGACGCGACTTCATGCGGGCTGGTCAGGTACTCGAAGTACAGGCGGTTCGGGCGGGTGTCGTATTCCACGATGAACTGCGGCGTGGAGACCTCCAGCAGTACGTACAGCAGCCACCACAGCCGCAGCCACCAGGCGGTGAGGCGCGTGGGCCACGCCCGGTGGCCCAGCCAGGGCGCCAGCAGCGCCGGAACGGCGATGACCATGGCCAGCAGGGAAAGATCGATGCGCCAGCCACCCAGGAGCACGGGCCACAGGCCACCGGCATCGTGGACGCGCGACCATTGCCAGGCCGAGAAGCCAAGGCGGGCCAGGGTCAGGAAGACGAGGACGGCGGCGACGAAACGCCAGATAAGCTTGCGCACGAGGGTGGTCCGGGCTGGGCGCGGCGCGGCGGCCACGCGGTGACGGGCATGTTACAGCCCGCTCACTTTACACTGTGCGCCTAGTCAGCAACTTACCGCAGCCTTTCGGGGCGCCCTGCAAGGAATCACGATGTTCAGACTGGCCGATGCCACGCCTATCGCCACCGGCCATGTCCGTGAGGTGTACCAGCACCCGGATGACGAAAGCCTGCTCATCAAGGTGATCTCAAGCGCGTCGATCGAGGTCCGCTGGAACCAGGCTCCGTGGTACCGGCGCATCGCTCGCAGCGGCCCGTACAAGGACTTTGTGCGTGAGTTCCGCGAATACGTGACCAGCGTCTATGTTGGTAGTTACGCCACCTCGCCCATTGCCCGCGTGGTGGGGCTGGAGATGACGGACATTGGACTGGGCCAGATCGTGGAGAAGGTGCGCACACCCGACGGCCGCTTGGCCCCCACCCTGCACGACTGGGTGAAGGCCGAAGGCTTCACGGAACGCACCCGCGCCGAAATGGAAGCCTTCTACGCTCGCCTGCTCAGCCACGACACGATCGCGGCCGACCTTCACGCCTGGAATGTCGTGTACGGCGAGGATTCCCGGGGCGGCCCGCGCCTGGTGATGATCGATGGCTTTGGCGAGAAGAACATCATTCCCCACCAGTCGATGAGCCGCTCACACAATGCCGCGCGCACCAAGAAAAAGTACGAGCGGATGTTGAAGCGCACGATCGCCGAAGCCCCCCAGGGCAAATAGCCCGCTGCAGGAGCGCCGGGCTCAGGGTTGACAGCCGGGTTGGGTCGCATCGGCCGGCAGCAGTACGAAACGCACGCGGTTGGCGAGGCCTAGCGGGCGAACCTTGTCGGGAACGACACAACGGTCCAGCGCTTCGGCGTTGACGAACAGGTAGCGATGCACCGGGTCCGCCGCCTGCCACGCGCGTGCCTTGGCCATCTGCGCGGCCGCCCCCTGGGCAAAGCCGAATTCCGTCACCGGCCGCTGCGCCTGCAGCAGGTTTTCCTCGCGCCAGGCCACCAGGCCCAGTTGGCCATCCGGCCCGATCGCTTCGTCCGCGGCCACCATCACCGCACGGGCAGACTGGTTTTCGTTGAGCAGGGGAAAGGTCGCGAGGGGCCACAGGATCCAGCCCAGTGCCATGCCACACAGCAATGCGCCAACGCCGCGGCGCGGCCGGAACACCACCGCGGCGAGAAGGAACGCCGCACCCACCGCGATGACGCAGACCCAAAGCGCCTGGCCGTGACCGGCCATCTCATATCCCTTGGCAATGCGGACGGCTGCCCTGGGCGCCGCGAGGAGCGCCCATGTTCCCGCCCCGGCGAACGCCACACCACAGGCCACCGTGATCCAGAACGCGACCCGCGGCAGCCATCGGGTCTTCACAAGCTCGATGACATACGGCGCCATGGCCAGCGCAAGCATCGGCAGCATGGGCAGGATGTAGATCTCGCGCTTGCCACGCGGGATGGAGAAGAACACGACCACGAGGACGCACCAGGCAAGCGGAACCCATGCGCGCGGTTCCCGCGCACGCAAGGCATCGCGCCAGCGCGGCACCAGCACGGGGATAAGCAGCCATGTGGGTAGCCACCCACTGACGATCACCACCAGGAAGAACCAGGGTGCCTCTTCGTGCTGCCACGAGTTTGCGTATCGCTCGGCGGTCTGGCGGAACAGGATGTCGTTCACATAGGCGAGGTATTCCGGCGTGCCTTTCGCATAGGCGGTGATGAGCATGGGGCCCATCCACACGGCGACGGCAGCGATAAACGCCAACGCACCACCGGCCCATCGCCAGCCGTCGCCCGATGTACGCAGCACGCCAGGCCAGCCGCGGGCCCGCACGGCGAGGTACGGCAGCAGCATCAGCAGGGCGATGACACCCACACCCTTCGTGATCACGCCAAGGCCCGCCGCGAAACATCCCAGCCAGTACATGCGCCAGTTCGGCCCACGCAGGCAATGCAGAAGGATGCCGGTGTTACCCAGCGTGATCCAGAACAGGTTCAGCGGATCGATCTGCGCATGGCGGATCACATCCACGAAGGGCATGGTCATCAGCACGATGGCAGCGGCATACAGACCGGTGCGGGCATCCCACAGCTGGCGCGCGAGGTACCAGGTGAGCGCCAGCGTCCCCAGCCCCGAGATGAGCGAGGTCAGCAAGAACGCGCCGCGCCAGCCGCCGGTAAGCCACATCCATGCAGCTTCGGTCCACATCAGCATCGGTGGCTTGTCGGAGTAGAGCTCCGTGCCACGATGTGGAAACAACCACTGGCCGGATTCGAGCATCTGCTTCGCGACGAGCGCGAAGCGCGGCTCATCGGGCGGCCATGGGTCGCGCAGGCCGATGCCTGCGGCAAGCACGATGAAGGCGACGAGCATGAACCAGGCAAACTGACGCCAGGCGGTTCGGTCTTCAGGGGAAAACATGCAACGGCCGGGCCAGAGAGATACGACGATCCTAGCCCAGGGTGCGTGTCGGAGGCCTTACAAGAGCCTTATATAAGCCGTCCCGGCAACGATCCGTGGGCTCCCCCGCCCTTTCCGTCACCCCAGGGCTGGGGGCGGATGCGAGCACCCTGGGGTGCCCATTTCAATTTTCCGGAGCTGGCACGTCTAAGGGTTTCGCCGGTGCGGAAACCGGGATGCGTCCCTGCCCGTACGTACTCCGGTTCCGCACCGTGCGACCCTATATCCGGAACACCCCCATGAACGCGGTACCCCAGACGATGGACCCATCCGAGGCGACCGGCGCGCCCCGCGGACGACGCGCCGACCAGGTGGTCGCGCTGTTCCGCGAGCACAACGCGGCACTGGTCGCGTTCCTGCGCGTGCGGCTGAATTCGCATGCCGATGCCCAGGAAGTGGCCCAGGAGGTGTACCTGAAGCTGCTGTCGCTGGACGAATCCACCAAGATCGACTCCCCGCGCGCGTTCCTGTTCCGTGCGGCGGCGAACCTGGCGGTGGACCGGCTGCGCATGCGCAACGTGCGCGCCGCGGCCCCGGTGGACCCGGAGCACGACGACTGGCACGTCACCCCCATCCCCGAGCAGCACGCCTCCGCCCTGCAGCAATGGCGGGACATGCGCGAGGCACTGGATGAGCTGCCGCCCAAGACCAGCCGCGCCTTTGTCATGCATGTGATCGATGGCCGTGATTTCGCGTCCGTCGCCAAGGAAATGAACCTGAGCGAGCGCATGGTGCGCTACCACGTCGGCCATGCGCTTGCGCATTGCCGTGACCGCAGAGACCGTGCGGAGACCCCCCGATGAGCCCTTCGACCTTTTCCCCCGGCCAACGTATCGAGCACGCTGCCGCCGAGTGGTGGTCCCGCCTGCGCGACCCCGCCGTGCCTGACCAGGCCATCGCCCAGTGGGCTGCATGGCTCGAGGCGGACCCGCGGCATGCCGCCGCGTTCGACCGCGCGAGCGCCCTGGCTGAAGCCGCCGCTGCCCTGAAGGGTGACCAGCGGGCCGACCTCCTGGCCAGGTTCGCTCCCCCCGCCAGCACGCCCCGCCGGGGTCCCGCACGCGCCACGCTGGCCCTCGCCGCCGGGCTGGCCGCTGTCGTCGTCCTGGGTGGGGGGCTGTTCCTTGCCTACCGGCATGGGCCCGATGCGCCACGTGCGTATGCCAGTGAGCGCGCCGGGCACCGCGATATCGACCTGCCCGATGGCTCCAGCATCGAACTGGGCGGCGCCACCTCCGTCACCGCCCGCTATGGGCGCGATATCCGCGCCGTGGACCTGGATGCCGGTGAGGCTTTCTTCCGCGTGGCCCATGCAGAGCGGCCCTTCGTGGTGACGGCAGGGCCCCTGCGCATCCGCGACCTGGGCACCGCCTTCAACGTGCGCCGTACCGGCGACCGGGTCACGGTGGCGGTCACCGAAGGCCGCGTACGCGTCTCGCCGTCCGCCGACGAAGGCGACGGCGGCACCGTGGAACTGGGCGCGGGGCGTGAAGTCTCATTCGACCCCGAGACCCGCGCGATGCGGATCCTCGATATCGACCCGGTGACGGCCACGGCCTGGCGCGACCACCGGCTGGAGTTCGTCAACGAACCGCTCTCATCCGTGCTGGAGAACATCAACCGTTACAGCGCGCGCCCGATCCGCGTGGCCGACCCGGCCCTGTCGCGCCTGACGTTTACCGGCACGGTCCAGGTCGATACCATCGACAGTTGGGTGGCGGCGTTGCCACGCGTATTCCCTGTCCGCGTGGATACGTATGCCGACCACCTTGAGCTAACGCGACAAACATCCATGGCGCGGAGTCCAAAGCCGCGCTGACCCAATCGAAGTCTTGGGGCCGCAGGTCTTGCAGCACACCGTTCGCGGGCGCCGGCGCGTAACCACCGGCGCGCTCGCGCTTGCGTTGGTTCTGGCGCTCCGCCCGGCCCAGGCCGGTGAAGGATCGCCCGCCGGCGAGGCGGGTTCCGTGCTGCCTTTCGCCATCGCGCCCCAGCCGATGGCCACCGCCCTGCTCGCGTGGGGCAAGCAGGCCAATGTGCAGGTCCTCACCGCGTCGGGCGCCATCGCCAACTGGCGCTCTTCCGGCGCCAAGGGCCTGCTCACGGCCGATGCGGCCCTCGATGAACTGCTTGAAGGCACCGACCTGGAGCGCGAGTCGTACGACGCGCATACGGTGGTAGTCCGTCAGCGGCAACAACCGGGCAATGCCGTGCCGGCACCGGCAGATCCCTACATCGCCTTTGATCCGCATTCCGTCACGCCCCTCGCCACGGTCGATGTGCGCGGCATCCTGGCTGACGACGGCTTCAAGGCCGACACCTCGCGCACCGCCACGCGTACCGAAACAAATCTTACCGACGTGCCGCAATCGGTCAGTGTCGTCACACGCGAGGTCATCGCATCGCAGCAGGCCGTAAGCATCGGCGATGTCGCCCGTTACGTGGCGGGCGTGCAATACGTCGATGGTTACGGCGGCTCGCCCTTGTTCCTTATCCGTGGTTTCGACGCGGGCAATGGCATGACGGATGGCATGCCAAACGGCATCGCGCGCATCGAAGATCTCCCGCCGCTGATTGGCATCGAACGGGTGGAAGTGCTGCGCGGCCCGGAAGCCATCCTGGGTGACGCATCGCAGAACAACAACTTCGGCGGGTCCATCAACGTAGTGATGAAGCGCCCGCAGGCCGAAACCGTGCGCACGCTCACCTGGTCGGCCGGTGAATACGATGGCGCGCGCGTCGGCCTGGACCTCGCTGGCAAGGCATCGAACGATGGCGCGTGGACCTACCGCCTGGTGGCTGCTGGCCAAACCGCCGAACGCACGCAGCAGGGGCACGGGAATGGCCGCGGGGCCTACCTTGCGCCATCGTTCGCATGGCAAGGCGCCGATACGCGCGTGATGGGCGGACTCGAGTACGTGGATAACCGCGTGCCGGGCCCCGAACACACGGTGCTGCTCGGGGCCTCGCTATCGACGGCATCGCCTTACCGCGACCTGCCGGACGTGCCCGACGATTACTCGACGTACCGCACCACCCGTGCGGTGTTCGAATTCGACCACGACTTCAGCGATGACTGGAGTTTCCACAGCCAGGCGCAGTACGTTCGCCAGCACAGCGATGGCCGCAACTGGTCGTACACGGCATCGGGCTATAGCAGCTACCTCGTGCCCGTAGCGCGGAGCTTCCGCTATCAGGGCAGCTACTGGACCTGGCAGAACGACCTGCGCACGACGTTCACCCACGGCGATACATCGCATACGGTGTTGCTGGGCTTCGATGTGGCGCGCACGCACGCGGGCGACAGTGGAGGCGGCAGCACGGTGGAAACCCTGGACACGTCCGATGTGGATCGCGATGCGCAGATCGTGACACGTCCCATCGCCTTCGACCTGGCGACGGGCACGCGCATGTCCGCGAAGTACAACTCCCTGGTTGCACCGGTCACGACCGTGCAGAACCTCGGTGGTTCGTGGCAAACGAACGCCGGCCTTTACCTGCAGGACCAGGTGGCGATCGGCGAACGCTGGAACATCCTGGCGGCCGTGCGCCGCACCACGTACCAGCTGGATACGCACTACGAAGATGGGTTGCCGCGGCGCCAGCGCAAATCGCGCTGGGTGCCCAAGCTGGGTGTCGTGTACAAGCTCACGCCCACGGTCGCCCTGTACGCCGATACCGCGGTGGGCTTCCAGCCCGACCCGCTGCTTGGCAAGGATGGCCAGCCGCTTCCGGCGGTCACCTCACGACAGGTGGAACTGGGCGGCAAGTTCGACCTGTTCGATCAGCGTGCGCGGCTTACCGCGGCCCTCTATCGCATTCGCGTCGATCACAGCGTAGACCTCGTGTCACCGGAGCCACCCTTCTTCGCCACCCCAGGGCCGGGCCAGACGAACCGTGGCCTGGAGGTGGAGTTCAGCGGCAACATCGCTCGCGGGTTCGACGTGCTTGCCAGCCTGACCGAAACGCGCATCCACAACAACGACGACACACGCCCCACCGGTACGCCGAAGCACCAGGCGGCGGTGTGGGCCAGCTACCGCTTTGGCCAGGGCCCGGTGCAACCGTGGGGCGTTGCGGCCGGCATCCTTGCGCGCAGCCGCAGCCTGGGCCGTACGAGCGTGGATGGCCAGTACTTCGGCATCCCCGGGCAGGCCAGTGTCGAGACCAACGTCACCCGTTACGGCGAACACTGGCGCGTGACGCTGGGCGTGAAGAACGTGTTCGCGCGCACCCTCTACGCGGTGAACTTCGATGACACGTTCGTGCCGATTCGCCAGGGCCGTACGGTGTTGCTCACCGGCTCCTACGATTTCTGAAAGGCCTTGAGTACGACTTCGCAGGCTTCCCGGCGGAACGCATCGCGCGATGGCCGACCGGTAGGCAGGCCCAGCACCGGCACTTCGTAGCACCCGGCAGCGCCCACCATGCCCCCGTGACGGCGCCAGAACCGGTCGTACGCCGTGGGCGTCACGCCGTCACGGCGATCGAGCGGGTGCGCATCGGCCGATACGCCACGGATCCGCTCGATCCCGTAGTAGGTCGCCATGGCCCGGATCACCGCCAGCAGCAATTCTCTTGGATGCAGGCCACCCGTGGCGCGGGTGAACCCGGCGATGGCGGCCCGGCCCAGGTAGGCCCACGAGCCACGCATGGCACCGACGAGCAGGCCCTCGTTTCCGGCGAACGTGATGGCGCAGGACGAAATCACTTCCTTGTCGCCGTTCAACAGGAAAAGCCCGAGCTCTCCGCACTGCTCGCTCTCGGGAGCGCGGGCATGCAGGTACGCCAGCTCGCCATTACCGAGGGGGAGCGTGGCCAGGCGGACGTCATGGCCCTTGAGCAGGCGCAGGCGGAGGCGCTCGGGAAACTCGCGCGATACGAAGCGGTAATGCGCTTCGATGATTCGCGCCCGCGCCACGAGGTCGAAGCGGCGCGAGATGTAATGGGGTTGCCAGCGCTCATACAGCGCCGGGTTGGCCTCGGCGGCCTCGCGCATATCGCGCGAGCGGCCCACCAGCCGCAACCAGGCTGCCTGGCGCGGCAGTGCACGCAAGGTACGCCACAGGTAACGCACCCGGTTTTCGGTCGGGGGCAGCCGGTGGCGCTGGGCGGCGCGGCGGCGCAGGTGCGCCAGCACCAGCCTTATCCCGCCGGCATCGGCGGAGGGCGGGGACCAGGCCAGGGGCAGGTCGTGGAGCGTGCGGCTGGGTGGATAGCGGGACGACATACCCCCTAGACGGTTGGGGGCTCAAAAATTGAAACGCCTACCGGCGCTTACGTTCATCCCGCCAGACGACCCACGCGCCCACGAGGGTCAACAGGGCCAGCGCATACCAGGTCAGGGCGTACTGCAGGTGGTTGTCCGGAAACGCGATGACGGTCAGGCCGCCCACCGGGGCGTCGCTGCCATCGGTCCGTCCCGGCGCCGAGGCGGCATCGGCATCCACGAAGTACGGCGCGGCATCGGCCAGGCCCTTGGCCTCGGTGATGGCCGCCACGTCGCGCGAGAACCAGCGCTCGCCGGCTGGGTCGTTCTTTTGCAGGAACGCTCCCTTGGGCTCGGTGACGCGCAGCAAACCGGTGACGGTCGTATGGCCCGTGGGCCCGGTTGGGCACGTGGCTTTGCCACCGCACCATGAGGGCGTGACGAAACCGCGGTTCACCAGCACCACCTCGCCGTTATCGCGGCGAAGCGGCGTCATAAGCCACGAGCCCAGGCCCAGCTCGGTGCTCGCGCGCACGCGAACACTCTTGTCCTCGAGGAAATCGCCCGAGAGCTTCACTCGCCGATACTCGTCGCCCTCCGCACTGACCTGCGGCCACTGGCCGCGGCCTGGTGCATCCACCGGCTGGGCGTGCACGCGCGCATCCACGCGCGCGATCAACTCGTGCTTCCACGCACGGCGGTGCACCTGCCACGTGCCCAGCGCGAGGAAGGCGGCGAATACCACGGCACCGAACAGCGCCAGCAGGCCCAGAACGAAGACGCCGCGCGGAGAGCGCGGCGTTTCGTGGTTTGTTGCGGGTGATGCGCTCAAGGCAGGTTCTTCACCTGCTGGCTCATGTCGTGCGACATGCCCGGCATCATGTTGGCGTTCATGTGGAACATGACCCAGATCGAACCACTCAGGGTAATGACCACCAGCACCAGGGTGAATATCAGCGCCAGCATGTTCCAGCCGCCCTGCGATTTCGTATCCATGTGCAGGAAGTAGATCATGTGCACCACGATCTGGATGGCGGCGAACGCCAGCAGGATCACGGAAAGCGTGCGCGTATCTGGCACCACCTTGCCCATCACCAGCCAGAACGGGATGGCGGTGAGCACCACGGCCAGGAAGAAGCCGAGCATGTAGCCGCCCAGCGTGCTGTGGCTGACGACTTCGTCGTCGTGGTGGTCGTCGTGGTGATCGTGCGATTCAGCGTGCGCGCTCACGGCAGCACTCCCATCAGGTAAACGAAGGTGAAGACGCCGATCCAGACCACATCGAGGAAGTGCCAGAACATCGACAGGCACATGATGCGGCGCTTGTTCGGACCGGTAAGGCCATGCTTGCCCACCTGGAACAGCAGCGTGATCAGCCAGACGATACCGAAGGTAACGTGCAGGCCGTGGGTGCCGACCAGGGTGAAGAACGACGACAGGAACGCGCTGCGCTGCGGGCCCGCACCCTCATGGATGAGGTGCGCGAACTCGTACAGCTCGATGCCCAGGAACGCCAGGCCGAACAGGCCGGTGATGATGAGCCACGCCATCATCGTGCCGCGGCGGTTCTTCTGCATCTCGAGCACGGCAAAGCCGTAGGTGATCGAAGACAACAGCAGCATGGTGGTGTTGAGTGCCACCAGCGGCAGTTCGAACAGATCCGCACCCGAGGGGCCGCCGGCGTAGCTGCGGCCCAGCACGCCGTACACGGCGAACAGGCAGGCGAAGATCAGGCAGTCACTCATCAGGTAGATCCAGAACCCGAGCAGGGTTCCGTTCTCCGGATGGTGATCCTTGGTCATCCAGAACTGGGTCTGGTTTTCCGCGACGGCCGCGGACGGGGTAGCGTGCATATCAGACATGGGCGGCAAGCTCTTCCGTACGGGCGGTCTCGGTACGCTCCACCACGTCAGCGGGGATGTAGTAGTCGCGCTTGTAGTTGAAGGTATGCGTGATGGCGCTCACCAGGATGCCGAGGAACGACAGGCCGGCGATCAGGAACATGTGCCAGATCATCGCGAAGCCAAAGACGAAGGCGAACGCGGCGATGATGAAACCGGCAGCGGTGTTCTTCGGCATGTGGATCGGCAGGTAGCCCTCGGTGCGACGGGTAGCGTTGCGCTCCTTCATGTCCCACCAGGCATCCGCATCGTGGATGAGCGGGGTGAACGCGAAGTTGTATTCCGGCGGCGGCGACGAGGTGGCCCACTCCAGGGTGCGGCCGTGCCACGGATCACCGGTGACATCGCGCAGCTTCTCCTTGTTCTTGATCGAGACGAAGATCTGGATCAGGAACGAACCGATGCCCAGGGCGACAAGGCCGGCGCCAACGGCAGCGATCTGGAACCAGATCTGCAGCGACGGGTCCTCGAAATGGTTCATGCGGCGGGTGACGCCCATGAAGCCCAGCACGTACAGGGGCATGAAGGCGACCCAGAAGCCGACCAGCCAGAACCAGAACGAGCACTTGCCCCAGAACGGATCGAGGCGGAAGCCAAAGGCCTTCGGGAACCAGTAGTTGATACCGGCGAACAGGCCGAAGATGACGCCACCGATGATCACGTTATGGAAATGCGCGATCAGGAACAGGCTGTTGTGCAGCAGGAAGTCAGCCGGCGGCACCGCGAGCATCACGCCGGTCATGCCACCGATCGTGAACGTGACCATGAAACCCACGGTCCACATCATCGGCACATCGAACTTGATGCGGCCGCGGTACATCGTGAACAGCCAGTTGAACAGCTTCGCACCCGTCGGGATCGAGATGATCATCGTCGTAATGCCGAAGAACGAATTGACGCTGGCACCCGAGCCCATGGTGAAGAAGTGATGCAGCCACACCAGGTACGACAGCACGGTGATCACGACCGTGGCGTACACCATGGAGGCGTAGCCGAACAGGCGCTTCTGGCTGAACGTGGAAACCACTTCGGAGAAGATGCCGAACACCGGCAGCACCAGGATGTAAACCTCGGGGTGGCCCCAGATCCAGATCAGGTTCACGTACATCATGGCGTTGCCGCCAAAGTCGTTCGTGAAGAAGTTGGTGCCGGCGTAACGATCAAGCGCCAGCAGCACCAGCACGGCCGTCAGGACCGGGAAGGCGGCGACGATCAGCACGTTGGTGCACAGCGAGGTCCAGGTGAAGACGGGCATCTTCATCATGGTCATGCCCGGCGCGCGCATCTTCACGATGGTGGCGATCAGGTTGATGCCGGAGAGGGTTGTTCCCACGCCGGCCACCTGTAGTGACCATATGTAGTAGTCGACACCGACATCCGGACTCTGCGCCAGGCCGGAGAGCGGCGGGTAGGCCAGCCAGCCGGTGCGGGCGAACTCACCCACGAACAGCGAGGCCATCACCAGCAGCGCGCCGGAGACGGTCATCCAGAAGCTGAAGTTGTTGAGGAACGGGAAGGCCACGTCGCGCGCGCCGATCTGCAGCGGCACCACGTAGTTCATCAGGCCCGTCACCAGCGGCATGGCCACGAAGAAGATCATGATCACGCCGTGGGCGGTGAAGATCTGGTCGTAGTGGTGTGGCGGCAGGAAGCCCGGGTTGCCGTTGAAGGCGATGGCCTGCTGCATGCGCATCATCAGCGCGTCGGCGAAGCCGCGCAGCAGCATCACGATGCCCAGCACCATGTACATGATGCCGATCTTCTTGTGATCGATGCTGGTGAACCACTCCTTCCAGAGGTAGCCCCACAGCTTGTACTTGAAGAGCAGGCCCAGCACGACCGCGCCGCCGAGGGCGACGCCCGCGAACGTGGCGAGCAGGATGGGCTCGTGATAGGGGATGGCCTCGATGGTGAGGCGTCCGAAGATCAGTTTGGCTAGATCGGGCGTATTCATTACCGGACTCGGCAAGCTTAAATCGGTGGGGGCGACCGCTTAGAGCGGGCGTCCGGCGGGCGTCATGGCTTCACCGGTGGCGCCGCGGGCGGCGCACAGGGCGCCCACGTAGCGGCGACCATCATCGTTCAGGCCAAGGCGCGAGCGTGTGGGGGCATCCAGCGAGGTCACGTTGTACGTGCCCACGATGCCCTGTCCGCCGGCCTTGTCCAGCGCCATCATGTCGCTGGAGCACATGCGGTTGGCTTCGACGCAACGATTGAGGATGCGGTCGTACAGGCCTTCGGCCACCGAGCCGTAGTAATGCACGGGCTCGCGCTCGCTGGGCTGTTCCAGCTTCAGGTAGTCGTCGCGATCGAGTGCATCGCCGCTGGCCTTGGCCTTGGCCACCCAGGCGTCGAAATCGGCATCGCTCAGGCTGTGGAAGCGGAAGCGCATGTCGGAGAAGCCCGCGCCGCTGTAATTGGCCGAGATGCCTTCGAAATCGCCGGTCTTGTTCATCACGGCGTTGAGCTTGGTCTCCATGCCCGGCATGGCGTAGATCATGCCGGCCAGGCTGGGGACGAAGAAGGCATTCATCACGTTGGAGGCCGTGATGCGGAATTCGATCGGGCGATCGACCGGGGCGGCCATCTCGTTCACCGTGGCGATGCCCTGCTCCGGGTAGATGAACAGCCACTTCCAGTCCAGCGCCACGACATCGACCACCAGCGGCTTGGTGCCGGCGGCAATGGGGCGGCCCTGGCTGATCTGGTCAAGCGGGCGGTACGGGTCCAGCTTGTGCGTGCTGGTCCAGGTCACCGCGCCCAGGGCGATGATGATCATCAGGGGGGCCGACCAGACGATCAGCTCCAGGACCGTGGAGTGGTTCCAGTCCGGGTCGTAATCGCGCTCCGCCGCCTTGCTGCCCGCGCGGTACTTCCAGGCGAACAGCAGGATGAGGAAGATGACCGGGACGATGATGATCAGCATCAGCACCACGGAAATGAAGATCAGGTCCCGCTGCTGGCGGGCGACATCACCCGAGGGGGAGAAAAGGACGGCGTCACAGCCTGACAAAAGCAGGGCCAGGGCGGGGATCAGCAATCCGCGCAACATCTTCATGGACATTCGCATGGTGGGAGCTACCGTGGGGACCCGAAAAAATACGCCGAAATTCACGTCAGGACCATAGGACACTTTGTCCCATGGGATCCAAGCCAGACGCCCCCGCCGGGGGTATGCTGTACCCAAGCACAGGAAGGGAGTTGTTCGATGTCGAGCATTTCACACGCCCCTCACAACGCCGTTGACGTCGCTGAAAACGATGTCCGGCGGCAGCACCAGGCAAGCCATGCCGCGGTGGCTCCCAACGAGATCGCCGTAGGGGTGGTTATTGGCCGAGCCTCTGAATACTTTGACTTTTTCACGTACGGCATCGCCTCGGTGCTGGTCTTCCCGTCGGTCTTCTTTCCCTTCCTCAACCAGGTCGATGGCATCCTCCTGGCCTTTGCCATCTTCTCCTTCGCCTTCATAGCGCGGCCCTTTGGTACCACGCTGTTCATGGCAATCCAGCGAAATTTCGGCCGCAGTACCAAGCTGACCGCCTCTCTGTTCCTTTTGGGCACTTCCACGGTGTGCATCGCCTTCCTGCCGGTGAACCACACGGGGGGCTACACCGTCATCTTCATCCTCGGGCTGCTCCGGTTCTTGCAGGGCATTGCGCTGGGCGGCTCCTGGGATGGCCTGCCCTCCCTGCTGGCCCTTAACGCCCCGAAAAACCGCCGCGGCTGGTTCGCCATGCTGGGCCAGTTGGGCGCCCCGGTGGGGTTCCTCATCGCCGGCTCGCTGTTCCTGTTCCTCAATACCCAGCTGTCCCGCGAGGATTTCCTCGACTGGGGCTGGCGCTTCCCGTTCTTCGTGGCATTCGCCATCAACGTGGTGGCCCTGTTCGCCCGCCTGCGCCTGGTGGTCACCGAGGAATACACCCAGGCCCTCGAGGAATGGGTGCTGGAGCCGATCGGTACCATCGACCTGATGCATGCCCAGGGCTACAACCTGTTCATTGGCGCCTTTGCCGCCCTGGCCAGCTATGCCCTGTTCCACCTGGTGACGGTGTTCCCGCTGAGCTGGATCGCCATCAGCCGCTCGCAAGACATCAATAACGTATTGATCGTGCAGATTATTGGTGCGTTCGTGGCGATCCTGGCCACGGTGGCCTCGGGCGTCATCGCCGACAAGATCGGCCGCCGGAACACGTTGGGCACCATGGCGGCACTCATCGGCCTGTTCGCCATCGCCACGCCGTTCCTGCTCAATGGCGGCCGCCTGGGCCAGGATACGTTCCTGGTGGTGGGCTTCGCCCTGCTCGGCCTCTCCTACGGCCAGGCGGCCGGCACGGTCACCGCCAACTTCGAAAAGCGCTTCCGCTATACGGGTGCCGCGCTGACCACCGATTTCGCCTGGCTGATCGGCGCGGCCTTTGCCCCGCTGGTGGCGCTGGGCCTGTCCCAGCGGTTCGGGCTGGTGGCCGTCAGCGCCTACCTCCTCTCCGGCGTGGTCTGCACGTTGCTGGCCTTGCGCATCAACAAGGCGCTGGAAACCGAGCGGGTGAAGCCAGCCGCCTGAACCAGGGCGAAAGATCCGCCGAGAGGGGTCCCCTCGATACGGGGACCCCTTCTTTTTGCCGAAATACAAAGCATGATTTGTATTTTCGTTTTACAGCTCAGGGGCTGTAAGCCTGAAAAAGGGACACCGCAGGCGTGGAATGGTCGCCCGATTCGCGGCGCCACGATGCCTGGCCTCCGGTACCCTGTCCGCATGCTTTTCGACCTGCCTGACCACGACGTTCTTTACCGCGCCCTGCTGGAGCGCGACCCGGCCTACGACGGCCACGTGTACGTGGGCGTGACCAGTACCGGGGTGTTCTGCCGGCTCACCTGCCCCGCCCGCAAGCCGAACATCGAAAACACCCGCTTCTTCGACTCGGTGGCCGGGTGTTTCGAGGCCGGGTTCCGGCCGTGCCTGCGCTGCCGCCCGCTTGACCCGATCGGGCAACGGGAGCCGGTGGTCTCCGCCCTGCTCCGCGCCCTCGAGGATGAGCCGGAACGGGTGTGGTCGGAGGATGACCTGGTGGGAATGGGTTATGACCCCTCGACCGTCCGCCGCACCTTCAAGCGCCAGTTGGGCCTGACCTTCCTGGACATGGCACGCCTGCGCCGTGCGGGACGAGGCCTGGATGAACTCGGCGCCGGCCAGCGGGTGATCGATGCCCAGCAGGCGGCGGGTTACGCATCAGGTAGCGGGTTCCGAGATGCCGTGGTGCGCCTGCTGGGTGATAGCCCCGTTCATTTGCGCGGCCGCGAGCTGCTGAAAGCCGCCTGGATCCCTACGCCCATCGGCGACATGCTGGCTGTGGCCGATCACCATGCCTTGCACCTGCTCGAGTTCTTCGACCGGACCGGGCTGTCGGCGGAACTGAAAAAGCTGCGCGAGGCTACCCGTTCCGCCATCACTTTTGGCCGCACCCCGGTCATCGACCAGATCGAGGCGGAGCTTGCCGCCTACTTCGCTGGCACCTGCCAGGCGTTCACCACGCGGCGGGTGCTTCATGGCTCGGCGTTTACCAAAGCGATCTGGGATGAACTGGTAGCGATCGCACCAGGAACGACCTGCAGCTATGCCGAACTGGCCGCCCAGGCCGGCCGCCATACCGCCGTGCGCGCCGCGGCACGCGCCAACGGCGCGAACCAGCTGGCCATCGTCATCCCGTGCCACCGCGTCATCGGCGCGGATGGCTCGTTGACGGGTTATGGCGGTGGCTTGTGGCGGAAGGACTGGCTGCTCCGCCACGAGCGCAAGGTGCGGGCCGGGCTTAAGGCGTGACCGGGTACGGCCCGTGCGCGAACACCTCATCGTGGTAGCCCTTGGCCCCGATGGCCAATGCCATGGGACTGCGGAACTCCTCGCCCCTGCGCAGGCAATCCAGCACGAAAGCGAAGTCTCGCTTCGGCCGCCAGCCCAGTTCATGTACCGCGCGGCTGCTGTCGTAGACGCGATCGAGCGAGGGCAGGAGTTTCCAGCCCTGCGCGGCATAAAGCGCATCAACATCGGGGAATAACCGGCGCACCACGGCGGGCGCATCGGCGCGTAGCGCGGCCACGTCGACCCGCGTGAACGGGGGTGGAGCCGAGACGATGTAGCGCCCGAAGCGAAGGGCCGGGGCCTTGTCGATCGCCAGCAGATGCGCGGTCACGATGTCATCGATATCCGCACGGCGGTACAACAATTCGTTCGCCTGCAGGTTGGCCGTGCCGTATTCGGCACGAACACCCGCATTGTCATCATCTTCGGGAAAGAAGCGCGAGGTTCGTAGGACGAGCACCGGCAGGCCATCCTTTCGGGCCACAAGCTCGCACATGCCTTCGGCCGCAATCTTGGTGGCGCCGTAGATGTTCTTCGGGATAGGCGCCACATCCTCGTCGATCCACGCCGCCGGTTCGCCAGCGGCGGGCGAGAGCGCCGCGCCAAAGGCACTGGTGGTGCTGGTGAAGACAAACGCGCCCACGCCATGCGCCACAGCGGCCTCGAGCAGCGCAACGGTACCTGCCACGTTCGTATCCACGAACTGGCGCTTGCTGTGGGTGGCGACGTGGGGCTTGTGCAGGGTCGCGCTGTGGATGACTGCCGTCGCGCCGGCCATCGCATCGCGCACGAACGCTTCATCCGCGATCGAACCCACGTGATCGGTGAACGCGGAGGGCTTGATATCCACCCCGCGAACGGCACGCCCCTGCTCGCGCAGCCGGCGGACCATTGCCTCGCCCAGGTGGCCGGCACTGCCGGTGACAAGAATCGTCATTCGCGCCTCACCACATCAGGTCGTCGGGAACGACGAACTGTTTGTAGAAGTCATCGTCCTCATCGGCGACCGGTGCCGGGTCGCCCTCCTTGTGGCCGTGGTCGAGCGCGATCAGTTCGGGCACGCGTGCGTGGACCTGATCCGCCGCGGCGCGGGGCAGCAGTTCGAAACCCTCGCCGTGATGAACAATGGCAAGCGCGCCGGCCGCGAGCTGGGCGCGTTGCGCCTCGCTGACCAGCACGCTGCTGATGCGGTCGCCATCGGTAAAGCGATATGGCACTTCACCGTCGCGCTTGATCTTCTTCGCGTCGACGATCTGGCGGACCTGGGCGCGGAGTTCTTTCGCCCTGGCTTCTGCATTGCGCTCGGCCGCCAGCGCGCGGTCGCGCTCCGCTCGCTCGGCCTGGAGCTGACGGGCATCGACCTTCTCCTCATCCGTCGCGACCGGCGCCTTACCCTGGCGCTGCTTGGCCTGGTCGCGGACGATCTTGGCGGCCTTGTCTTTCTTGACGAGGCCGGCTTTGAGAAGTTGTTCCTGGAGGGGGTTGCGCATGAGAGGCCTGCGGTCGTGCCGTTCGAGACTCGCAATGATATCCCGGTCAGAGGTATTCCACCTCGACGCGGACCGGGCGATGGAAGGTCCCGCCACGGACCGTGGCCCTCGTCTCGCGCAAGCGCACGTTGAAATCGTACGTTTCGCCGGTTCCCAACGCGTTGAGCGGCACCGGCATGCCAGGCGCCATGGTGCGCTTGTCCTTGGTTCCCAGCTCAAGGGCCACATTCTGCGGCCCCGTAAGCGTAAACCAGCCGGGGTGCCCGGGCTCGGCATCTCCCGTGACCCCAAACGTAAATTGCGCCACAAGGCCCACCGGGTCGGCGCAGGAGCCAACCTGCAGCGAGAACGGCAGACATAACGGGTTGCGTTCATAACGACGCTGGCATCCGTTGGCGCGGCACAAACGGTCGCTACCGCCACGCAAGCCGCGTGCAGCATGAATCTGCTCATCATGGAATTGACCTTTCATTTCGGCCGTCGGCATGCCGACGGCCGAACCCGCGATTACGGGGCTTCGTAGTTGATCGTGTACTTCACGCGGCCCTGCGCGTCACCGGCGCTGATGGCACCGGTGCGCTCGAACGATGCGGCGTGATAGATCGTCGCGACATTGCCGACCACGGTCTTCTTGATAACCTTGTCGTTCAGCCACGCATTGATCTTTTCGCCGTCCTCGTTAAAAAGGCGAATGTCCACGCCGGTGGCAGTGCCGCCGGTGACGCGCACGAGGCCCGTGTCCGGGTTGACGGTCGCGCCATCCGCATCGAACGCCGCCCAGACCTTGGTATCGTCCTGGCAGCTCGGCTCACCGCCAATCTTGATCTTGAAACCGGTCTGGCCCACGTTGTCGCCGATGTTGGCAAAGTCTCCGGCACTGACGGCGCCGAGGTCGACCGCGAAATTGGGGCCACCACTATCGTTGCCATCCACCGAGCACGTCACGTTGGTGATCTTGCCCGTAAAGGAGATGGTGCCGGTTTCCGCAAACGCGGCCGGCGAAGCGAGACCCGCAACAAGCAGGGCAGAACTAAAAATCTTGAGGTTCATCCAATCAACCTTTCTCAAAGTTACGCAGTTCAACGGCCCACCATGGACCGCCGGCCTGGGGCGACACGGGTCACCCCGCACAGCACGCAGCCGGGCCCGACTACGCGAGCGCTGGAGAAAGTTTGTCGGATTACCCCTACAAAGTTATATGGAAGTTTCCTCAAAAATCAGACTTTCTTTGAGGAAAATCGGCGAGACGATAAAACGACAATTGGCAGAAATTCTCAAACCAAAGGTGTCGTCGCTGTGGTTCGGCGCCGAATACCACCGCGTGCGAACCAGGTCACGATCACGGGCATCAGCACGAGCGGCACGTTACTCATCCCCGGGATCCAGAACGCAAGGATGAACGACAAGGTCGACATCAAGGGAAGCGCGAGCGTCCTCCGCTTCATGGCAGCGACATCCTCATCCCGCACGCCCTCGGCGATAAACGGCGCGCGCAATGCGGTACGGAAGAGCCGCCATTGCAACAGCCCCGCGATGAACAGGTTCAACGAATAGAACATTTCAGGCACGCGCTCGGTCGGGTGCGTACTCATGAGCGCGGATGAGAACGGCATGAACGCGACCGACATCAGGAGTGCCAGATTGCGCCACACGATGGCGGGGTCGAATCGCTGCAGCATGCCGAAGACGCGATGGTGGGCGGCCCATAGCGCGCCGACCACGACGAAGCTGAGCAAGTAGCCGAGAAAATGCGGCACCAGGTGTGCCAGTGCCTGAAGCCAGGCATCGTCGCCGCCCCCTGGCACGTCAGGCACGTGGATCTCGATGACCAGCAACGTGATCGCGATAGCGAATACGGCATCTGAAAAGAATGTCAGCCGCTCGAGTTGCTGTTCTTGCCCATGCGACATGCCCGGTCCCCCACCGTTTGCGTGAGGGCCGATCATCGCCTTGCCGGTGGTGAGTAGGCAACCACCGGCCAGGCGGAGTACATCAGTCGAGCGACGATGCCGGGCCGAAGAACTCGTATTTCGCGCGGTCGTCGGGCACGCCAAGATCGCGCAGTGCGTCGCGCACGCTTTTCATGAACGGCTTTGGCCCAAGGAAGTAGGCATCTATCGTGTCGGTGGCCGGCAACCACGCGGCCAGCCGCTCGCGGTCCAGCAGGCCGGTCGCATGCGGCTCGGGATCGCCTGTGCGTGGAGCCTCGTAGCAGTAGTAGCGTTTAAGGTTGGGGTGCCGTGCCGCCAGCGCATCAATCGTATCGCGGAAGGCGTGCGCGCCACCGTGGCGCGCCGCGTGGATGAAGTGAATCGGGCGTCGGGTCGTCAGCGCCTGCTCGAGCATGGCCAGCGTGGGGGTGATTCCCACGCCCCCGCTGATCAGCACGACATCGCGCTCGCTTTCCTCCAGCGTGAAGTGGCCGGCGGGCGGGAATAGCTCCACGGTGCCGCCCACCGCCAGCTGATCGTGCAGGAAGTTCGAGACCGCGCCGCCGGGGTGGCGTTTCACGCTGATCCGGTAGGTTTTTCCATCCGCCGCGGCGGACAGCGAGTAGTTCCGCCGCATGTCCTGTCCATCGACGATGACACGCAGGCCTATGTATTGGCCGGGTGCGTGTGCATACACGGAAGCCCCATCCACCGGGGCAAAGCGAAACGAGGTGATTTCGTCGCTCTCCCGGGTTTTTTCAACGACCCGGAACATGCGCCCATCGCGCCAGCCCCCCGGAGCGAGTGCCTGCTCGTCGTAGATGGCCTCCTCGGCGCCAGCAAGGATGTTGGCGAGCTGACCGTAGGCCGCCCCCCATGCCTCGATCACCGCATCGGTGGCGATCTCGGGCCCGAGCACGTCGCGAATGGCGCGGAGCAGGCAGGCGCCCACGATCGGGTAGTGCTCGCGGCGAATGCGCAGCGAGACGTGCTTGTTGACGATCATGGTGACCAGATCGCCAAGCGCCTCCAGCTGGTCGATATGTTTGGCGTACATCAGCACGCCGTTGGCCAGTGCGCGCGGCTGCTCGCCGGTCAGCTGGTTGGCCTGGTTGAAGTACGGGCGAACCTCGGGGTGCTCGTCCAGCAGAACCCCGTAAAAGTGCGTGGTGAGCGCCTCGCCGCCGGCTTCGAGCAGCGGGACGGTGGCACGGACGATGGCTTTGTGTTCGGGGGAGAGCATGGGGACCTTCGCTTTGGGTCGTTGGAGTTACCCGTACCTATCCACAAGCCGTGCCAGCCACCTGCGACCTTTTTGATCAATACGTTATGCCATAGCGAGGGTCATAATGACCCTCGCCATAGCGAGTCATCCCGACTCGCCGACGAGTCAACATGACTACGCCAGACCCCATTCTCGCTGCCCTCCTCCCCCTGGTGGACGACCTTTCCCGCGACCTTCCGGAATCCGAGCGTTACCGCCGGCTGCTGGAAGTGCTGCGCGGCCTGGTACGCAGTGACGCCAGTGCACTGCTGCGCCTGGAAGGCTCCGAGCTGGTGCCGCTCGCTGTCAGCGGCCTCAGCGTGGACACCCTCGGCCGTCGCTTTCGGGTGGCCGATCACCCGCGGTTCGCGGCGCTTCTCGCCCACGACGCACCAACGTTGTTTCCTCCCGATAGTCCGTTGCCCGATCCCTACGACGGCCTGGTCGCGGCCGAACCCCACCTGGATGTCCACGACTGCATGGGCTGCCCTCTCAAGGTCGATGGCAAGCCGTGGGGCCTGGTGACCCTGGATGCGCTCGAGGCAGGCCGCTTCGATGAAGGCGACCTCGCCACCCTGAAGGCATTCGCCAGCCTGGCGGGTGCCACGGTGGCCGCAGGCGATCGCATGCGCGGCCTGGAGCGGGATGCCGCACGCGAGCACTCTCGCGCGGAAGGCTTCCGTCTTGCCGCGGGCCAGGCACCCGTTCGCCATCTGGCAGGGCTCAGCCCGGCCTTCCGCCGTCTTCAGGACGATATCGCCACCGTGGCGCACAGCGACCTCACCGTGTTGATCCGCGGCGAAACGGGAACGGGCAAGGAGCTTGTGGCGCAGGCCATCCATGCCGCATCCGCGCGCGCGGATCGACCGTTGATCGCCGTGAACTGCGCGGCGTTGCCAGAACAATTGCTGGAAAGCGAACTGTTTGGCCACGTACGCGGGGCATTCACCGGTGCCACCAACGAACGACGCGGCAAGTTTGAACTGGCCGACCACGGCACGCTGTTCCTGGATGAGGTCGCCGACCTCTCGCTGGGTGCCCAGGCCGCACTGCTCCGCGTCATGCAGAGCGGCCAGTTGCAGCGCCTCGGCTCCGATCGCGAGCACCGCGTGGATGTTCGCATCATCGCCGCCAGCAATCGTGACCTGGCGGATGAAGTGCGCGCTGGCCGCTGCCGCGCGGATTTTTATCACCGGCTGAGCGTCTATCCCCTGTCCGTGCCTGCACTGCGTGACCGCGGTAACGACGTACTCCTCCTGGCCGGCGGCTTCCTGGAGGAGAACCGTGCTCGCCTCGGCCTGACCGGCATCCGTCTGGCCAGCGAAGCGCAGGCGCTGTTGCTGGGCTGGCGTTGGCCGGGCAACGTCCGGGAACTGGAGCACACGGTAGGCCGCGCTTCGCTGAAAGCCCTGGCGCGCATGGAGCGGGGCCATGTGCTCGTCATCGAAGGCACCGATCTGGACATCGCATCGGCCGATGGGGCGACGGGCGTTCCCGATGCCGGTATACGGCCACCGCATGACACCAGCGACTTGCCCCTGCGTGCCGCCCTGGAACTCTACGAGCGGCAACGCATCGAAGCGTCCCTCGCACGCAGCGGCGGCAACTGGGCCGCCGCTGCGCGCGAACTGGGCATGGACCGGGCAAACCTGCGCCGCTCGGCTGCCCGGCTTGGCATCGCTTAGCTGCCGATACGACGCAGCGGCTTACCGCTCATAAGGTTGCGCTCGATCTGTTCCAGGGTCACACCCTTGGTCTCGGGCACGAGCCAGGCGGTGAAGATGATGAAGACGGCATTGAGCGCGGCGTACAGCCAGAAGGTCTGTGCGTTGCCGATGCCGGCCATGAGGCTGAGGAAGGTGACGCCAACGATGCAATTGGTGCCCCAGTTGGTGAACGTCGAGGCGGCGATACCAAAATCACGCCCCTTCAGCGGTTGCACCTCCGAGCACAACGTCCAGATCAGCGGACCGGCCGACATGGCGAAGCCGACGATGAAGAACAGCAGCATGCCGACGGTGAATAGCTGCTCGGCGCGGCCGTTAATGCCGAGCGCCATCATGGTGCCGACCACACCCAGGCCCACCGCCATCATGCTGAAGCCCGCATACAGGATCGGTTTGCGGCCCAGGCGATCGACCAGGCCGAAGGCGATCAGCGTAGCGAGCACATTGGTCAGGCCCACGGCAGCGGTAAACCACATCTGCGCCTGGGTGTCGTAGCCCATTTCCTTGAAGATGCGCGGTGCGTAGTACATCACCACGTTCATGCCGGTGAACTGCTGCATGGCCTGCAGCAACATGCCCAGGCCCACCGAGCGACGGAAGTTGCGGTTCTCGCGGAACATGCTCCAGCCGTGCTGCTTCGTCTTGAGCTGTTCTTCGATATCGGCGATTTCTTTCTCGACCACGCGCTCATCGCCACGCAGCTTCGCCAGCACGATCTGCGCATCCTCCTTGCGGCCCCGCAGCAGCAGCCAGCGTGGGCTATCGGGCAGGAAGAACAGGCCGACCATGAACAGGGCACCGGGCACCGCGATCACGCCGAGCATCCAGCGCCAGTTACCCGTGCTGCTGAAGGCCGTATCGGAGAGGAACGCCAGCAGGATGCCGGTAGTGATCATCAGCTGGTAGGTGGAAATCATGGCGCCACGGATGCGCTCCGGGGCGACCTCAGCGAGGTACAGGGGCGCAGTAAAGGTCGCCACGCCAATGGCAAGGCCAAGCACCACGCGGGCCGCGATCAGGCTGGCCGGGCTCCACGCCAGGGCGCAGAACAGGGAGCCAGCGATGAAGAGCACGGCGCCCAGCATCAGCGAGCGCTTCCTGCCCAGCGTGGCCGACATCCAACCCGCGCCCAGAGCGCCAGCGGCGGCACCGAGGGTCATGCTGCTCACCACCCACTCGATGGTGCGGTCAGTGGCGGCGAAGTCTTTCTGGATGAATTGCTGGGCGCCTGAAATGACGCCGATATCCAGGCCGAACATCAGGCCCGCCAGGGCCGCCAGAATGCATGTGGTGATGATGGCCGCCTTGGGGTGGGCGGCCTGGATCTGTTGTTTGACGGCGACATCCATGGGCTTACCTGCGTGGAAGGGGTCCCAGGCATTGGATGCCGTGTCATGTATTCATGGAGTCGGCTGCGTGTCGGGTCTTCGTGATGCTCCATTGTGCATTTACGGCAAAATGGTGCGCCTGAAGGGGTTCGCCGGGCGCCTGCGCCATGCAAGGCGTGGGGGTAACGTGGTGATCCGGGGCGGTAACGATCCCGGCCGCCGTAATGCCACCCACGCGAAAGGCCGCCATGCCCCGCATCGCATACCCCCTCAAAAATCGCATCACCGCCACCGAAAAGCGCAACGTTTGGCAAGCGCTTTGCGGCAAGCGCTGTGGTAGCGTCGATCTGCTATTGCTTGCGTTTCCTTTCCTTCCGCACTTGTAAGCCGCCTTGAGTTACCAGAACGCCACCACGCCAACCGACGATCCCACCCTGACAACGCGCGACGCCGCGCGGCTGCTCGGCATTTCCGTGAGCACGGCCCAGAAGTGGATCGAAAGTGGTGCCCTGGTGTCCTGGAAAACGCCTGGCGGCCACCGCCGCATGCGCCAGAGCGCCGTCCTTGCGTTATTGGAAGAGCGTACGGCCCTGGCGGCGGATCCCCTTCAGGCCATGTCGCCCGAGCTTCGCCCGGAGCGCATGCCCTCCTATCCCGTACCCGACGACGAAGCGGGCCGGCTTCGGGCCGTCGGCCGTACGGGCCTGCTGGATACGCCGGCTGAGCCGGCGTTCGATCGCATCACCTGGCTGGCCGGCCTGATCGCAGGCACCCCGGTGTCGCTGATCACCCTGCTTACCTCGCAGCGCCAGTGGTTCAAGTCGCATCGCGGCACCGGTTTGTCCCAGACACCGCGCGAATGGGCCTTCTGTGGGCATGCCATTCTCGGCGACGACATCATGACGGTGGAGGACGCACGCAACGACGAGCGCTTCCGCAACAACCCGCTGGTGACAGGCCACGAACACCTGGTGTTCTATGCGGGCTGCCCCCTGCGCAGCCCCGACGGCCACGCGCTGGGCACCCTCTGCGTCATCGACAATGCACCGCGCCGGCTGGATGAGACGCAAAAGGAAGGCCTGCGCGCCCTGGCCGATATCGCCGAAGACGAAATCCGCCTGTACATGACCGAGCGCGGCCGCCGCTGGGCCTAGCCGGGCGGCGCCCACGGGTCGTAGCTGCCGAAGTACCAGAGGCGGCCCTCGAGGTCACGCGCGGAGTAGCCGGCACCGCCGTACTCCTTCTCCTCGTAGTCGTCGATGATGGTGGCGCCGTGGGCCTTGGCGCGCTCGTAGTGCGCGCGCAGGTCAGCCACGGTGACGCAGGGGCACTGCGTTTCGCGCCCGCCGATCTGGTCCGGCTGCACGATGTGCTCGGCGAAGGGTGTATCGCCGATCACCGAGCCCAGCATGACCATGCCGTCGCCGAAGGTCAGCTGGGCATGGACCACGATGTCCGGGTTGGTCTCGTCCCGGTAAACGGCGTGCTCGCTGAAACCGAACGCATCGCAAAGGAACCGGATAGCCGCGGGTGCATCGCGGTAGCGCAGGCACGGGATGATGGTGCTGGGCATGGCAGCAGGCTCCCATTGAGGAGCCCCAAGCCTACGCCAGTTCGGAGACCGCGCGGCGGACCGAGTCGATGCCGCCGGCCTGGGTGTTCGTCGCCCGGGCCACATCGCTTACGCGATCGAGCAAGGTGGTGACGGAACCGAGGATATTGCGCATGGCCTCGCCGGCCTCGCCACTGCGCTCGCTGCCCTCGCGTACGCGATCGAGCGTGTTCTCGATGAGGGAACGAATGTCCTTGGCGGAGTCGGCGCTGCGTTGCGAGAGCATGCGCACTTCCTGGGCCACCACGGCGAACCCCTTGCCGTGCACGCCGGAACGGGCCGCTTCGATCGAGGCATTCAGCGCCAGGATATTGGTCTGGAACGCGATCGAATCGATGAGCCCCACGATCTCGGCGATATCGCGCGCACCATCCTGGATAGCGCCCATGGTGGCGATCACCGCATCCACCATCGCACCGCCATCGGCCGCGGAGCGGCTGGCTTCGTTGGCGAGCGCGTTGGTCGCCCGCGCCTGCTCGGCGATGGCCGGCACCGTATCGGCCAGTTCGGTAAGTGATGCATGCAAGGTGCGCGTGGCGCGCGTCTGCGCGGTGACATCGGTGGCGTACTTCACCACCTTGAACGGGCGCCCCGCCATATCGAAGATCGGGTTGTAGCTGCCCTGGATCCACACCTCGCGACCACGCCGGTCCACCCGGTGGTACAGGCCCGAATCGTATTCGCCGCGGCCGAGTTTCTCCCAGAACGACAGGTAATCCGCGCTCTCACGTTCGGCCCGGTCGACGAACATGCAATGGTGCTGACCGATCACTTCGTCGCGCTCATAGCCCATGGTGGCGAGGAAGTTGTCGTTCGCTTCGAGAATATGACCATCCAGGGTGAAGCTGATCACCGCCTGCGCCTTGTCGATCGCAGCCAGGCGCCCCTCCATGTCGGCGGCACGCAGGCGCTGCTCCGTGACATCGGTGGCGAACTTCACCACACGCACGGGGCGGCCACGGCGATCGAGCACGGGGTTGTAGCTGGCCTGGATCCATACCTCGCGGCCACCGGCGCCGACGCGGCGGTACAGGCCCACGTCGGGCTGGCCCGAGCCCAGGCGCTTCCAGAACTCGGCGTAGGCAGGCGTCTCGGCTTCGGCCGGGTCCATGAACACCCGGTGGTGCTTTCCCTGGATATCCTTGAGCGTGTAGCCCATGGCATCGAGGAAGTTCTGGTTGGCGGAAAGGATGGTGCCGTCCAGCGCGAACTCGATGACGGCCTGGGTCCGGTTCAGCGCATCCATCTTGCAGCGCATACCCGACCGCCCCGCGCCCATGAACGAACGCAGCCCTTCGATGATGTTGGATGCCATTAGAGCCCCCGCCCTGTGATTGACCCTCAGGCGCTACTTATCGTCGCTGGCGGGGGCCCGCTGAACGGTGGGTGCCGAATTTACCCACAGGTTTCACAGACGGCAATTCACACGTGCTATTCAACCGATCCAATGCCGAGTTCGCGGGCATCGGAGGCGCCGCGATCATCGACCACGCGGACGAGAAACCGCCCCGTTCGCTCGGGTGTCCACATCCAGGTCTGGCCCGCAGGGGTGCTCCCGACATAGGCGTTATCGACGAACCAGTACAACGTACGGATCCCTGCATCGGTCGTCGCGGTGAATGCGATCTTCTCCGTGCCGAACCGGGACACACGCACCTGGTAGGTACTGCCTTTCAATGGCGAAGTGATGCGTGGCGGATCGCCCGGTGCCTGGCCGCCGCCCTGGCAATCGGGCAACGGGGGCGGCAGGCGCCGGGCCATGCCGGCCTGGGCGAACACACGGGCAAGGTCGGATGGCCAGTATTCGTAGACCTCGGCATGCGTCGTCTCCGGATCGAACGGCGGGCAGGCGGGCTTGCCGCTGCGGTTATCCACCACCACGGGACGATGCACGTTGCTGACCTTGATCGGCGACTTTCCGGGGATGAACCAGGTGCTGCCCACCTGCGGGCACCACGCGTTGGGCAGGTCGCCGCTGGCCAGGCAGATAGGCAGGCGGCGCAGGTTGGGTGGGTTGCGGCGGATCGGTTCCGCCAGACCCGGCCGTTCGGCACGCAACGCATCGGCGATACGAAAGAACAACGGTGCCGCGGCGTCCACGCCGACAAACGCCGGATTGCCGGTGCTATCGAAGTTGCCAATCCACACCACCAGGACGTACGGGCCGAACGAACCCGCGGTCCATGCATCGCGGAAGCCCCAGGACGTGCCGGTCTTCCAGTACACGGGCAACCGCGAAGGCTGCGCCGCAACGGCATCGTCCGGACGCGGGTTCTGCCGCAGCATATCCATCACCATGAAACTGGCTTCTTCGCTGAGCAGCCGCGTGCCTTTCGTTTGCGGTTGCATGGCCTCGGTGCGTAGCGGCCGAAGTTCACCGCGGTTCGCCAGCATGGCGTAAAGGCCGGCCAGCTCCTGCATGGTGACTTCGCCGCCGCCGAGCACCAGTGCCAGGCCGTAGTGCTTTTCACTCTGCATACGCGATACGCCCGCATCGCGCAGGAACTGGTACAGGTTGGGATTGCCCAGGCGTGCGGCGACCTGCACCGCCGGAATGTTTCGACTGCGGATCAGGGCCTGCGTAGCCGTCACCGGGCCAAGGAACCGGCCATCGAAGTTTTCCGGCGTATAGGGGCCAAACGCCGAAGGCACATCGCGCAGCACCGTCTCGGGGTGCAGGATTCCCTGGTCGAAACCCAGCGCGTAGATGAAGGGTTTGAGTGTCGAGCCCGGCGACCGTTTGGCTTGCGTGCCGTTGACCTGCCCGAAAATCGCCGGATCGAAATAATCCGCCGAGCCCACCATGGCCTTGATGCCCATGTCGCGCGTATCGACGAGCAGCGCGGCCGCATTGCGGATGCCGCGCGCGTTCGCATGATCCACGTATTGGCGTACCTGGCGCTCCAGGCTGTGTTGCAGGCCAAGATCGAGCGTCGTGGTGACACGCATGTCGTCGCCGCCCGTCAGGCGACGGTCCGCGAGCACCTGCTCCACGAAGTGCGGCGCTTCGAACGGCAGGCGCGAGAGTGGGCGCAGGCGCAAGGGCAAATCGAACAACGGGCGCGCACTGGCGTCCCCGGGATGCCGCGCCACCCAGCGCACGAACAGGCGATCGCGTGATGCACGCAGCGCCTTGTCGATGATTCCGGTACCGTTGGCGTTGCCCGGCAACCCGCGCGCGGGCTCCTGTGGGATCACCGCCAGGGTCAGCGCCTCAGGCAAGCTCAGTCTGGCAGGCGGCTTGCTGAAGTACGCAAGGCTGGCCGCTCCCACGCCTTCGACATTGCGCCCGTAAGGTGCCGCGTTGAGGTAGGCCTCCAGGATGTCGTGTTTGGAATACTGCAGTTCGAGCTGCACCGCACGCATCGCCTGGACGATCTTGCCACCCGGCGTGCGCGTATCCAGGTGCCACAGCAGGCGTGCCAGCTGCATGGTGATCGTGGAGCCACCCTGCGGATTGCCGTGGCGTACGTAAGTCACCCATGCACCGCGCAGCAACCCCCACGCGGACACGCCAGGGTGCCAACGGAACCAGCGGTCCTCGTGCAACAACACGCCATCGACGAGCGCCGGCGAGATGTCCTCCAGCGGCACCCACAAGCGGTAGCGGTCATCGCTGGCAAGGGTGAGGCGCAGCAACTGCCCGCGGTCATCGTAAATGGCCGTGGACGAGGGCAGCCACGCCCGCAGGGGATCGTGTGGCCAGAGCCGGCAGGCGACCGGCACGGCCGCGACCAGCAACAACGCCACGAGGACGTTGTGCCAGCGCGGCCAGCCGAAGCGGGAGAAAAACCCCTTCACGTCAGGGCTTCGACTCCACCGTGAGCTTGCCGCCACCCGGTGCCGTTGCCTGTGTACCGCGGTCGTACAGCGATTCCACCTGCGCGGGCGGGATCACGAAGGTACCGGCGTTGGTCGCCTTGATGCGATAGATGAACTCCTGCACATCGGTCGATGCGTAGCCGTACACCACGACGCGATCCTCGCGCACATCGGCGTACTCGGGCTTCCAGGTGGAGTTCGGGTTGCCGATCGGCGAACGCCATGCAGGCGTCGCATCATCCGCGGCGTTCCCATCGCCTTCCGAATCATCCTCCGGGCCGGTTTCGGCATCGCCACCTTCCGTATCCGACGTGGTCTCGTCGGACGATGGTGCAGCCTGGTCATCCGGGGCAGGTGCTGCCTGGGTATCCATCACCGGTTCGAAACCACCCGGGAGCAGATCGGTGATGGCGATATTGCTGACCCCGTCCTCCTTCGTAGCGCGGATCCGCACGTGCACATCCACTTCGTCACCCACGCTCACCTTGCTGATCGCACTGCCCTTGGTATCGGTATAGCTACGCGTGATCTCGAGTCCATCCTTGCGCACCTGGCTGGAAGGCGCGCGGTCGAAGCCCGCCTGGGTCACGGCGTACCAGCCGGTGCTGTCGGCATCGTTGACCAGACGCAGGCGCTGGGCAGCGGCGCTGAACTTCGCATCGAGCAGCACGCCCTCCGGCTTGCCGATCGGCGTGACGGCGCCATCCTTCGCCACCGACCCGATCGACAGCTTGTCGACCACGGCACCGCCGTCCTTCGCCCAGGCATCCAGGGCGAGGATAATCATGCCCGACGACAGCGTGTTGTAGTGGCCCTGGCCCAGCGGGCGCACCAGCGTATCGACCAGTGTCGGCGGCAGATCCTTTGCCTGCTCAGGGAAGTGCTTTGCCAGCAGGTAAAGCACGGTGGCGTCACGGATAGCCGGGTCGTAGTACTCCCCATAGCTGTACGGCTCGTTGGTGGCCTTGCGCAGGAGCAGCTTGCGCGGCCCGGCCATCAGGTCGTTGGCGACGCGGTCCTGGTGCAGCAGTCGATACGAAGCGGCGACCCAGGCGGCCGCGAGGTCGTCCTTCCACGTCGTGGCATACGCATCCTGCAGGCGTCGCTGTACCGAGGCCAGGTCGTTGGTGGTGACGACGCCCTGGCGGGTCAGCAGGTAGATGGCATAGGCGCGCTGGCGCATCTCGGCCAGGCTGTCGCCGCTGTCGTCGGCGGCAACCTGGCGTAGGGCCTTGTTCGCCGCATCCAGCATATCGCGCGGCACGGCCACGCCATGGTCGCCGGCTTCGATCAGGTAGTGCACGGCGTAATCGGTGGCGAACACGTGCGTATCCGGCGTCGCGGTCCACAGGCCGAAACCGCCCTGCCCGTTCTGCCGCGCGCGCAACGTATCGAACAGCGCCGCTACGGGATCGGCCGGCGGCGCCGCGCCATCGAACATCTGCGCTGGCTTGATATCGCCGAATTCCGGACGCTTGCCCAGGATCAACGCAGGCATCGCCGCGCTGATGACCTGTTCCGTGCACGCGTGCGGGAAATCGACCAGATACGCGGCAAGCCCACGCGCCAGCACTACCGGGACCGTCGAGAACGCCGCGTCGCGGCGAGCGTACGCGTCGAACATGTCGCGCAATGGGGATATATCGGCACGGCCGTGCGCATCGACATGACCGAAAGCCAGCTCGGTACGCATGGCTGAGGCCGGGCGCACCGAGACATCCACGCCCTGACGTGCGGATTTACCATTGGCTCCGGCGCTGAACGCCAGGTGGCCTGAGCCGAGCTTGTCCGTGGCACGCACGCGGAAGATCGCTGCACCTTCGCGCATCTCGCCCAGCTGGAGCGTCTGCGTCGCGCTGCCCACGACCTGCAGCTGCGGGCCCACCTTCAGCTCGACGGACACCGGGATGGTTTTGCCCCCCAATCCGGTGAGGTTGTTAGCCACGCCAACGCTCACCTCGGCCTCGTCGCCCGGGGCCAGCGTGGTCGGTACGTTCGGCGAGAGCACGAAATCGCCGCGGACCGTCGTGGCACCTTCGAACGTACCGATGCGCTCCGGCGATACCGCCACGGCCATCACGCGCAGCTTGCCGTTAAAGTAATCCGGCACTTTCCACGTGAGGTCGCGGCTGCCGTCCACATCCACGATGCCCGACCAGAACGCCACCGGCTTGTCCTGCTTGCGCCGGAACGGGTTGAGCTGGCGGCCGATGGCGCCCTCGGCATCGCCACCCGGCGCGGCGAGCGTGGTCAGCTTGGTGAAGTCGGGAATGATCAGGTCAAGGATCTGCGTGGTGCTCACCTCGAGCATGCGCTTGCGGAAGAAGTACTGCAGCGGGTCGCCCAGCTTGTAGCGCGCGACCTGCAGGATGCCTTCATCGACGGCGAACACCACGGCCCGCGTCGGCGTGCCCGAGGTGACATGCATGGTGAGCGTATCGCCCGGCTTGACCAGGTCAGGTGTTTCCACGCGCAGGCCTTCCTTGCGCGCATCCATGTTCACCGAGAACGGCACGACACCGAACGAGAGCGGGCTCATGAAGATCTCATCGGACGACGGATCCCGCACATACTGCACGTTGATATAGCCGTTACCCTCGAAGCCCGCCGGCACCGTGATGTGCTGGACGGAACTGGTGGTGTCGGCGTGGAACCAGGCATGCGCGTACACCTTGTCGCGCTCGATGGTGATGAGGCCGCTGCCGGCGTAAGGCGCGCGGATCGCGATATCCACGGATTCGCCCGGTGCGTAGTCCTTCTTCGACAGGGCGAGCTGCAGTTCGGCGTTACGTTCCAGCGAGCGCGACACGTTGCCTTCGCCCGCGACCGACCACGCCACGCGATTCACTTCCTTGCCATCAGCGTTCTTCACGACCAACGCGAAGTTACCTGGCTTGGTCGTCGGCAAGGTGACATCGAGGCCGGCCGCCGGGATCGTGAGGGCCGTTTCCGAGAGCGTGGTCTCGCGTGCCTTGGATTCGTACTTGTAAACGCCCGAGTCCTGCTTGGTCAGCACCGAGACGTAGCGCGTTTCGACGATGGCCTGCTTGAGGCCCGCCAGGTCCATGCGCTTCGCTTCGGGGTTGATCGCGACCAGGTTCACGCTGCGCACGGCATCGCGCGCCACATAGTCCAGGTTATCCGGCGCCTTGTAGCCCACCAGCCAGTCGTTCGACGAGACCATGCCCTGGGTGGCCGCCGCCACGCTGCGCCCACCTTCTGCTTCGTAGGCCTTGGCCAGGAAGTAGAGCTGGTACGTGGCGTCGGCGTAGCGGGAAAGGTCCAGCGGGAATTCCGCGTGCCCCTTGTCGTCGCTCTTCTGGTCGGCCAGCTTCTCTTCGAAGCCATCCTTCGCGCGGCGGATGTCGTAGAAGTGGTAATCCTTATAGCTGGGGAACGACGGGAACGCGGGGCGCAAGGTCAGCGAACCTTCCACGCGGCGGCCTGCCGCCGGCGTACCGAACAGGTTCTGTACATCGACCAGCGCTTTCAGTTGCGCCGGCTTCACCCAGCCTTCGGCCACGGCAGAGGAAAGCTTTGCAGATACCTTCATGCGATCGGGCTGGAACTCCTTCACCTGTACGGTGGTGTCACCGATCTGCGAGTACGGTTTGCCGTCCTTCGCGATGTACAGGTTCACGGTCCAGTTGCCCGTGGGCGAGGTTTCCGCGGTGGTGTAGTCCAGCTCGGCGAACCCGGCCTGGTCCATCGTGACGGGTTGCTGGCGCACCGTGGTACCGCGTGGGTCGACGATCTGCGCGACGAGCGGGATGCCCGCAACGCTCCGGGTCCACGTACTAGCCCGCACGATCAGGCCGATGTGGAACTGATCACCAGGCCGGTAGATGCCACGGTCGGAAAACAGGTAACCGGAAAGCTGCCCCGCGCTGGCCGGGCTCACATCGCCACCCACGTCGAAACGCGAGAAATCGAGCTGGCGGTCGCGAGCACTGATCGGCAGGAACGAGAGATCCTCGCCCTGGCGCACCACGACCATCGCCGGCTCCTTCTCCTGGAGGAAACCCGCCAGCCCCGCGAAGTGCGCGTGGCCGTCGGCGCCCGTGGCCTGGGTGAGCAGGGTGGTGCCGTTCTTGGCGATGATCGATACCGATGCGCCCAATGCCGGCTGGCCGCTGCGGATCGACTGCACATAGATATCGCGGCTGCCGTCGGCGGCGCGCTTGGCGATCACGCCCAGATCGGTGATGACGACAAGGCGCTGGTCGCTGGGCCACTCGTACGACGTATAGCCGCCTTCACGATCGAAGCGCTCACCGGCCGCCGCAGCCTCGGCATCCGGATCGCCACCGGCTTCCCGGCCTGCGGCTTCGCGCGCGGCCTGCATGGCCTTCTCGCGCATTTCCTTCTCGCGGGCCGGATCGAAGCCCTGCAACTTGAGCAGGAATACACCACGCTTGCCGCTGGCCAGGTACTGGCCGACATCGAACCCTTCGTAATGCGCCTTGCCCGGGCCTTCGTCGGCGATAGGCACCTTCTTCACGAAGCGCTCGGTGATGTTGTCCTCGCTGATGCCATACAGGTAGGGCTTGGCAAAGCTACCCCCCGACATGGTGACCAGGTGCTGCAACTGATCGGGTAGCACACGGCCTACTTCCACGCGCAGGCCCGGCATGTTCCGCGAGACGATCGATACCCGGTGGTCCCCCGAGAGCGACAACAAGGCGCCATCGGACATGAAACGGAGCAGGCGCGGGTACTCGGGTACCGGCAGGATCTCCGCATAGGCGTTCGGCATCACGTAACCACCGAACGAGGTCATGCCCTTCTCGACACGCACGTACAGGCGATCACCAGGCTGGGCATGGAAGCGGAAGCTCTGTGTCTCCGACCAGTCGTTTTCGGTCGGGACGACCTCGGCTTTTGCCGAGGCCCACCCACGCAGGTCCGCCTCACGCACGGTGCTTGCGCCAAAAGCCTTTGCATCCTTAGGGATGATCCATGCGCGCACGTGCTTCGCCAGGTCGGTGTCGCTCACCGCGCTGGCAAAGGCCATGGTCACGACCTGCTCCGGTTCGAAGCGATCGTTGTCGACCAGGGTGGCCTGCATCTCGTTGATCTTCAGGCTGTACAGGCCGGGTACCCGAACGCTGGTCTCCAGCGCTTTCTCCGTACCATCGCCGCCGCGGCTGCTGCGTACGCCATCTGCCACTTTCATGCCGACGGCGCCATCATCGCGCGGCAGTTGGAGGGGCATGGAGTGCACGAAGGCATTAAGGTGGTGTTCGTCGTACGTGACGCTGAACTTCAGGTCGTTCCCGTGCTTCTGGTCGTGCTCGCGCAGGTCAAGCGCAATGCGCTTTTCGAGCTCGGCCGCATCCACCGGGTAGTTGAAGGCCAACTGGATGATGGTCTTGCGCCGGGTTGGATCCTGCGGATCCTGGTAGAACTCCCCGTTGGTGACGCGCGCGGTGAACGGCACGGTGTTGAAGCTGGCCTCGTCGTCGGCAAGCAACGCCTGCGGGGCGAAAACCTTTGCCTTGTCGAAGCGGACCTCGAACTTGCGGCCTACCGGCCAATCGGTGGCGGGGGTGAACACCAGCGTACGGTCGTCCTGCCATTTCCACTGGCCACCCTGCCGGGGTTCCAGCGCAATGCCATCCGTGACCGGCTTGCCCAACGATTCAATGCGTGCCGCGGAACCGGAGAAGCGAATTTCCAGCGGATGGATATCCGGGCGCGTATCGCTGTAATCGGTAACGGCCGGTGCGACCACCTCGAACGTGATCCGGTTGGGCTCCGCCGCCTTGGGCCGGTTGACCCACCAATGCCAGCCAAACCACCCCGCTGCCACCAAGAGCAGGACACCGGCGATCGTGCCGGTGAACTTCAGCGGATGCTGGCGCGCGGCCTTGCCGGTAGCGGGCACCCATGCCGGTGCAGACCAGGCCACGTTGCCGAAGATGGGCCGCAGCAGGAAGGCAAGCAGCCAGCCCAGGCCGCGCAGCAGGCGCACCGGGAGCATTGCGAGGAAGCGCAGAAGATCCATGTTCCGTTCCGATCCTTTCATGTTGGGCGGTTGGCCGCCGAGGGGCCCGGGGTGCACGCCGCCGCTGCCACGCAGTGCGCGGCCATGCTTCAAGCGGTTGTCCCCGGACATAGCCTGCGCGTCACCCCTGTCACGCTGGCGGCAGGATTCTGACATATCGACGACCGGGTTCGGGCCGTCCACGGGCAACGCGCCAATGCAATACGGTAATTCTGAAATCGCTTACGTAACCGTGCCCGCGTGACCGGGCTCACGCCACGGCGTGGCGCCATGCACGCCGCGTGATAAACGCGTTATCGTGGGCTGACTTCGGCGCGTCGGCGGCGAAGGGTCCCGGCGCGATGGATCGCGCGGACCACCATGGATGTCCCGCGCCGAGGGATCAGGAGGCGACGCGTGGACCGCGACGGTGAGAATCGATGAGCGAATACGCCACCAGTCCCTTCCAGCGGGCCATCGCCACCTCGGATCGCGAATTTCGCGAGTTGGCCGATTTCGCGCCGGTCATGATCTGGCGCTCCGGCGTGGACAAGCTCTGCGACTGGTTCAACAGGCCCTGGCTGGATTACACCGGGCGCACCATGGAAGAGGAAGTGGGCAACGGCTGGGCCGAAGGCGTGCACCCGGAAGACCTCCAGGGCTGCCTTGCCGTGTACACGGGTGCGTTCGACGCCCGCGAACCCTTCTCCATGGAATACCGCCTGCGCCGGCGGGACGGCGAGTACTGCTGGATGCTCGATAACGGCGCACCGTTCTATCGGGATGGCCATTTCGCCGGCTACTGGGGCAGTTGCATCGACGTCACGGCCCATCGCGATGCCCAACGTGCCCAGCGCATCCTGATCAACGAGCTCAACCACCGGGTAAAGAACACCCTGGCCGTTGTCCAGGCCATGGCGATCCAGAGTTTCCGTGGTGAGCGGCCGGTGGAGCAGTCCCTGGACCTCTTCGAGAGCCGGCTGCGTGCCCTTGCCGGGGCCCACGACCTGCTCGTGTCCCGAGCCTGGGAGGAGGTGGCGTTGCGCAGTATCGTCGAAGCCACCGTCGCCCCACACGACCCGGATGGCACCCGTGTACAGCTGGATGGGCCCGCGCTGATGCTGCGCCCCGAACCCGCGGTTTCCGTCGCCATGGCCTTGCACGAGCTACTGACCAACGCCATCAAGTACGGCGCATTGTCGGCGCCGGGCGGCACCGTGGCACTGCACTGGGCCTATGTGCCCGAGCGCCGTTCGGTGCGGCTGGAATGGCAGGAGGCGGGAGGCCCTGCCGTGGAGCAGCCGGTCCAGCGGGGGTTCGGCACCCGTTTCATTGAGCGCGTGCTGGCTACGCAGGCCGGCGGCAGCGCCGAGGTGACGTTCGCCCGGGAGGGCGTGCACTGTGTTTTCGAAGCCGAGGCGCGCACAGGGTCCACCCAGACCTGGCGCAAGGCGGGCGTGAACGACCCGCACGGACGCTTTGCCGACGCCTGAGCGCCCGTCGCTCATGCTTTGAGAATCCTCTGCTGCATGCTGTCTTCCCGGTGCGCTACCACCGCGGGCCGGCGCGATAAATTTTTTCCGCCGCCATGTCGATCGGCCCTGGGGTCGTTCGACGTACCCATGAAGGCCGGGAAGCGTCCCGGCCACCGGCAAGGAGAAGGCAGATGCGATTCATGGTCATGGTCCGTGCAACACAGGCATCCGAGGCGGGCATCATGCCCAGCGAAGCCCTCATCACCGCCATGGGCAACTTCAACGAGGAACTGGTGCGTGCCGGCGTACTGCTGGCCGGTGAGGGCCTGCGCCCTACCAGGGATGGTGCACGCATTCGCTTCAGCGGTGACCGTCGCGAGGTCATCGATGGGCCGTTTGCCGAGACGCGCGAGCTGATCGCCGGATTCTGGCTCATCCAGGTGCGCTCGCTGGACGAGGCGATCGAGTGGATGAAGCGCTGCCCCAACCCGTTCGAGGACGGAACCTCCGAGATTGAGATCCGCCAGATATTCGAGGCCGAGGATTTCGGTGCCGAATTCACCCCGGAAGCCCGGGCGCAGGAAGAACGCCTGCGCGCCGAGATCGCCGCCCGCCAGTAACCCAACCCCGCACACAAGGATCACGCCATGAACATCACCCCTTACCTGCACTTCAAGGACAACTGCGAAGAAGCGTTCAAGTTCTACGAAGAGGCCCTGGGCGGAAAGATCGTCATGATCAGCCGCTTCAAGGATATGCCGCCGCCCCCGGCGGATGCGCCGAAGAACGAGGGCTGCGGTCCGTCCCCCGAGGACATGGCCGGGATGGGCGAGAAGGTCATGCACATCCGCCTGCAGGTGGGTGATGCCATCCTGATGGGTTCCGATACCCCGCCGGTGTTCAAGCACAGCGGCAAGGTGGAGGGCTGCACCATCGCGCTCGGCTTCGAGACCGGCGCGGAAGCCGAGAAAGTGTTCGCCGCGCTCGCGAAGAAAGGCACCGTCACCATGCCCGTCGGCGAGACCTTCTGGGCTGACCGTTTCGGCATGCTCGACGACGCCTTCGGCGTATCGTGGATGGTGAACGGCGGCGAAAAGAAAGGCCCCTGAGGAGGCTCCCCATGCGATTCCTGATCGTCCGTAAGGCGGATGCCGATACCGAAGCCGGTGCGCCCGTGACGCAGCCGTTGCTCGATGCCATGGCGGAGTATTGCGACGTGCTGGCCTCGGAAGGCCGGTTCCTCGCCGGTGAGGGGCTCAAGCCCAGCCGTGAAGGGGTACGGGTCAGCTTCCGCGACGGCAGGACGCCGGTCATCGTGGATGGCCCGTTCGCCGAAGCGAAGGAACTGGTGGCCGGCTTCAGCATCATCGAAGCGGACTCGATGGAGGACGCCGTCGATTGGGTAAAGCGTTGGCCCGCCGAGGATGCCAACGGCCACGCCGAAATCGAGATCCGACCGGTGGGCTGCCCCGGTGGGCTCAGCAACTTCGGTGACCCCGCCGAGGATGAGTCGGACCGGCCGCGCTACATGGTGATGCTGAAAGCCAACGAACGCAGTGAAACCGACTGGAACCCCGGCGCCGAAATCCTGGGCAAGATGGCCGAGGCCAACCGCGCCGGCCATGAGGCGGGTTACCTCATCGCCGGCAACGGCCTCTCCTCCAGCCGCCATGCCAGGCGGGTGCGTTTCAGCAAGGGCCAGCCACAGGTGTTCGATGGCCCGTTCGCCGAGATCAAGGAGATGGTCGCCGGTTTCTGGGTACTGCGGGTGGATAGCCTGGATGACGTGATCGCGTGGGCACGAACCTACCCGTTCCCCGATGGCGACGACGCCCGGCTGGAGATTCGCCCGCTTTACAGCATGAAGGAACTGCTCGCGCCCCTGGCGTAATGCGGCAGCGCGGCTTGCCTGCCATGGCGACGGGTGCTGTCATCCGTCGCCATGGCAGACCACGTTCATCGCGCGATCGACGCGATCTGGAAAATCGAATCGCCCCGGCTTATCGCCACCATCGCCCGCATGGTCCGCGACCTCGACCTCGCCGAGGAGCTGGCCCAGGATGCGCTGGTCGCGGCCCTCGAACAGTGGCCACGCGATGGCGTGCCGCGCAACGCGGGCGCCTGGCTGACCCAGGCGGCGAAGCACCGCGCGGTGGACCGTATCCGCCGTGAGCGCATGGCCGGCCGCAAGCTCGAAGCGCTCGGCCAGGATATGGAAGGCCTGCTGGAATCCCATGACGACGCCCTGATCGATGCGCTCGACGACGATATCGGCGACGACATGCTGCGGCTGATCTTCACCGCCTGCCATCCGGCGCTATCGGTCGAAGCCCAGGTGGCGCTGACCCTGCGGCTGCTGGGCGGCCTGACGACCGATGAAATCGCCCGCGCGTTCCTGGTACCCGACGCCACGGTGGCGCAACGCATCGTCAGGGCGAAGCGAACCCTGGCCGGTGAAGCCGTGGTGTACGAAGTGCCACGCGGCGACGAGTTAAAGGAACGCCTCGTCGCTGTGCTGCGCGTGGTCTACCTTGTCTTCAACGAAGGGTATGCCGCCACGGCGGGTGAGGACTGGATGCGGCCGGGGCTGTGCGAAGAAGCACTGCGCCTGGGCCGCATCATCGCCGAGCTGATGCCTCGCGAGGCAGAAGTACACGGCCTAGTCGCGCTGATGGAAATCCAGGCCTCGCGTGCCGGCGCACGCACGCGGGCCAATGGCGAACCCATCCTGCTCATGGACCAGGACCGCGGCCGCTGGGATCGCCTGCTTATCCAACGTGGCCTGACGGCATTGGAGCGCGCGGAAAGACTCGGTGGCGCCCGCGGACCGTACGCGCTGCAGGCCGCGATTGCCGCCTGCCATGCCCGCGCACCGCGCGGTGAGGATACCGACTGGCGGCGCATCGCCAGCCTCTACGCGGAGCTCGTGGATGTCATGCCCTCGCCCGTGGTCGAGCTCAACCGTGCGGTCGCCGTCTCCATGGCCGATGGTCCGGGCCCTGCCCTGGCGATCGTCGACGCGCTGATCGACGAGCCGGCACTGAAGGACTACCACCTCCTGCCCAGCGTCCGCGGCGATCTGCTGTTTCGCCTTGGCCAGTTCAACGCCGCCCGCGAGGCCTTCCTGCAGGCAGCGGGCATGACGCGCAACGAGCGCGAGCGGCACCTGCTGGAGTCGAGGGCGGCCGCCTGCTCGCGGGCCTGAGCGGGGGCGATACGGCGTTTGACACGTCGTGCTACATTGCATCGCAATTGCAATGCACGAGGCGCGTCATGAAAACGGCAACGATTCCATCGATCCGCGTTGAACCCGCGTTCCGCGAGCGCGCAGAGTCGGTGTTGCGCGATGAAGAAACGCTCTCCTCGTTCGTGGAGACCGCCCTGACTGAAGCCATCGAACGCCGCACCATGCAGCGGGACTTCATCACCCGCGGGCTTGCCTCACACGCGAAAGCGGAAAGCACGGGCATCTACCACTCGGCTGAAAGCGTACATAAAGAGCTCGCCGAACGACTCGGCCTCAGCGGGCAGAAGAAAGGCAAGGCATGAGATACGAGGTCCGTTACACGGACGAAGCGCGCGATGACCTGTTCCGATTGACGAGCTTCCTTCGCGACGTGAGCCCGGACGCCGCGGCTCGCGCGCTGGAAACGATCATCGGAGCGACAGCGATCCTCGAACAGTTTCCTTTCACGTGTCGCAAGGCCGACCCGACCATGCCCTTTCATCGCGAGCTGGTCGTACCCTTTGGATCAGGCGGATACGTGGCGCTGTACGCCATCGGCAAGAGCCACGTGTCCATCATCGCGATTCGCCACCAGCGTGAAGACGATTTCTTCTTCTGATCACCACTAGTGCGTGATGTCGATATTGACGTCGGTGCCGTCGGGGACATCCTGCAGCTGCTGCAGCACTGAACCGGTGAGTTCGAAATGTTCGCGCGCGGGCACCGGGTTGAAGTTCTCAACCGTATACTCGCCCTCGGCGAATACCGGCAGCGTCACGTACGTATAGCATTCGCCTTCGGCGCATACCTTGCCTGCGTCGATCAGTGCTTCGATCAACGGCGGCAGCAACCATTCATCGGCGATCTCTTCGCGAAGCAACTGGTTGAACGCATCCACGTCATCTGCCACGCGCTCCACTTCCGCCGTACCGGTGTTCAGCCAGTAAATGCCACCTTCATCGGCCTCGTAGAACATATCGCCCAGCGCGGTGAACAGCAGCGGCGTGAATGCATCGCCGATGCACCAGCTCCACGACGCAGCGAGGGCGTCAATGGCGTCTTTATCGGGCGTGCACGTGAGTTGATTCCAGGAAAGGGGCATGGCGGGGAGGCCTGGGGAGGGGTGCGTGGATTGTACCCCCTACCGGTCGGCGTCGACCGCCCGGGTGACCGCCCGTACGAAATCGCTGCGCGCCATGGCTTGCGCATCGTCCGTGGCAACCGGCCATGCCGCCAGTTGCACGATCACCAGATGACGCGCCGGATCAACGTGCAGCAACTGGCCGAAGATGCCGATACCTGCGAACGCGCCGTTATCCCATGTCCACCATTGGTAGCCGTAACCACGGCCGGCTATGCCGATATCGGCGTGCTTTTTCGTGGCATCGGCCAGCCAGCCATCCGCGAGCACCGCGTGGCCACCGGCCCGCCCGCCATCCAGCAGGAACTGGCCCAGTCGGGCGTAGTCGCCCAGGGTCGCTGAGACGCCCGAGCCACCGGCTTCCGTTCCGTCCATATCATCCTTCAGCCACAGCGCATCATTCGCCATGCCGTACGGTTTCCAGATTTTCTCGGAAAGGTAGGCCGCGAGTGTCTTGTGCGTGGCACGGTTGACCAGGATGCCTATGAGATCGGTTTCGCCGGTCTTGTAGACCCAGCGCTCGCCGGGCGCAAATTCGCGGGGCAACGGTGCCATGTACGTGACGAGCAGGGGCTCACCCGGCACGCGCCGGCCTTCGTACATCTGCGCGACATCCGAATGCGGATCGCTGTAATCCTCGTTCCAGCGCACGCCCGAGGTCATCGTGAGCAACTGGCGCACGGTCACGTCCCGGTACGCGCCCACCGCCAGTTCGGGGATGTAGCGCACGACCTTGTCATCCAGCGACTGGATGCTGCCATCGCGCAACGCGGCACCCACGAGCGTGGACGTAAACGACTTGGCGACCGAGAACGACGTCCAGCGCGTGTGCGCATCGGACCCGAGGCCATAACGCTCAAGGCGTACCTTGCCATCCTGTACCACCATCACACCGGCAACGTGATGCGCGGTCATGTAGGCGTCGAGCGTGGTGCCGTCGTCCAGCACCGGTGCGATGGGCCGGCCGGATGGCAAGGGGTGCGCCACGCCGTGCTTGACCACGTTGCTCGCGTACTGCGTTTCCATCGCGCGGAAATTGGCTTCCCGCTGGGGCTGGTTCCAGAACAGCACATCGGTACGGCGGGCATGCTGCGACGCGCAGCCGGCAAGCAGTGCGGCGCAGGCGATAGCGAAAAGAGCCTTCATGCAGTCTTCCGTGTGCGCCGGCGAAACTCGAACCCGCCCAACGCGATGGACGCAAGGATAAACGGCCCGAAGCCGTAGATAACCCGGTAGGCCAACAGCGCCGCCAGCACCTGCGCGCGTTGCTCCTGCGGAAACGCCGCAAGGGTCAGCGCCTCGAAGGCACCGATACCGCCGGGCGTATTGCTGATGATGCCCGCGAGTACCGCGCCCACGTAGATGGGGGCGAAGTCGAGGAAGCTGCCCGCGATCTCCGGAGGTAAAAGCAGGTACATCGTGAGAATGGCGGCGACCATTTCGACGATGCCAAACAGGATCTGCGCAGCGGCCGAACGTGCGGAAGGCACGGGCGTGGTGAACTTCCACACCTTCAGCTCATCGTGCTTGCCGGCCAGCCAATGCAGCAACAGCACGAACGCGACGACCAGGCCCATGCCAAGCCAGCGGCCCCACTCGTTCGCGATCGAAGGCTCCAGCACCAGTGCGATACAGGTGACCGCCGCAAAGCCCATGCCGACGGCGAATCCGACCAATCCCACGACGCGGGCCACATCGGCGGCGCGCACGCCTTGCGTGGAAAGCATCCGGTAGCGAAGCGCCGTACCGGTGATGGCATGGAACCCCAACGCATTGCAGATGGCATGGGTGGTGGCCCCGGAGAAGATCTTCATCTTCATCGGCACCTTGCCAGGCACCACCGTTTCCACGGCGAACACATCGTAGGCCGTGAGGCAGGCCCAGCTGGTCAGCGCCGCGCCGATCGAACCCAACACGTGCCAATGCGGAATGCGGGTGAGCGCATCGCGCACGTCATGCCATGCCATCTTCGCGATGTAACGGTGCAACAGGAATGCCGCCGCACCGACAATGGCCAGCGTGATGCCGTACTTCAGGGCGCGGGCGGCCATGGCCTTGCCCGGGCTGGTCTGGCTTGGCTCTCTCAACGGTTGATCCGCCCCGACACAATGGGGGCCGATGATAGCCGAGCCGGTTTGCTTCCGGTGTTCACGCCACGACATGGCCATCGCGGATCTCGATCGTATGCCCTTGCAGGGCGTCGACATCCGCGGGGTCGTGGGTGATGACCAGCAACTGCAGATCCAGCCGCTGTTGCAGCGCCAGCAGCTCCGCCCGCATGCGCCCGCGCAAGGCAGGGTCCAGCGCGGCGAACGGTTCATCAAGCAGTACGAGCCGTGGCTCGCCCGCCAGCGCCCGCGCCAGCGCCACGCGCTGGCGCTGCCCCCCGGAGATGCGCGCCGGGTAACTGTCGGCCACGCCGCCCAGTTCGAACAGATCCAGCAGGTGGCTTACGCGCGCATCGCGCCCGCGTCTTGCGGGATTGAGCCACCCGCGATGCAGCGAGAAGCCGATGTTCTGCGCGACGGTCAGGTGCGGAAACAAGGCGTAGTCCTGGAAAACGTAGGCGACGCCGCGTTCGCGCGGCGGTAACGCCACGCCCGCCCCGGCGTCGTACAAAGTATGGCCATCTACACGTACGTGACCTGCATCCGGCAGAAGCAAGCCAGCCATGGCACGCAGGGTAAGGCTCTTGCCAGCCCCCGAGGGACCAAACATCACGATGCGGCGGGCATCCGTAGCGAATGCGATATCGAGGTCGAAATGTCGCTCGTCATCGCGCAAGGCCTTGCGGATCGCGATATCCACGCTCATGGGCGGCTCCGGCGCTGGTGATCCGGCGCCAGCCAGCCGGCAAGGAGCAGCGCGACGACGCACGTCACCGACGTGACCGCCACCATCACGGCCGCGCCACGGTCGTCGCCCGCCTGTACGGCGGCGTAAATCGCAACGGAGAGTGTCTGGGTGCGCCCGGGCAAGTTGCCCGCGATCATCAAGGTCGCGCCAAATTCGCCCATGGCACGGGCGAATGCCAGCAGCGCGCCTGCGGTGATGCCCCGCGCGGCCAACGGCAGCGAGACCCGGAAGAACACCGCCGCTTCGCGCAGCCCCAGTACCCGTGCGGCGTTTTCCAACTGGGGATCGACGGCCTCGAAAGCGGCGCGCGCCGCCTTCTGCACCAATGGGAATGCCACCAGGGTGGAGGCGATGACTGCCCCCTGCCAGGTGAAGACCAACGCGATGCCCAGGCTATCCAGCCACGCGCCGAACACGCCGCGACGGCCCAGGAGCACCAGCAGGTAGTAGCCCAGCACCGTCGGCGGCAAGACGAGTGGGAGCGTCAGGATGGCGTCGACCACCTCGCGCGCATGCGATCGCCAGCGCGAAAGGCCAAACGCCACCGCCACGCCCAACACAAGGTTAAGGGCGGTCGCCCACAGGGCGACCTTCAGCGTGAGCAGCAGTGGCACCCAGAGCGAGCCCACGTGCTGCTTACGGCGCCTCGAAGCCGAAACCGGCCAGGATGCCGCGGCCTTCCGCCGACTGCACGAAGGCTTCGAACGTGGCCGCGTCTCCAGGCTGCTTCGAACCGGCAACAACGGCGATCGGGTAGGTGATCGGCTTGGGCGTGGGAACCGTGGCAGCCACCTTCACCTTGTCTTTCATGATGGCGGCATCGGTCGCGAACACGAAGCCGGCATCCACCTCGCCGCGGGCCACGTAATCCAGGCTCTGGCGCACGTTTTGCGCCAGCACGCCCTTGGCCGACACCGCCTCCCACAAGCCCTGCTGCTCAAGCGCGGCCTGGGTGTACCGGCCGACCGGCACCGACGCCGGGTCCCCGTAGGCCACGCGCTTCACGCCAGCGGCCTTCAGATCGGCCGGGCCATGGATGGCGGCCTGGCTATCATGTGGTACCACCAGTACCAGGCGGTTGGCGGCAAAATCCTTTCGGGTCGCCGGATCGATGGCCTTGGCGGCTGCCGCCTTGTCCATGGCCGCCTGGTCGGCGGAGGCGAACACATCCGCCGGTGCGCCACTGGTGATCTGGCGTAGCAGCACGTCCGAGGCGGCGAAGTTCAGCACGACATGGGTACCCGGGTGCTTCGCCTCATAGGCCTTGCCTACGGCCGTGAAGGCATCGGTCAGGCTGGAGGCGGCGGATACCACCAGATCGGTAGCAGATGCGCCGGAAACGCCGGCGAGCAACAACAACGCGACAAGCGGGCGAAAGCGCATCGTGGGAGATTCCGGCAGTGGGGTCGGCGAGGACTATACGCGCGGCGGTAGGGCACGGAAACCGCGGGCTCGAACGGACAAGGATCTCCAAGCCAGCCCTTCGTGCGGGTGGCAGCGTGGCGGGACCGAACGAGGGTTGTGGCCCACATGAAAGTCGCCTTACGCATCATTGGTGCCCTGCTGGTCATCGGCACCCTCGTCGTGCTGCTCTTCGCGTGGCTCGATCGCACCGAAACGACCACCGATGCGTATGTCACCGGGCGCATCCATCCGGTCGCACCGCGTGTCACCGGCACGGTCACGGCGCTGTACGTGGATGACAACCAGCACGTGAAGGCCGGCGATGCCCTGCTGTTGCTGGATACGCGTGACTTTGACGTGCGCGTGGAGCAGGCGCGCGCGGATATCAATCGCGCAAACGGCCAGGTGGCGAGCGCCCAGGCCCAGATCGCCCAGGCCCAGGCCGCCATCGTGGCAGCGGATGCCACCGTCAAGAAAACCGGCTTCGACCTCACCCGCGCCAGCGAGCTGGTGAACGAAACGCCGCGCGGCATTTCGAAACAGGAATACGACGCGGCACGCGCCGCTTCGGATTCGGCGAAGGCGAACAAGAACAGCACCGAGGCGGCCAAGGTGGCTGCCGAAGCGGCGCTGGAATCTGCCCGGGCACAGGTCGCGACCGGTGAGGCCGCGTTGCACGATGCACAGCTTGCCTATGGCTATACGAAGGTCATCGCGCCGGTCAGCGGGTACGTCGGCCGCCGTACCGTGGAAGTAGGCGCGCGGGTCAGCGCGGGCCAGACCTTGCTCGCGATCGTATCCGACCAGGTCTGGGTGGTCGCCAATTACAAGGAAACCCAGCTGCACGGCATGAAGCGCGGCACCGAGGCGCGCATGACGGTGGACGCCCTGCCCGGCATCACCTTCATCGGCCATGTCGACAGCATCGCACCGGCCTCGGGTTCGCAGTTCGCACTGCTGCCGCCGGATAACGCTACCGGTAACTTCACGAAGGTGGTCCAGCGCGTACCGGTGAAAATTCTCTTCAGCGACGATGACCTGCGTCGCTACCGTGAGCGCCTGCCGCCCGGTCTTTCCACGATCGTGAAGATCCGCGCGGGGGACACGAAGTGACGCTGGCGCGCGCCGCGTGCGTGCTGTGCGCCGTGGTGCTTGGCGGCTGCGTGCTGGGGCCTGATTACAAGCGCCCGGAACGGCCGGCGCCGGCCGCGTGGCAGCACCCGCCAATGAGCCAGGGCGAGTTGCCGGGCCCGTGGTGGTCGCTGTTCGGCGATGTTGAGCTGGACCGGCACATCGAGGCGACGCTCGCGGCCAACCAGGACTTGGCCGGTGCGCTTGCGCGATACGACCAGACCCGTGCCCTGCTTGGGGTGGCTCGTGCGGATGAGTTCCCCCAGGTGTCGCTCGACCCGCTGTACCTGCGCGGCCGCACCTCTGGCACCGTGTCGAACGCCCTGCCCGCACTTGAGACGACGCTATACCGGGTACCCGTGGATGTGTCCTACGAGGTAGACCTGTGGGGCCGCGTTCGTCGCAGTGTGGAAGCGGCGCAGGCCGATGTGGAAACGAACGCCGATACCATCGCCGCGCTGCGGCTCAGCCTTTCCGCGACCACGGCATCGACGTACTTCTCCCTGCGTAGCGCCGATCGCGACATCGATGTACTCGTGCGGACGGTGAGCCTGCGCGAGGACGCGCTGAAACTGGCGGATCGCCGTGCCCACGCAGGCGTGGTCGGTGACCTGGATGTGCTGCGTGCACGTGCTGATCTCACCCAGACCCGCGCCGACCTGGCTGATGCACACCGCCGCCGCGACAACCTCGAACATGCGCTCGCTGTGCTGGAGGCGCGCGATGCGCCCGACTTCCATGTCGTGCCACGGACATGGACTCCCACGGTACCGGATGTGCCCACCGGCGTGCCGTCCACCCTGCTGACGCGGCGCCCCGATGTCGCCAGCGATGAACGCGCACTGGCGGCGGCAAGCGCCCGCATCGGCGTGGCACGCACCGCATTTTTCCCATCGGTGCAACTCACCGCCTCCGCCGGCTTGTCCAGCAACGATGTGGGCGACCTGACGGCGCGGGATAGCCGCCTGTGGGGCATCGGTCCCTCGATCCACCTGCCGATCTTCGAAGGGGGCCGCAACCAGGCCCGCCTCGAAGCCGCCCAGGCCGCCTATCGCGGCGCTTACGCGCGCTGGCGGCAGGACGGTATCGAGGCATTCCGCGAGGTGCAGGATGCGCTGAGCGACAGTGCGTGGCTGCAGGAACAAGGCACCGCACTCACTGCCACCGTCGATGCCGCAACCGCTGCTGCCAAGGTGTCGCGTTCGCGCTACGACCGCGGCCTGGCCGGCTACTTCGAAGTCGTGGATTCCGAACGGCAGGCACTGGCCAGCCAGCGCGCCACGATCCAGAACGACCAGCAACGCCTGCTTACGGCGATCTCGCTGGTAAAGGCGCTGGGCGGTGGCTGGAAAGAGGGGGATCCCGTGCCACGCCAGCCCGAGGCCAGCGCGTCGGTCACTCCATGAACGCCGTCGCCGCACCTACGGCGCAAGCGCCCGCCACGTCACCGTTGCCCTGGCTTGGCATCGTGGCGGTGCTGATTGGCGCCATCGCCACCACGCTTACCTCACGCCTGACCTCGATCGGCCTTTCCGACGTGCGCGGCGCCGTAAGCGCGGGGTTCGACGAGGGCGCGTGGATTCCGACGGCATTTGCCGCATCACAAATGTTCATCGGCCCCCTGGCCATATTCCTGGGCCGCGCCTTCAGCCCGCGGCGCGTGTTGTTGGCCGGCTGCGTCGCGTACGGTGTCGCCGAATTCCTCATACCCTTCGCCCCGGACCTGCGTAGCCTGCTGGTGCTGCAATGCATCGCCGGCCTAGGCTCCGGCACGTTTATTCCGCTCACCGCCTCGTTCATCCTGCTGAGCCTGCCACGTTCGTTATGGCCATGGGGCCTGGCCGCGTATGCGATGAACATCATCCTTGGCCTCAACGTCGCCAGCTCCCTCGAGGGCTGGTACGTCGAGCACGTGCAGTGGGCGTGGATCTTCTGGCAGAACACGCTGGTCGCCATCCCCATGCTGTTCCTTTACTGGTTCGGCCTGCGCCGCATCCCCATCGATTGGGATTACCTGCGCGGTGGCGACTTCCGCGGCATGGTCACAGGCGCCATCGGCTTTACCCTGATTTACATAGCGCTGGACCAGGGCGACCGGCTCGATTGGTTCTCGTCGTCATTCATCGTGGGCGTGCTTGCTGCAGGCATCATTGCCCTCGGCCTCTTCTTGCTGCACGAGACGACGCTGCCTGCGCCGAGCGTCGATTTTGGCCTGCTTATCCGCCGTAACGTCATGCTGTGCATCCTGCTCGTACTGTGCACACGCTTCCTGGTCACATCCAGCAACACGCTGGTGGCCAACTTCCTGATCCAGGTGCGCGGCCTCCGCCCGCTCGAGGTGGGGAACGCGTTGCTGTGGGTAGCCCTGCCCCAACTCATCATCGCGCCCACGGTCGCGTGGCTGCTCAACCGGATCGATGCCCGGTTTGCCATCGGCGTTGGCTTCGCCATCGCCACGGCGGGCTTTCTCCTCGCCACCGGCATCACTTCCGAGTGGGCCGAAGGTGACTTCAAGGTGGCGCTACTCCTGCAGGCGGTGGGTGAAACGCTGGAGCTCACGGCCGTGGTCTACTTCTTTGCCCACCACGTGGGGCCCACCGACGGCATTACCTTTGGCGCGATCATCCAGACCGCGCGCTTGTTCGGTGGCGAGCTGGGTACGTCGCTGATCATCTCCTTCACCCGCAAGGCCGAGCAGTACCACTCGAACCTGATTGGCCAGCACGTGCAGGGGGATTCCCCGCTGACCGATGCGCGCCTCAATGCCTATGCCACCGCGGTGGGGCACCTTTCGCAGGGCACCGGTACGGCCGAGGCGCGCGGCGCCGGGCTGGTAGCTGCCGCCATCCGCGGGCAGGCGTACACCTTGTCGATCCTGGATGGTTTCCTGCTCGCCAGTTGCGTTGGCACGGTCGCCATCCTGATCGTGCTGTGCCTGCGCGAACCGCCCGCAGTCGCCACGCCACCGGCCGTGCCGCCGTTGCCCGATCCGGCGGCCGCCAGGCGTACGTAAGCACCGCAGGTCGGCGGGGAGCGACACCGTGTCGCATTCCGTTAACCCCGGTCCGTGCCATCATCCCTGGACCCGGGTCCGGGGTTTGCAAGAGGGGACGCCACGTGCGTCGTAGCGCGGCAAGGCAACGATGGTGGGGATGGATGGCGCTGGTCGCCGTCTGGCTCGCCGCGCTCGCCCCCACGCTCTCGCGCATCGACGCGTGGCGTTTCCCCGACCTGGGCGCGTGGTGCGAAGCCGCCGATGCCCCTCATCATGGCGACGAGGGTGCAGGTGCGCACGACGATGGCGGTGCCGCCTGCGGCTACTGCACGTTGTTCGCGCACCACCCGGGCCTGGCGGGTGCCATTCACGCCGGCGGGGTACCCGTACTTTCCCTCGATGGCCTTGAGCTGACGCCCCCCAACCGCGCGTTCAGCCCGCAAACCATCTTCCACACCCACCCACGAGGTCCGCCGGTCGCCGCGCACGCCTGATCGCCATCGATCCCGCTGTACGCCACCGACCTACGGACTTTGACCCCATGCCTTTCCTTTCCAACGAGGGACGCGCGCTGGCGCGCGCCATCGCCTGCGCCTTAAGCGCTGGCACGTTTGCCGCGCACGCCACCAGCACGCCCGATCTTCCGCCCCCCACGACCAATCTGCACGAAGTGCGGGTTTCCGCGACCAGCCACGGAACGGCGGTGGATCCCGACATGCCGGCCGCCGTGGAGACGATCACGCCCGCGAAGCTGGAGCGGCTGAACATCGTCAATACCGAGGACGCGCTGAAGTACCTGCCCGCTTTCGGTATCCGCAAGCGTTTCGTCGGCGACGAGAACGCCACCTTCTCCGTACGCGGCACGAGCAACCAGCAAAGCGCTCGCGGGCTGGTGTACCTCGATGGGTTGCTGCTCTCCAACCTGCTCGGCAATAACTGGGCGAACCCACCACGCTGGTCCATGGCTTTCGCGGAGAACCTGGCACGTATCGATGTCATCTACGGCGCCTACTCGGCCTTGTACCCCGGTAACAGCATTGGCGCGACGGTCGTGATGACCACGCGCATGCCCGACAGGCTCGAAGTCACCGGCGATGTCCAGGCGTTCACCCAGCATGTCCATACCTATGGCGTGGACCGGGACTACGGCGGCAGCAAGCAGAGCGCCACGATCGGCGATCGCAGCGGGCGCTTCGCCTTCCTGATAGGTGTGTCTCACCTGCAGTCCAACGGGCAGCCGCTGGTTTATGCCGTGCAGAATCGTTCCACCACCGTGGGCGTGAACCGCCCCGTCACTGGCGCGATCGGTGACACCGGGGCCACCGGGTTGCCACGCGAAGTGCTCGGCATCAATGCCGAAGGCCAGGAAGCGACGAGCCAGGACGAGGCCCATGCGCGGTTGACCTATGACGTGACGCCCGAGCTCACGGCCGCAGCCACCCTGGGCTACTGGAAACAGGACCTGTCGCACCGTACGGATACCTTCCTGCGCGATGCGACCGGCAACCCTGTCTGGTCGGGACCGGTAAGTATTGATGGCCGCCAGTACACGCTTCCTACCAACTTCTTTGCGCCGTCGACGCGACAAAGCCGCAATTACCTGTACGGCCTTTCCCTCGGCACGCACCGCGATACGGGCTGGAACGTGGAGGGCAACGTGTCGTACTTCGACATGGACCAGAACCGCGACCGCACGGCGAGTGGTGTGACGTATGACGGCCCTGGCCTGCTGACCGCGGGCGATGGCAGCCGCTGGCGCACCCTGGATATCCGGGCGAGCCACACGCCCGACAGCATGGCCCCGAACACGCACACCGTGAGCTTTGGTTACCACTACGACGGCTACCGGCTGGATAACGCAACGTACGCACTCGACGCATGGCGTCGCGGTGATGCAGGCGCGCTGACGACATCCAATGGCGGGAGCACGCAGACGCAGGCGCTCTACGTACAGGATGCCTGGCAGTTGGCCGAACGGTGGCGCCTGACGGCGGGTGCGCGCTACGAGCAGTGGCGAGCCTTCAACGGGACCCGCGCGACGGCGACGGCCAGCACCGGCTACCCGGAACGCAAGGAAACACACACGTCGCCCAAGGTATCGCTGGCTTATGCGGCCAGCGATGCGCTGACGCTGCGCTTGTCAGGCGCCCGCGCGTACCGCTTCCCCACCGTGAACGAGCTGTTCCAGGGTACGTTCAACGGCATAAGCCTGGTCAACAACGACCCGAACCTTAAGCCAGAGAACGATCTCTCGCGCGAGCTCTCTGCCGAATGGTACCGGCGGAACAGCGTGACGCGGTTTACCGTCTTCCGCAGCGATACGCGCAATACGCTTTTCAGCCAGACCGATACGACGGTGTTTCCCAATGTCACCAGCGTGCAGAACGTCGACCTGGTTCGCACGCGCGGCGCCGAGGCGAGTTACGACAGCACCGGCGTTTTCATGCCTTGGCTCGATCTCACGGCCAATGCCGCCTATACACAGGCGACGACTGTACGGAACCACCGCAACCCGGCGTCCGAAGGCAAGCAGTTCTATCGCATACCCCGCTGGCGGGCCAACCTGGTCGCGACGATGCACGCAAGCGAAAGCGTCGCGCTGACGCTCGCCGGCCGCTATTCCGGCCGGCAGTACAACACACTCGACCACAGCGATATCGATCCGGATACGTTCGGTGGCGCCAGCGATTTCCTCACCTTCGATGCGAAGGTCGGCTGGACGGTGAGCGAGCATGTGGCGCTGAGCGTGGGTGTGGATAACCTGACCAACCGCCGTTACTACGTGTATTACCCTTACCCCTCGCGCACGTGGCTGGCGGAGGCGAAGTTCCGCCTGTAGCGGCTCATGCCGCCACGCAACGCGATTGCGTGGCGGCGGGCATGGCCTCGTCAAGCATGAACGACGCCGCGCCGCCTTGCGTGAGACGCAGGAGGAAGCTTCCGACGCCTGCGTTGCCCGTGGCGAGGTCGCACGAAACGCGTGCCAGTTCGGCACCCGGCACGGCGAAGCCCTGATCGCGAGGCAGGAGGAACGGTTCGATCCCGCATGCAACGCTGCGAGCATGGTCCATGTACAGCGCCGCGCGGTCGGGCACGAACACGGCAAGATCGAGCAGGGTTTCGCCCAGGCCGGCCAGGCCATCGAACACACCGGGGCGAATCGCATGCCTACGGAAGAGATCTCGCTCGGTAGCGACGATCGCCTGGCGGTAGCGCGCGTCTCCCGTGCATGCGTAGAGCCTGGCGGCGACGGCGAGTACGCCGGCCGTCCCTTCGCGCAGGTAAGGCAATACCGTGCCCGAGCCGACCCACGCCGGCCAGGAGCTGGTCCCATCGATCCCCGGCACGGCCTGTGCCAGGTCAAAATCGAGCGCACGGCGCGATGCGTCGAGGTAACGCTCCTCACCGGTCGCCAGGTGGAGATGCAGCATGAAGAGGGCGATGCCACTTGCCCCGTAGCCCAGGCCCAGAGGCTGCCGTTCGCCGACTGGCCAATGCAACAGGCCGTTACTGACCTCAGCGCGCGCCAGCAACAGCGCGCCAGCCTCGCAAGCGGCCGCCAGGCACGACCGTTCGGCGGTAGCCAGCCACGCTTTCAGCCGTGCCATGCCCCAGCCCGCGATACCGTCATCGAGCCCAGGGTCCTCGCGTACCGCGCCCTCCAGTGGCGTGCCGCGGAGCAGGGTCATGGCGAGGTCGGATTCGCATGCGTCGAACAATGTCCACGCGATGCCACCTGCGCCGCCCATCAGGCCCCCACCCAGTTCACGCTGGCCCCGCACGCCGGAACAAAGCCACGGCAGCAGGTTGGATGGGGCACGCATCCCGAGCCGCTGGTACGCGTGCAACACGCCGGCTGCCCCGTGCGCTACGCCGTATGGGTGCGACTCGAAGATTTCAGGCCCTGCTGGCACGAAGCGGTCGTGACGTGGCGCCAGGGCCTGATGCTCCAGGTAGGCAAGTACACGCTCACCGGTGCCTGGTGCGGGCACGCCAGGCCGGGCCCGGTGTGGCACCGGCTGCGTGTCCCGCGGCATGGCCACGACGGCTTCGCGCAACGTCGCCATGGCCTTTACGGGGTCGGGACGGCGCAGCGGATCGGGATGAGTCAGGGCAACCACCATGTCGGCGTATGCCTGCGGATACCCCAGGTCTTCCACGAACTGCGCCAGGAAGCGGGACAACGCACCGGCGTCAAGCGCGAGCAGCGCATTCACCGGCGCGCAAGCCGCGAACAGATTGGCACCGAAGGCATACCGATCGGATGCGACGGCCGAACCATGCGTACTACGCGATGCATGGCGTGAAGCGAAACCTGGCGTCCATGCATTGGCGACCGTGTCGAAGTCGTGTTCGACCGCCGTCTCCAGATCGATTAGTCGCACGCTACCCGCAGCGTCGACGATGATGTTGTGGAATGACAGGTCACCCACCGAGATGCCTGCACCGTGCACGCGATCGAGTGCCGCGGCGAACGATTCGAACACACGGCACAGGTCGTCGAAGTACGCGGCGACGTCGGCGCGCGATGGCTCGATGCGCAGCGCTGGATAGCGACGCCCCAGCCACAGGCGGAGCGTCTCACCCTCGAGCAACTCCTCGGCAAGGAAGCTGTGCTCCCATTCGCGAAAGTAGGCGATGGGCCGTGGTGCTACGCCGTGCGGGGCCAGCCGGCGGAGTAGCCTGAACTCCTTGCGCAGGCTGGCCGTCGCCGGTTCGGCGGCGCCGATATAGTGACGCGCCTCCTTGATCACCACGCGGCGCCCTTCGTAGAGATCATCGGCGATATAGACGCCACCCGCCGCCGAGAATGCGAGGGCCCCAAGGGGCCGGAACCGGCCGCGGCATAGCAACGGGGCATCCCCATCGCCGCCTGCCTCACTACCCAGGGGGTCGGCGAGCCAATCGGGCACGCGGTAACGTGGCTCGCGATCATCCGGCTCCGTGCCGCCATCCGGCCGACGCAGGAGCCACTCCCGGCGCCCGCGACCATCCACCCGATAGTCGCTCAACATACCCCCATATCGGTACGACACGATGGGACAGTGGGGGTGCCTTCGATCCGTAAGTACGTGTGGGCCCACATAACCGCCCAGTGCCTCGGCAAGATCGTCCAGGATCCGATGAAACATCCGCAGGTCGGCGGGGTAGACCGTGACGAATTTCCCTGCCCCGCCCCTTGGCCAGCGCTTCCCATTGATCGCCCCGAGCAGGCGGAGGTCACCCGCGAACTTGAACGCCACGTCGTTGGCCACGAGGATCGCGGTCGTGATCGCAAGCACGATCCTTGCGGTCGCCGCGACCGATGCCACGTGAATCTTCCAGCCCTGGACGGGCAGCCGGCACGCCGGTGGCTGCGCCTGGAGCCATGGGCCTGAGCGCTGCAACGTCCATCCCGCGGGGAGCTGGCGGCCCACCATGTCTGCGAAATCGTCGGGCGCGATGGGGTGGCGGGCGTACGGTTCAAAAAATTCGGCATCCACCGCGGTGTATGCCCACAACTGCCTGTGTCGCTCCATGCGGTGCCTATCCTCGTCCGGAGCGGGCCCAGGCCCCGTACCGGCCCGGACGCCGGTACGGGAGCCTCTGCCTCCCGTTGACTGACAAAGCGCCTGTGCCAGGTGGGAACCGGGCACAGGGCGCCTCTCGTACCGCTCGTGAGCCAGTGCCCCGTTACCCTTCGCCCGAATCGGCGGGGCCCGCGATGCAACCCGCGCCGCTATACGAGCTTCCCAGGTTGGTTTCGATGCCGGGTACTTCCCGGCCACTCGTGTCGAGACCCTGGAGCAAGAGAATCGGATGCATGGAGGTCTCCTTGACCGGTGCGTGCGCAACGCCGGAAGTGCGTGTGCGGGGCGAATCTAGGTTGCTCCGCGTTTCGCGCACAATCGGTTTGCCACGCCTCGAAAGCTGCGGATGGCCGCATGCGGGACCTTTCCACGACCGAGGTCCGATTCCGGTCACGCGGCGCGTCCGGAAGCGGACAGCCCTGTCCGCTTCCGGACGCCTGGTCACGTGGCCAGCTTTAACCGCACCGTCGCAATAGCGCCACGCGCATCGGTACGGTTGGCAAGCCCGACGGTTCCCCCATGGGCTTCGATGATGAGCCGCACCAGGCTCAGTCCAATGCCGGATCCTTCGTGCTTGGTCGTGAAGAACGGCACGAACAAGGAATCGCTGACCGGGAGCCCTATGCCCTCATCCACGACCTGGATACAGGCCTCGCCGGCCTCGGCCTGCCAGTCGATATGCACGCCACCGCCGGTTAGCAAGGCGGATTCCGCCGCGTTGCGCATAAGGTTGATGAACACCTGGCCCAGCTGGTCTTCGTCGCCATGCACGCACAGGGCAACCCGGCCGTCGATAACCACCGGCACGCGCCGCTCCAGTTGCGCCAGGCGCGAAAGCGCGATGTCCAGTCGGAACGGCTGCACGGACAACGGTGGCAGGCGAGCCAGCATGCCGTATCCCCCCACGAAACGCGCGAGCGAACCCGAGCGCCGCGCAATGGCTTCCAGGCCGGCATGCAACTCGACCTGGGGTATATCCGCTCCGTGCCGCTCAACCAGCCGACTGAGCGTATCGGCGAGTGAACCGATGGGCGTGAGCGAGTTGTTCAATTCGTGGCTCAACACGCGCACCAATCGCTGCCATGCGCGGTGCTCCTCTTCGCTGAGTACGGAACTGAGGTCGTGGAGCATAACGAGCGTGTGCTGGCGACCTTCGCTGTACCAGGTAGCACGGCGCACCGCCCAACGGCCGGTCGCCGTGGGAAAGCGGTGCGCGAACACACTGCCATCAGGAGCGTCCATCGCCTCGGCGAAACCCAGCATGGCCGGAGCCATGCCGACGACAGCCTTGCGCTCGGCACCCACCAGGCGCCTGGCGGCCGGGTTGATCAAGCGAATGGTGCCTTCGCCATCCACGACGATGACTGCGCTGTGCAATGCGACCAGTGTCTTGCCAAGAAAGCGCGATGCCGCCGTGCGTGCGAGGCGACCATGGCGTAGCTCATCGGAGAGTTCGTTCACGCCCGCGATCAGCCCTTGCAACGGGTCGTAACCCGGACGGACGTGGCCGCGCAGGCCATAGTCGCCTTCCCGAAGCGCACCCAACAAATCCGAGACCGTTCGCAACGACTCAAGAATACGCCGGCCGCCAATCCACCCGACCAGGAGTGAGCCGCCGACACCTGATGCGAGCAAGACGGCGCGCACAAGCGGTGGCGCCGCCGGATCCCATGCGACGGCGAAGGCGGCGGCGGTCACCGGGGCAATGAAACCCAGCGCCCAAAGCGCGGCGCCCAGTGCAGGGGTGGGGCCAAAGCTCGGCAGCGGCGGTGGATCGCTAGCCACGACGCCTGCTCCTTACTCCACCGATTCGAAAGGATCTTTCAAACGCCGCTTGTCGAGGCGGCGATAAAGCGACTGACGCGAAATGCCGAGGGCGTCGGCCGCACGCTGCAGGTTGTTGTCGTTCCGCTCGAGTGCCTGCTGGATCAGCAACTCCTCTGCCTCCGGCAGTGTGATGCGATCGAGCAGGAGCGGGGCATCGTCCTGGCGCTGCAACGCCAACGCATCGAGGTCGATCTCGCCTCCTGTCGTCGCCAGCACGGCGCGTTCGATCGTGTGCTCGAGTTCGCGGATATTGCCCGGCCAAGGGTAAGCGCGCATGGCGCGCTCGGCGAATGGTGACAGCCGGGCGGCATCGCGCCCGAGCCTTCGGCATTCGCGGAGCAGGAAGTGGCGCGCGAGAGGGATGATGTCTTCCTGACGTTCACGCAACGCGGGCAGCCGCACCTGCATCGCATTGAGTCGGTAGAGAAGATCCAGGCGAAAGCGGCTCGCCCGCGCCGCTGCTTCCAGATCGGTGTTGGTCGTGGAAATAACCCGCACATCTACCCGCCGGGTCAACCCGGAACCGTGCCGCTCGAGCTCACCCTCCTCCAGCACACGCAACAACTTCACCTGCTGGAACACGGGAATCGTGGAAATCTCTTCAAGCACCAGGCTGCCACGGTGCGCGAGTTCAAAGCGACCGGGCCGCTGCCACGATTCGTCGCCAAACATGTCGTCCATGAACCGCGCTTCGGGCAGGCTACCCATGTCGACCCGGATGAAAGGGCACAGGGCGCGAGGGGAGTGTGCGTGGATGTCCCGGGCCAGCATGGACTTTCCCGTACCATTTTCACCCAGCACGAGCACGTTCGCATCACCGGCGGCGATACGATCGACCAGTTCAAGCACGCGGCGCATGGCGGAGGATTCCGTCATGCACACGCCATCCGTTCCAGCTCGGTGGAGTGCGCATTCCGCGCGCAGTCGGCGGTTCTCCTCGCTCACGTCATGCAGGTTCAGCTGTGCCCTTAGCGTATGCAGCAAACGGTCGCGGTTCCATGGCTTCTCGATGAAATCCGCGGCACCCCGATGCATCGCCTGCACCGCCAGGTCAATACTTCCCCATGCGGTCATCACCACCTGCGCCATGCCTGGCGCCAGCTCGCGCAAGCGGGCCACCAGTGCAAGTCCTTCGTGGCCGGAGGTCGTGTCCGCGGTGTAGTTCAGATCGACCAGGGCACAGGAGAACGCCTGGCTCGCCGCGATCGCACACGCGGACTCCGGGGACGCGGCCTCGACAACGCTGAAGCCTTCGCTTCGCAACAGCATGCTCATGGCCAGCCGTATGTCGGCGTGATCGTCGATGATGAGGATCGGAGCATGGGTGGGAGGGCTGTTCACGGGATGTACCTCAGTGGTCTCGCATCACGTACAACGGCGCGGTGGCCGCCGATCGCCAGGCAGGTGACAGGGCGACGGCCGACGCCATGAACAACATCGCCACGGCGACGACCAGCGCAGCGGCCATATCAAAATGCGCATCGGGGGCGAGCGCGGCAGGCGGCCATCGGCTCCAGGCGAACGCCGCCGCAAGCCCCAGGCCAATACCCTGTGCTCCGCGCGCGACACCGCGTGCAAAGCACATACCCAGCAAATCCGACGGCGTCGCTCCCAGCGCGGCGCACAAGGCAAGATCCCTGTGCCGTGAAGCCACCTCGACACGTTGCGCCGAATACAAGCCGACCAGGCTGAGGCATAAGCCGAGGCTGGCAAACAGCGTCGCGAGCCACGTGTCGCGCTCCATCCCGGCACGCGAATCGTGCCAGGCCCGCGCGAGCGATTGCGGGCGCTCAAGCACCAGCCAGGGAGCAACGGCCCGCACCGCGGGATTAAGGTCCATGCTCGCCGCGGCGGCGTCGCTGGTTCCACGCACCACGACGTAATACGACAGCAAGCTGCGATAGGCGGCAAACTCCGCACCCGGAAGCTGTGCGAACGGCACAGTGACCCAGGGGCGCGGTGCGTCGGCGGGGCCAGCATCACGTGTATCTGCCACGACGCCCACGATGCGTAGTTCACGGTTTCCCAGGCTGCGGGAAACCTTGCGGATCGTTGTACCGAGGCCTGCGCCTGGCATCGCGGCGAGGAATGCGCGATTGACTACGGCGACCGCGGGTGCATCCGCCGAATCGCTGCTGGTGATGTCGCGCCCAGCCAGCAAATGCAGCCCCTGCGCAGCACGCGCACCGGGCGTCGCCAGGGCGAACTGCGTTTCCATCGGCTTGCCATCGGTGCCGGCGAACGCCACGTTGAAGCTGGTTCCTGTCGGGAGCTGGGTCGTCACACCCGCGCTGGCCACGCCCGGCAACTCAGTCGTCTGCCGGGCGATCGCCCACGCCGCCTGCGCTACCAGCGTCACCGCGTCGAAATGAGTGGAATCCAGGCGGAATCGCGCGGCCGCGGCGCCTGTCGCATCGAAGCCCGGTGCCACATCCTCCAGGCGCAAGACCTGCATGGCGCGTACGACGCACAAGGACAGAAGCACCGTGGCAAGGGCCAGTTGCATCTGCACCATCGCCACCCTGATGGCACGCGCCGTCACCCGTTCGTTGTATGGGTAGCCTCCCGCGCCTCGCGTCCTCAGCAGGGCATCGCCATGTTCGTGCAGCGTGCCCCCGATCGCGGCAAGCGCCGTAGTGGCGAGTGCGGCGATCCCCGTTGCGACATACACGCGCCAGCCTATGGGGAGTTCCCCCGCATTGACGCGCCAGCCATCGGGAATGTAGCTCTCGCCCGACCGGACGAGCATGTAGCCCAGCACCATACCCGCCCCCAGGCCCACGGCGCCGATCACTCCGGCCTCAATGACCGCCGGGGCCCACGTTCCCCATGAGCCCGCCCCCAGTGCCCTGCGCAGCGCGGTTTCACGGCTGCGCGCGAGCGCACGGGCGAGCATGAGATTGGCAAGATTACCGGCCGCCGTGGCGAGCACGAGCACGGCACAGGCGAGGAAGAACCACAGGCCAGGCGCACTCACCTGAGTGAGGGCATCGTTGATGTAGGTGGCACCGAAGCGACCCCTGTTCGCGCCGCCACCGTGAGGCGGTGCGGCGCTTCGCAAATGCGCGACAAGGCCGTCCGGGGACACATCCGGCGCAAGCCGCGCGAGGGCCAGGTAGTTCGGTACGCTTGCCGACGCGCCCGGGACGAGCCGCAACGGAAGCAACAGGTCCACTTCGTCGAACAAGCGGTACGCCGGTGGCAGAACTCCTACGATGGGAAGCGTGCGCCCATCGACGACAACCGTGCGACCGGTCAGGTTCGGCTCGCCACCGAACCATGCCCTCCAGAGCCGCCATGACAGTGCGACGCCGTCGCGGCCTCCTGCTTCCAGCGCCAGCGTCCCAGCCGAAGGAGTCACGCCAAGGGTCGGCAGGAAGCCCGGATCCACCCGCTGGACGGTGAGCAACCCTGCATGCGGGCCACTGCGAACGCTCGCGCGCTCGATGCTACGTGCCAGGCCACGGGAGAGAACGCCTTGCGGGGAACCCGTAGCGTCGTACAGGGACATGGACAAGCTACGGGGCGATGCCGGGCGGACAACCTCACCGTAAAGAACCACGTCGGCGTGGTGGCCGAAAGCCGGCGGCGTCAGTAGCAATGCATCGATCAGGGTAAACGTGGCAAAGAACGTGGCCACGGCGAGGGCCAGCGTGGTGGCGCCCAGCACAACATGGCCTGGCCGCTGGAACAGCCGCCTGCAGGCGCGCAACACGCTGGCCGTGCGCTCATTCATGGGAAAATTTCCATCGTGCGCCGCTCATCCAGACCGCACTCCGCTTCGTGCTGCCGTTGGTGGAACGTCGCCTCATCCACCACGCGGCCATCGAGCAGGCGTACGGTCCGGTCGGCGGCGGCGCTGAATCGATCGTCATGGGTAACCATGCAAATCGTGGTACCGGCCGCGTGCAGCCGACCGAGCAAGGCCATGACATTTTCGCCATTGCGCAAGTCGAGGTTGCCCGTCGGTTCATCGGCCAGGAGGATCGCGGGCTCGCCCACCACGGCTCGCGCCACCGCGACGCGCTGCTGTTGGCCGCCCGAGAGCTGCCCTGGGTAATGCCCCATGCGATGCGCCATGCCGACGCTCGCCAACGCGTGAGCGGCGCGCTCCAGGCGCTCGCGGCGCCCTATCCCCGGGCGAAACGTCAGCGGCAACGCCACGTTTTCCGCCACCGTCATGTCGGCGATGAGGTTGAACGCCTGGAAGACGAAGCCCACGTGCGCGTTACGCAGGAAGGCGCGCTGCCGGCGTCCGAGCCCAGCCGTGGGCTGGGCAAGGAATTGCATCTCGCCCCGGGTTGGCTGATCCAGCAGGCCCATGAGCGACAGCAAGGTGGTTTTCCCGCACCCCGACGGGCCGGCAATCGCCACGAATTCGCCACGGGCGACCGCGAGATGGATATCGGTGAGCACGTGATTCTCGATGGCGCCGGCCAGGAACACCTTGCCCACACCGCGCATCTCGATCACCGGGGGAGCGTTAGGCGGACGCATGCACGACCTCGCTGGAGCGCGGCCGCTGGGTAGGCGGCGGAACCTCCACCATAGAATCTGTCGCGGCCGCGCCAAGAGTGCGCGAAGGCGTAATTCGCACTCTTGCCGATTCGGCGCAGTAGATGCCGGAGACGGGCTCTTCCTTAACGGTTTCCTTACGGCAGGCAAAGCCCATACCGACGGATGGGTCGAATTGCTGTACTGCAAAGCTTACAATTAGCTTACGGGGGGAGAGCGGCATAGCCGCCACATGTCTCGTGGCGTGACGGGCAGACCACAGCGCGGGGGCGCGGGGAAATCCGGCACGCATGGAGTTTCACTCATGGTCCAACGGTTTTCCCTGGGCGGCCGCACCGCCTGGCTCAAACGATACGAAGCGGATGGCTGGCTGCGCCCTGCCCTTGTCCGGCTCTGGAACAGCCTTGCGGCGCGCCTGGAGCTCGATGCGCTCCGCTCCCCGCCACGTCACGCCGGCGAAGATGCCAAGCGCGTCGAATCACGACGAATCGAAGCCCTTCGCGCCTGCGGCGCGCCGGTCCCGCGCATTCTTGGCGAAGGCCCGCGCAGCCTCATCCTCAGTGACATGGGCCCTACCCTGGCACACCGGCTGAAACGCCTGGAAAGCGCGAACGACGCCGATATCCTGGTGCGGCAGACCGCGCACGCCATCGGCGAGCTGCATCGGCACGGCGGATATCTTGGCCAGGCGTTCGCACGCAACATCACCGTGGGCGACCGTGGCGTGGGCTTTATCGATTTCGAAGAAGATCCCAGTGAGATCATGACGTTGCCGCAAGCTCAGGCACGCGACTGGGTCATGTTCACCACGGGTATTGGCCGGTATTACGTCGGCCGCATGGATGTCCTCTCCGAACTGATCCGCGAAGAAGCCGATGGCATCTCGCCGCAGGTCGCCCTCGAAGTGCACCGTATCGCCGGTAAGCTTTCGTTCCTTGAACGCGCCGGACGCCTGTTTGGCCGCAAACTCGGCACGATGGGGGCAGCCATAGGCGCGGTGCGCAAGAGCTTCGCCGCTGCCGCTATCGCCGCCCTGATGGTCGATGTGCTCAGCGATGGCGACTGCGACATGCTCACGGCCGTGGTCGAAGCGGTACGCCACGTCGCAACGTAGGCCGTCACTTCGATCGCGAACCCCCCGCGGCGATCGCGGCGGGGGACGTGGCGCAGGCGTCTTCACCTCCGTGAAGCCTTTGGGCGCCAAGGCCGTAATCGTTTACGTGTAACGTCATTTACGTGCCCACATCGGGTCCGGTTACCAGTATCCTTGCCCGCCGTAGCGTCTGCTGACGCCGCCGTCATTCCCCGCAAGGCAAACCCATGACCTCCAGCTCCCGCATCGAAGCCCTCATCGCCCGCATGACCGTCGAGGAGAAGGTCGGCCAGCTTGGCATCTTCGCCGATGCCGTCCGCCCATTTGCTCCCGATATCAACCCGGAAGCCAATGCGCGCGATGCCGCTGAAGTGCTTGAGCAGGTGCGGGCTGGCCGCGTGGGTTCGCTGTTCAATGGCGTGGGCGCGGCGGAGGGGCGCGAGGCCCAGCGTGTAGCCGTGGAAGAGAGCCGTCTTGGCATCCCCCTGATATTTGGTTCGGATGTCATCCATGGCATGCGCACCGTGTTCCCGATTCCCCTGGGCGAAGCCTCCACGTTTGAGCCAGACCTGGCCGAACGCACGGCCCGCGCTACGGCCGTTGAGGCCACGGCGGCCGGCATCCACTGGACGTTCGCGCCGGCGGTGGATATCGCACGCGACCAGCGCTGGGGCCGCGTCGCCGAGGGTGCAGGCGAAGATGTCGTGCTGGGCTCGGCGTTCGCCGCCGCGCGCGTACGCGGCTTCCAGGGCAACGACCTGAAGGCGAACGACTCGCTGCTGGCCACGCCCAAGCATTTCGCCGCTTATGGCGCCGTCATGGGTGGCATGGAATACAACCAGGTGGACATCGCCCCGCAGACGCTGCGAGACATTCACCTGCCGCCCTTCAAGGCGGCGATCGATGCTGGAGCGCTCACCATCATGAGCGCCTTCAACGATATCAACGGCGTGCCCGCATCGGCCAACCGCGAGCTGATGACCGACATCCTGCGCGGCGAATGGGGGTTCAAGGGTTTCGTCGTTTCCGATTACACCGCCGACATGGAACTCATCGCGCACGGCTTTGCGGAAGACGAGCGCGATGCTTCGCGCCTGGCATTCCTGGCGGGCGTAGATATGAGCATGCAGAGCGGCTTTTACGCAGCCAGCTTGCCCGACCTGGTCGAGAAGGGCGATGTGCCCATGGCCGTCCTTGACGAGGGCGTTCGTCGCGTCCTTGCGGTAAAGGATGCCATTGGCCTCTTCGACAATCCCTATCGCTCGCTTGATGCGGCGGTCGAGGCCGATAGATCGAAGGATGCCGCGCACGCTGAGCTCGCGCGGGATGCGGCGCGGCGCTCTATCGTCATGCTGAAGAACGACGGCGCACTGCCCCTGAAGAAAGCGGGCCAGAAGATCGCACTCATCGGCCCGTTCGGCGCGGATGTGGATAACCTCGAAGGTTGCTGGACGTTGTTCGGCGACAAGAACCGCCACGTGAACATCGAAACCGGCCTGCGCGATGCGCTGGCCGATGTCTCGTCGCTCGAAGTCGTCGCGGGTTCCGGCTTCGAAGACGCGATCGAAGGCGGCATTGAAGCCGCCGTTGCCGCCGCGAAACGTGCCGACGTCGTCTTGCTGGCCATCGGCGAACCACAAACGTATTCGGGCGAAGCCCAGGCGCGCACGCAGATCATCGTCCCGCCGGCGCAGCAGGCGCTGGCCGAAGCCGTCGCGGCGGCGGGCACACCGGTCGTGGTGTTGCTCAAGAACGGCCGCGCACTTGCATTGACCGGTGCGGTGCGCGAGGCGAACGCCATCCTCGTCACATGGTTCCTGGGTAGCCAGACTGGTCCGGCCATCGCCGATGTCGTCTTCGGCGACTACAACCCCTCGGGCCGCCTGCCTGTCAGCTTCCCGCAGGACAGCGGCCAGGAGCCGTATTTCTACAACCACCCGCGCACCGGTCGCCCCGAACTGGCCGACCAGCCGCCGGCCTTCAAGGCCCGCTACCGCGAGGTCACGTTCGAGGCGCTTTATCCGTTCGGCCACGGCCTGAGCTACACCACGTTCGATTACACGCCGCCCGTCGTGAAGGCGCAGGTGGGCTGGAACGAGACGATCGTGGTCACGGCCACGGTGACCAACAGCGGCGCGGTGACCGGCGAAGAAGTGGTCCAGCTCTACGTCCACGATCGCGTCGCCAGCCGCGTGCGCCCGGTGCGCGAACTGAAGGCGTTCCGCAAGATCCTGCTAGCCCCGGGTGCCTCTGAAGAGGTGTCGTTCGAACTCGAGCGGCGTGATCTCGCGTTCACCCATCGCGACGGCCGCACGTTCGAGGCCGAGCCGGGCACGTTCGATGTATGGATCACCCGTTCGTCGACACAGGGCGAATCCGCATCGTTCGTCCTTGGCAAGCCCTGAAGGCACACGCCTTCAACGCCCCGCCACGCGGCGGGGCGCATACTGGCCGCTTGTCCCTCAAGCGGAGCAGCACCATGCAGGATCTGAACGGCAAGGTCGCCCTGGTGACCGGCGCGGCCAGCGGTATCGGCAGGGCGATCGCCGAGGCCTACGCAAACGCCGGCGCGAAGGTCGCCGTCGCCGACATCGCGGCGGACAAGGCGGCGGCCGCCGCTGACGCGATGGGCCCGAACGCCATCGGCCTGGCCATGGATGTGACCGACGAAGCACAGGTCGAAGAGGGCTTTGCGCGGACGGCACGCGAGCTTGGCTCCGTCGACATCCTGGTCAGCAACGCCGGCATCCAGATCATTGCCCCCCTGGTAAACCTGGCCTACGCGGACTGGAAACGCATGCTCGCGATCCACATGGATGGCGCGTTCCTCACCTCGCGCGCCGCCATGCGCCAGATGGTAGCTGCCGGACGGGGCGGAGCGATCATCCTGATGGGATCAGCTCATTCCCATGTCGCATCGAAGTTCAAGGCACCTTACGTATCAGCCAAGCACGGCCTGCTCGGGCTCGCCCGCGTCATCGCGAAGGAAGGCGCCCCTGACGGCATTCGCGCGAACGTCATCTGCCCCGGCTTCGTGCGCACGCCGCTGGTCGAGAAGCAGATACCGGAGCAGGCGCGGGAGCTGGGGATCAGCGAGGAGGACGTCGTGCGCAACGTCATGCTACGCGATACGGTCGATGGCGAATTCACCACCCTTGAAGATATCGCCGATACCGCCCTGTTCCTGGCCGGTTTCGATTCGAATGCGTTGACCGGACAGTCGCTCCTTGTCAGCCATGGCTGGCACATGCAGTAGCGAAGGACTACGTGCCGCCGTGGCATGCGGCGACGCACTCGTGGGGCCGTCGCTGATTGGGCGCCGTGGCATAAGCACCTAACCTGCGCGTTTCCGAAGGCCCGCACCGGATGCGGGCCTTCTCGCCTGCAAGGATGCCCCCGTGCGTTTTCTCACCCGCCCCACCCCCACCCGTGCGGTCGTCGCCGTCGCGATGGCGTTTGCCGCCGTCATGCCGCTCGCTGCCATGGCCGATACACCGGTAATTCATTGGCAAGCCTGCCCCGCCTCGTCGGAAGCGGGCACATGGCCTGCTCTCGGTGATCGCCTGCAATGCGCGGATATCGACATGCCCCTTGATCACCGCCGGCCGAACGGTGCCACCCTGCCGGTCGAAGTGGTGCGGGTCACTGCGATGGATCCCGCGCAACGTGAAGGCAGCATCTTCTTCAACATCGGTGGTCCCGGTGGGCACCCCGGTTCCGTCGTGCCCAAACTGGCCCAACTGTGGTCCATGGCCGATCCAAACGATTCACTCCAGGCTGACAAGGCGTCGCTGGCCAGGCGTTATGACATCGTTGCCGTCATCCCACGCGGCTTGGCGGCCAGGGCCCGCCTGGAGTGCCTGGCCACGCGCAGGCACACCGCCGCCTTCCTCCCTACAAACCGTGACGACGCGAACTGGCAACGGTTCGTCGACGATGCATGGGGCGACGCGAAAGCGTGCCGTGGCGCCCCGGGCGCACGCTACATAAACACCGAGCAGCACGTACACGACATGGATTACGTACGCCGTGCCATCGGCGATGAACGCATCCATTTCTATGGTGTGTCGTACGGGGGTCTGGTCGGGGCATGGTACGCGGGCACCTACCCTGCACACATGGGCCGCATGCTGCTCGATTCGCCGGTGTATTTTCCAGGGAGCTTCCAGACGGCGATCCGGCTGACGCTCGATGCGGAGAAACGGATTTTCGAACGCGATGTGCTCGAGCCGGTGGTAGCGGCACCGCGCAACTATGGCCTTTCGATGGACAGCAAGGCGATCGAGCCGTCCCTGTGGGCCATGCCAGGGTTTCTTCGGCAAGTTTGGCGCAGACAGCTTGCGACACCGTTCCACCTGGCGGCCGCATTGCATATGAATGCCTGGGTGAGGGAGGCCGGCTGGCACGGTTGGGATTGGATGGAGCGAAGCGTGCTGCGTCGCACGTTCTCCAACGACCCGGATACGGATGCCGGCCTGTTCGCCGCTGCGCTTGAACTGGCCGGTGCAAACGCCGCGGCGTATTCGCCTGCCATGCGTGGTGCGCCTGTCGGCAACGCCTTGCTCCACGGTGTGATGCTCGGCCCCGCAAGCGATTCGGTGTGGCTGGCCACGTTGTGCAACGACGATGCGTGGTGGGGTTCGGTCCCGGCGATCCGGGCCCGTGCCGACCAGTACGCCGTCACATACTGGGGCGATAACGGCATGATCATCAAGCCTTACCTCACCTGCACGCGTTGGGGAGGCTCCACGGCCGACAAGCCCGACATGGATATCGTAAAGCTTGCCGCTCCGTTCCTGATGTTGCAGGCGGACGACGATACCCGCACCCCAGTGGAAGGCAGCGAAGCGATCCTTGCGCGCTTCCCCAATGCCCACCTGATAGTCGCAAAACATAGCGACTTCCATGGCTTGTACAACGGCTCGTACACGCCTTGCATCGAAGGCGCAGCCTCGCACTTCCTGCTTACAGGCGAGGTACCTGCCGCGCCAACCCGTCGCACTGCGTGTGACTTCGTCCCCGCGCGATGATCCCCTCGCGGCGCCACGGAACGGCGCTGCCTCATAGAAGGATGCTCCATGAAACCTCGCTATTTCGATACGCTTCTTATCCTGGTAACGCTCACGTTTTCCCTTGAAGCGCGTGCCGACAGGCCTCTTTCATTCCCGGTCCCGTCCGTCGCGTGGTCGGCATGCCCGGATGACACGTTCGCCGATGTCGACGCGAACGTAGCCAGGATAAAGAGCGTACTCAGAACGCGACTTGCCGAACGGCTGCAATGCGCGCGGCTTCGCGCACCGCTGGACCACTATCATCCGGAGGGCCCAAAGATCGACGTAGGCCTCATCCGCGTCACGGCATTGGATGCTGCAAGGCGTGAAGGTAGCTACTTCATCCATATCGGCGGACCAGGCGGCAATCCCCGCGATTTTATCGTAGCGGTGGGCGCGAAGTGGGCGCTGTCCGATGCAAATGACCCGATCGCCGGATGGCAGCGAAAGGTGTCGGACCGTTACGACCTGGTCGCCGTCGTACCACGCGGCCTTGAGGGCGGGGATACCTTCCAGTGTCGGGGCATCGATGCGATCGAAGCACCGCCCGATGCGCTGTCGGACTGGCACGCAACAACGGCCACCGCACGCGATATTGCTGAGAACTGCGGGGCGAATCCCGCCGCGCGGTGGATCGGCAGCGAACAGCATGTGTTTGATCTGGAGCAGGCGCGGAGGGCACTGGGCGAGCCGCTGCTCAACTTCATCGGGTATTCCTACGGCGGCCTGGTCGGGGCGTGGTATCGCGCCATGTTCCCCACCACTGCAGGGCGCTTACTGCTGGATTCCAGCATCGATTTCACCGGCAGCATCGACGATGCCGATTTGGCAACCTCGCAGGAGCGGCACCGCGAGTTCCAGCGCCGGGCCCTGCATCCGCTACTTAGGAAGCACATGCTCTACCGTGTCGCCAATGACGAGACGGCCATCGTCCGTCGGCTCCGGGCCATGCCCGCGAGGGCGCGAAATACCCTCCTGCCGCTCGTACAGAGCGCCTCGTCACTGAAAGCCGCGCTGGTACTGGCCGACCTGCTCATCGAACGGCCATGGATGACAGAGAGCGAGATGCATGCACGCATCACGGGGGTACGCTTTGCCATGAGCGGCGACGTCGAAGCCAAGGTCCGCAAGCGCGTCGACGCACTCATCGGTGCTTACTTCGGCAACGATGCGAAGATCATCGAGGCTCTGGACGCCGGGGAGCCCGATGCGGAGACGATCCATGCGCCGACGTGGCACACGCAAACCCTTGGTGCCCGCGAATCCGTTTTTCTCGCCACACGCTGCAACGACAATCCATGGGACTTACCAGCGAGCCATTGGCAGCGAGTGATGCAAGAGCGGAGCGCGGCGTTTCCCGCCAGTCGCCAGGGCGTTGAGTTCTTTGCCCTCATCTGCTCGCAATGGCCTGGAAGAGTCGCCCACCGTCCCGCGCTCGAGCCGGCACTCGCCACACCGCCCTTCCTTCTCATCCATGCGGAGCACGACGTGCGCACACCGCTGGACGGCGCCGCACGCATCCTTGAACACTTTCCGGCGGCTCGCCTGGTGGTCGCCAAAGGCGTAACGGGCCACGGTATCGTTGCAAATTCGAGCACGCCGTGCGTCGAGAAGGCTGCCGGACACTATCTCCTTACGGGCGAGGTGCCCGAAGCCAGGCTTGGCTCGTGCCCTTATGTACGCAAGCCACGCAAGGCCAGGCAGCATCCGGATGTCGCATCGCCTGGCAATGTGGATGAACTGATCGAGCGCTCGCTTCAGGACAGCTAGCCGGATCAGATCATGATCTGCGCGCGCACCTCGAAAATATGCGGATCGATGCGCAGGTCACGCCGGTCGCTGAAGGCACGCACGTAGTTCGCCTGGAACTTCAGGTACTTCGTCAGGTACCAGTTAGCCCCGAAGGTCCAGTCGTGTTCGTTACCGCCCTTGGTGGGGCCGTCGTCGAGATCCAGCGTGCTGTAGCGAACCAGCACTTCGACGGCACCCCAGGGGCCTTTCGGCAACACATCCGTTACATTGCCGCCGCTGTAGCCGCGCGACTCGCCCGTGATCACATAGCTGCCAAAGGTGTACCAGCCGTGCGCGTTGTAGGCGGGCTTATCGACCAGCTTCACCTTGGCGTCCAGGTACTCGCTCTGCACCGACCAGGGGCCGTGGATCCACAACTGCTCCGCACCGCGGCGATCGATATAGCTGGCGGGTGCCAGGTTGCCCGAATCGATCAGGCGCTGGGTGGTAAGGCCGGCTTCGGGGAGCGCCCGCAAACGCGCCGAGGGTGGGTTGTAGTGGCCGCGGCCATCCCACGTACCTTCGGGGTTCTCACGTGATACCGAGGCACCCAGGTGCAGCACGTTGCCCGCCGAGTTCATCGGCGTCCACGCCGCACGCGCGGCGACCATGCGGCCATCGAGGTCGCCCTGCAGGTTGCCGCCCTTGTAGTAGCCCAGCTGGACCAGATAAGCCTTGCGGGTGAGCGCCCAATCCACGCCGATCCGGCGGTTCGCATACACCGCCTGCATGGGCAGCGACGATTCCATGAACGATGTGCTACCCGTACTGGTGTTGCCTTCAAACCCCACCGGGGTCTTCATGAAGCCAACACGTACTGCGCCGGCATCCTCGCCTAACACGGCCTTGGTCTGCAGGCGGAAGTAGACATCCAGCCAGGTCTTTGCCTGGAAATCGTAGTTCGCCGTGGCGTCATAGACGCCCTTTTTCCGGATGAAGAAGCCGAACTCCTTGCGCCGGTTGGTCTGCGAGTCCTCGTAGGTACCTTTGTCGTTCTCGAAACGATCCACGTCGAACTGGTATTTCAACGCCAGGCCAAAGTCCGTGCCATCGGCGAAGACATAATGGGTCGGCCAGTTGCTGCGCCAGTCGTAGGTATTGCGCGGCGCATCGTCGGCCACGGCACAGGCGCTGCCAGCCAGCGCCAGCACGGCGAGGATCGTCTTCTTCAAGGTAGTACCCCTTCCAACCCGCCGGATGCGTGGCGGCTTCAGCAAAAAAGTAGCAGCCGACGCAGGCTTCTACGTCAGTAATAAAGCCCAGACCGTCACAAAACTGTCATCTGGCCCTGCTGCATCGGCCGGAAGGGGCACGACTTGAGCGAAATCTCAGCGGAACAATCCATTCTGTAGAAAAAAAAGGGGAGCCGAAGCTCCCCTTCCTTCCTCACCCCGAGGAATGCGATCAGATCGCGTAGTACATCTGGAACTCGAGCGGGTGGGTGCTCGCGCGGTAGCGGGTCACTTCCTGCATCTTCAGCGCGATGTAGCCGTCGATGAAGTCATCGGTGAACACGCCGCCCGCCTTCAGGAAGTCGCGATCCTTGTCGAGGGCCGACAGGGCCTCGTCCAGGCTCGCGCACACCTGCGGGATGTTCTTCTCTTCTTCCGGCGGCAGGTCGTACAGATCCTTGTCGGCCGGTGCACCCGGGTCGATCTTGTTCAGGATGCCGTCCAGGCCAGCCATCATCAGCACGGTGAAGGTCAGGTAGCCCGACTGCATCGGATCCGGGAAGCGGATTTCGATGCGGCGACCCTTCGGGCTGGCCACGTACGGAATACGGCACGAGGCCGAGCGGTTACGCGCCGAGTAGGCGAGCATCACCGGGGCTTCATAGCCCGGCACCAGGCGCTTGTAGCTGTTGGTCGTGCTGTTGGCGAAGGCGTTGATGGCCTTGGCGTGCTTGAAGATGCCGCCGATGTACCACAACGCCGTCTGCGACAGGCCGCCGTACAGGTCGCCCGCGAACAGGTTCTCGCCGTTCTTCGACAGCGACTGGTGCACATGCATGCCCGAGCCGTTGTCGCCGACGATCGGCTTCGGCATGAAGGTGACGGTCTTGCCGGCCTGGTGGGCGACGTTCTTGATGACATACTTCATCGTCATCAGTTCGTCGGCCTTCTTCACCAGCGTGTTGAAGCGGGTGCCGATCTCGCACTGGCCCGCGTTGGCCACTTCGTGGTGGTGCACTTCCACCACCTGGCCCAGCGACTCGAGCACCTTGCACATGTCGGCGCGCAGGTCACCCAGGCTATCCACCGGGCTGACCGGGAAATAGCCGCCCTTCACGCCCGGGCGGTGGCCGGTGTTGGTGCCGTCGTACTTGTACCGCGACGACCATGCGGCTTCTTCGGAGTTGATCTCGTAGAACACGCGGCCCATGTCGTTCTGCCAGCGGATCGAGTCGAAGATGAAGAACTCGGGTTCCGGGCCGAAGAAGGCGGTATCGGCAATGCCGGTCGACTTCAGGAAGGCTTCGCCACGCTTGGCGATCGAGCGCGGATCGCGGCCATAGGCCTGCATGGTGCTCGGCTCGAGCACGTCGCAATGCAGGATCAGCTGCTTGTGGGCGCTGAACGGATCGAGGTGGGCCGTTTCCGGGTCCGGCATGAGGACCATGTCGGATTCATTGATGCCCTTCCAGCCCGGGATCGACGAACCGTCGAACATCTTGCCGTCTTCGAAGGTGCCTTCGTCGATGGCGTGGGCCGGGAACGTGACGTGGTGGTGCTTGCCGAGCATGTCGGCGAAGCGCAGGTCGACGAATTCGATTTCCTCGTCCTGGATCAGGTTCAGCACTTTGGAAGCGGCGGACATGGGCAAACCTCGGAATTAGGTATGTGGGCGCAGGGCTTATAGCAATCGCTATGCCAGCGGCTCCGGAGCGACGGACCGGCCTGGAACAAGCCCCGGCATCATAGAACGCCTAAGTGACATGTGCAGGATTGCACCTAAATGGTGCATTGGTTTGGCTGGTGCACCAATCCGGCCGAGGACGTTTTCCGCCCGAAGGGCGAACGGCCACCGTCCGGGTCGATCCGGACATGCTCGACCTTGCTGGTGCCGACGATGCCCCTACGCCCCGAGAACACGCACGTTTGCAGCGCGTGCAAATTCCAACAATCGCGCCTCATGCTCGCTGCGTGGGATAAGCCACGCGGTGTTGCGGCCGATGAATACATACACGGTGTGGGCCGACACGCAGACACGCTCCACGTTCTTCCACGTAACTTCCAGGCTGTCGCCGTCAAAGTCGCAGCGCATATGTAACGGAGTCGCCGTGAACCGAAGCGGCCCGCCACTGCGCGTTTTGTTGAACAGCTGCCGTGCGCTCTTCAATGACATCCACACTGACATCGCGAGCATGGACACGACGAAGCCGCCGATGGCAGCGGGAACGAGTGGCGCGTGACGGATGCCCTGGGGGAAGCACAAGAAAATCAACAGCCAAAGGCCGATACCCGCTAGCAGGAGCTTCCCTCCGGGTGTCCATCGATACATGCCGATCATGCTTCGACGAATCGTCGGCAACGTAGGCTGCGATTCGATCACCAGTACGTCTTCCATGCCCCTGCTCCTTAGGTTGTGGCAGTACTGCCGTATCAGTATGCTCACCTAAATACGTCACCCAGGGAAGGTCAATGGCGCAAGATATCCTCATCATACGCTGTGATCGGACGCTGTCCGGGCTCCGGCGTAGTGTGCTCGGTATGTATCGCTGGCTACCAGACGGTGTTCTGCTGCTTGCAACGACCATCCTGATGGCGGCGATGTGTCTGTCCGACCACGGCCGCAACCCCCTGCTCAATTGGATGCCGATGCTGGTGTTCATCGCCGTCATGCTGGCGCTGGTGGTCCCACGCTACCTGAAGATCGCCAGAAAGCTGTATTTGCAGAGCCGGGAACATGGGCCGCCCGAATTCACCGTGACGGCAGAGCGCATCCGTTGCGACAACGCGGGCAATAGTGCGGACCTGAAATGGGACTCGGTACATAGCGTGTGCGTTTCCCCGCACACGCTCTACATTTTCGTCAACCGACGGTGCGCATGGTTTGTTCCGCGGGGTGCCCATGACGAACGTTTCCTCGCCATGGTCCGAAAGGCGAACGTCCGCGTCCGTGGCCCTAAGGGGCGGATATAGTGCCGGCACAAACAGGGATAGGGGGCACCGGATGATCGATCTCGTCGTGAATATCGGGGCTGGGTCCCGGGTGGCAAGGATCCGGCTCGCCTTACAGGTGGGCGCGGCAGGCCTGTGGCTCGCGTCAACGGCCAGCATGGCCGCTGGTGCCTCGCCATCCAACGCACCGCCCACCTACGCGGCGTTCGTTGAGCAGGCACGGAAAGCATCGACCATGACCGATCCGCTACAGCGGTGCCTGGCCATGCCCGATCCACCCGGCTCCCATTGGCACCCCGCCGGTGTCGAGGCGTATTGCCGCTACCGCAACTATAAGACCTTGAGCGGACCCGAGATCAGCCGACTGATCGCAGCGGGCAAAGGCGCGGCCGTCGACAAAGCGTTCGAAGACTACCTGCATGGCCAGATGACCGATCCGACGCAAGCCGGATTGCTCGACATCGCGGTCATCAATGCGGGCTTCAGGAGGTCGACGCCCGGCATGCGCAAGACGATTGATGCGTGGATGCACCAGCGGCCACATAGCGCGTTTGCTGTCGCAGCCAGCGCCATGCAGTACACCGGTGCCGCATCGATCGCGCGCGGCTCCGCGTACGCCGCGGATATGACGGACGAACAACGGCATGGCATGCATGAACAGGCGGGGCTCGCCCGGCGCGAGTTCGCCCGAGCGGCCACGATGACGCCCGCGGTGCCGACAATGTACTCGGATATGTTCGTAATCGGACGCCTTACCGCCGACAACGAATATTCAATCGCTGCCATGGAGAAAGGCATCGCCCTGGACAGGATCAGCGTGGCCATGCGTATCACGGCCGCCGGGATGTCTTCGCGCAAGTGGGGAGGCAGCCAGGGCTGGCTGCTCAAGCTCGAAGACGATGCGACATCGCTCGCACCCGAGCACCCGCTATTGTGGGTCGCGGCAAGCCGGGCCCACATCGCAGAGATCAATGAGCGGCCAATCTGCCCGGCACCAGGGGCACGTTTTGCGGAAGCGGGCAACGATGTGGCGACAGCCACGGCGCTCGCCGAGCTTTCGTCCGATGCCCGGCGGGCAAATCGTCGCGAGGATGCCGTCATCTTCGCCCTCGAATCCCTGCGCTTCGACGACAGCTCGTACGGGGCCCTCTACACGCTCGGGCAGGCCAATTCGCGCAATATCCGTGACCCATGGGCGACTGACATACTCAGGCGCGCCGCGAGGAATCATCCGACCGATCCAGACGTGCTCGGCGTGGTCGGCGCGTGGATGTACTACTCCGGCAACATGAATGACGCCCCCGGCCTCCTCGATGCCGCATTCAAAATGGGTAACCGCGACACCTGGGTGCTGTCGGTCATCGGCAATTATTACTTTCTCAATGCAAAGCGCTATGACCGCGCCGCGGCAGTCGCCGACCGCCTCATCGAGGTAGATCCGGACATGGCTTCGGGCTACCTGCTCCGGGCGAACGTGCTGATGACCACCGATAGCCCGGCGCGATTCAAAGCCATTCGCGCTTACATTGATCGCTTCGCTGAGGATCCGGATGAACGGGGCGATGTGGTGAACATGCGCCAATACCTCCAGGGGCACCCTGAGCCCTCGAACAGCGCCAAGACAAAGACGCGCAGCTAGCGATCGTGTCGCGCTCAGGTACTGACCATTTCGACGAAGGCGAGGATGTGTTTTGCCGCGTCGCCAGGATTCGCTTGCAGGATCCCGTGTGGACCGTCAACGATAAGACGTCCCGTGTTGCCGGGTAACGGGATCCGCTCCGTCCCTGTGCCTATGGCTGCGGGTATTTGCGATTCTGTCCACGAAAGTTGCCGAGCGTAACGCGGGTTACGCTGGCACCATCGACGGATCGTCGCAGAAGGCTCTCCCATGCCACGCCTTGCCTACAGCCTCGCCGTGATGCTGGCCGCAACCCCGTTGGGGAGCATTGCCGCCCAGCATACCTATGCGAACCCCCTCGATATCGACTACCGGTACAACTGGGAGCAGATGAACGAGGGAATCTCGTACCGCACCGGCGCGGATCCAGCGATCGTGCGTTATGGCGACGCCTACTATCTGTTCCAGACCCTGGCCGATGGCTACTGGATGTCGAAGGATCTGTTGCACTGGGATTTCGTGCAGCCGGATCACTGGCCGTACGACGGTCATGTCGCGCCTGCTACGCTGGTAGCCGATGGAAAGCTCTTCCTCATGCAATCGGCCTTCGGACCGCGGCCAATGATGGTGTCCACCGATCCCGCGCATGGCCGCTGGTCGTTCTGGACCCGGAGCCTGCCCTTCATCCCCGGTGCGACGCAGTACGACGAGTCAGGAAAGGTACCCTTCAATGGCGCGCTGCCGCCAGGGCCGTGGGACCCTGGCCTGTTCCAGGATGACGACGGGAAGGTTTATCTGTACTGGGGATCATCGGACACGCTGCCGCTCTACGGCGCCCAACTCGACATGAACTTTGGATCGAACGAAGGCGAAGGCAAGCGGCTCGCATTCGTCACGACGCCCAAGGCTTCCATCTACCTCGATCCGGCGAACCACGGCTGGGAGCGGTTCGGTCCAGACCACACGATGGGCGACAAACCGGCGTATATCGAAGGCTCGTGGATGAACAAGCACGGTGGGCGCTATTACTTTCAGTACGGAGGCCCCGGTACCGAGTACAACGTGTATGGCACCGGCGTGTACGTGAGCACATCCCCGCTGGGGCCATTCCATTACGCGCCTTACAACCCCGTCGGCTACAAACCTGGCGGTTTCGTGACCGGCGCCGGCCATGGGTCGACGTTCGAGGACGTGTACCGAAACACATGGAACACCGGCACTGCCTGGCTCGGCGTGAACTGGAAGTTCGAACGGCGCGTCGACATGTTCCCCGCAGGCTGGCACGACGATGGCCAGATGTGGGTGGATACGCGCTTCGGCGATTTCCCACAGCGCATGCCAGACCACAAGCTACGCGATGGCGAAAGCACGTTCACAGGCTGGATGTTGCTTTCGTACCGCAAGAAGGCGACCGCATCATCCGCTCTTGGCGACCACCCGGCGTCGATGCTTACGGATGAAGACCCGCGTACATTCTGGGTGGCGAAGAAAAACGGTGCCGGCGAAACGGTGACGCTCGACCTGGGCGGAACGCCTACGGTGCGTGCTGTGCAAGTCAACTACGCTGACTATATGTCGGACCGTTATGGCGACGCGCCGGACCTGGTCACGCAATTCATTCTCGAAGGTTCTGTCGATGGCAGGGCATGGACGACGCTCGCGGATCTCTCCGCTTCCGATCGCGACCGCCCGAACGCATACATCGAACTGGAGAAGCCGGCACGGCTTCGCTTCATCCGCTATGTGCACAAGCACGTGGGCGCGAAGCATCTTGCGATTTCCGATATCCGTGTCTTCGGTAACGCCGACGGCCCCGCGCCATCCGCGCCCACGAAGGTGAGTGCGATTCGCGGCACGGATACCCGCGAGGCCACGATTTCATGGAATCCCATACCCGGCGCCGTGGGCTACAACGTCCGTTGGGGCCTGGCGGCTGATCGGCTGCACTCGACCTACCAGCGTTTTGCCGATCAGCCAACTTCGTTTACCCTGCGTAGCTTGAACCGGGGCGTTCGCTACGTGGTGGCCGTCGAATCATTCGACGAGCACGGCGTATCCCAACTTTCTCAAAGCGTGGAGCTTCCCCCTTGATGGCTCCACCCCACGGTGTGGAGCCATGACGAAGAAGCACGATAACGATACCCCTGACGCCGGCCGGCGCCGCCTGCTTGGCGGCATGGCCACGACGGGTGCGATGCTGGCCCTGGGTGGGGCTGCGGACGCTGCCGCAGGCGCCGCGAAGACGGCGCCCGCCGCGCCGACGGGTGCCGCGCTCGATGCCCTCCTGGAAAAGCACATCCAGAACGTCGTCGTCATCTACGCCGAGAACCGCAGCTTCAACAATCTTTTCGCGAACTTCCCCGGCCTGCTCGAGCCACTCAAGGATGTGCCTGCCGAGCGCACTGTCCAGCGCGACCGCGATGGCACGCCGCTGAAGACCCTTCCGCCGATCTGGGGCGGCATGGTCCCGCACGAACAGACCGTGGACCACCGCACGTACAAGATCGCCGAAGGCGACATCACCGGCCTGCCGAACGCCCCCTGGGCGCTGCACACTGGCGATGGCACGCCGCTCCCGCACGGCGTGGTTACCCGCGACCTCGTGCACGCGTTCTACAACAACCAGCTGCAGATCAACGGCGGCAAGAACGATGGTTTCGTGGCCTGGGGCGATAACGGCGCGCTCACCATGGGCCACTACGCCGACGCCCCCGTGCACCTTCGCCTGTGGCGCCTGGCCGAACAATTCACCCTGTGCGATCGCTTCTTCATGGGCGCGTTCGGCGGCTCGTTCCTCAATCACCAGTACCTGGTCGCCGCGCAGCCACCGTTCTACCCGGATGCGGACAAGAGCCCGGCCCAGTTCGCCATTGCGGTGACCGAAAGCGGTAGCGCCACGGATTACCACCTGAAGATGGACGAGAAATCACCGAAGAGCGCGATGGACGGCAAACCCAAGTTCGCGCACCACAATCAGCTGACACCCGACTTCTACGCGGTGAACACCATCGGGCCGCCGTACTCGCCGGGCTTCAACGTGGACCGCAAGAACCCCTTGCTGGCCGATGCCAGCAGCCCGAATACCCTGGTGCCGCAGAAGCACAAGCAGATCGGCGATGTGCTATCGGCCAAGGGCGTCGACTGGGCGTGGTATGGCGGCGGCTTCCAGGCCGCGCTGGATGGCAAGGGCGATAGCGACGACGGCACGTTCCCGTCCACCCCCAACTTCCAGCCGCACCACCAGCCGCTCAACTACTTCGTCTCGCTCGCCCCGGGCACGGATGCGCGCGCGAAGCACCTGCGCGATGGCGGCACGGGCGAATCGCCGAAGACCAATAAATTCCTGGCGGATGTCGCCGCGGGCAAACTGCCGACCGTGGCGTACTACAAGCCACAGGGCGACCTGAACATGCACGCCGGCTATTCCGACGTGGAGGCGGGCGATCGCCATATCGGCAGCATCGTGCACCAGCTGCAGAAGAGCCCGCAGTGGAAGAACATGCTCGTCATCATCACGTTCGATGAGAACGGCGGCTGGTGGGATCACGTGGCGCCGCCCAAGGGCGATCGCTGGGGGCCGGGCACGCGTATTCCCGCGCTGGTGGTCTCGCCATTCGCAAAGAAGGGGCACGTCGAGCACACCATCTACGACACCGGCTCGATCTCGCGCTTCCTGACACGCCGTTTCAAGCTGGAGAAGCTGCCCGGCCTGCAGATGCGCGACGACGCAATGGTAAAGGCCGGCGGCCCGGCCCCGGGCGACCTGACCGAAACCCTGACCTTCGGCTGACCGACCGCGCGGAAAAATCTTGCGAACAGGCCGCCCGATGGCGTGCCTGGCGCACGTAATGGTGAACAGGGTGCCCGTCGTGCGGGCACCTGCCATGCCGGACAGGCTAAGCTGTGCCGCCGTCCCCATTGGAAGCACCGCGACGTGAATGATCTGATCAGCGCCATCCTCCTCGGCATCATCGAAGGAATCACCGAATTCCTGCCCATCTCGAGCACAGGCCACCTGCTGATCGCCGAGCGCTGGCTCGGCGCCCGCTCCGATCTTTTCAATGTCGCCATCCAGGCCGGTGCGATCCTCGCCGTGACGTTCATCTACTGGCGCACGCTGTGGAGCTTCGTGCAGAACTGGCGCCGCCCGGAAACCCGCGATTACATCGCCAAGCTTTCCGTCGCGTTCCTGATCACCGCAGTGCTTGGCCTTATCGCCACGAAGATGGGCTTCAAGCTGCCCGAGACCATCACGCCGATCGCGTGGGCCCTGATCGTCGGCGGCTTCTGGATGATCCTCGCCGAGCAGGTCGCCTCGAAGCGTCCTGACCAGGTCGCGATCACCTGGCGCGTCGCCATCCTTGTCGGCCTCGCACAGATGGTCGCGGGCATTTTCCCGGGCACGTCGCGCTCTGCGGCCACGATCTTCATTGCCATGCTCGCCGGCACCAGCAACCGGGCTGCCGCTACCGAATTCGCGTTCCTTGTTGGCATCCCGACCATGTATGCCGCTACCGGCTATGAACTGCTCAAGACCTTCCAGCATGGCGGTGCGGCGGGCGAAGACTGGACCGGCCTGGGTGTCGCGTTCGTCGTATCCACGATCGTTGCGTTCGTGGCCGTGAAATGGCTGCTGGGCTATATCCGTTCGCATCGCTTCACGCCTTTCGCGGTGTATCGCATTGCGCTGGGCATCGCCCTGCTCCTGTTCCTCCCCGCCGGTGTCTGATCCGGCATAACCTGTGCGCCGCTACCGACTGCTCGATCTCATCATCGATCTCGACCGGCAAACGGTTGAGCGGGACGGCATCCGGCTCGATGTCGCCGGGCTAAGCTTTCGCCTGTTGGCCTGCCTCGTCGAACACGGCGACCGCGTAGTCACGTTCGATGAACTGATCGACGCGGTATGGGCGCCTGCCGTAGTGAACGAGGAGACCATCACCCAGCGTGTGCGCCTGCTGCGGCAGGCGTTGGGTGATGATGCACGGGCGCCACGCTATGTACGTACCGTGCGTAGCCGTGGCTACCAGCTTGGCGCGCCGGTGGTTCCCGATCTTATCGAGCACGGCAAGCGGCGCTTCACCCTCTGGCCGGCACTGGCCGCCGTAGGTGTGCTTGCGGCTGCCGCATTCGGTGCCAGCTTTCTCGCACGAGAACAGAAGCCCGCACCCAGCGCCGAGCAGCAGATCCTCGATCGCGCCCACTGGTACGCGCGCATGGGCCAGCGCGATAACAATGAGCGCGCGCTCGCCCTGTACGATCGGGCGCTGCACGAAGCCCCCGACGATGTCGAAGCGTTATCGGGGGCCAGCCGTACGCGCGCGGCACGCACCTGCCTGTACAACGGCAGCATCGATGATGCGCGTGATGCGTTACGAATTGCGGGCCGCGCGGTATCGGTGGGCTCGGAGAGCGCCGTGGCATGGTCCGCACTCGGCTATGCGCGCGATTGCCTTGGCGATATCGGCGGGGCCATTGCCGCCTACGAGGCCGCGGTTCGCCTGGATCCCGCCGACGATGCCACGCGCTCGTCCGCAGCGTACCTCTACCAGGAGCAGGGCCGCCTCGCCGATGCCTTGCATGCCAACCTGAGCATGCAGGGCGACCCGGCCCGCGTGCGGTATCGCGATGTGCAGCTGGCACGTGAATACGAGCTGCTTGGTTTTACGACGCAGGCGGGGCAGCGCTACAAGCAGGTATTCGACCTCGCGCCCGATAACGTCTTCGGCAACATCGGCTGGCCAGCGTACCTGTTTGCACGTGGCCGCTTTGACGAGGCGCGTGCGGCCATCGCCGCCGCTCGCCAACGGGATACCGCGCGCCCTGAACTCCCGCTGCTTGAGGGCGAGCTTGCATTGCGCCGCGGTGACAAGGACGCCGCTTCGAACGCATTCGCGGAGGCGCATGCGCTACGCCCGGAAGCATCGCTGCCCGAGACGCTGAGCTTGCTCTACGCGGCCAGGCCCATCGCGGGTGAAGCGCTGCAGCAACGCGTCGTCGCGACGCGCAAGGCCCTGGCCAACGATCCCTGGCCAGCAAGCCGCTTTGAACTGGTGTGGCTACTGCAGGCCGCGGGCGATCATCGAGGGGCCATCGCGGCGCTGGATGATGCCGTGGCGATGGGCTGGCGGGATGCCGGGTACTTGCGCGCTTCTCCCTTGTTTGCGCCGATTGCCGCGGATCCAGGTTTCCAGGACGTGATCGGCAGTATTGAGCGGCGCACGCGTGCCGAGCGCGAACGCGTGCTGGAAGCGAAGTGGTGTCCTGCCGATCTTCCCTGTGATCGGGAATCGCGCGCAAGCGCGCTACTACAGGATACCGTGCCGTAGTAGCACTGCGGTGCACATGCATCGCGTGCAAGCACGCTCCTACAGAAATGGTGGCTTTTGTAGGGCCGTGCTTGCGCGCAATCAGCGTTTGGGCAGGGACTTGAGCACGATGTCGCGGAACAGCCCCTGCGACTGCGGGTGCGCGAAGCGCTCGTTGAATGCCTGGCTGGTGATGACGGCGACGACACCGCGTGACGGCACGACGAACACGTAGTTCCCGCCATTGCCACTCATCGCCCAGACCGGCGTATCCACGCCATCGATGGTGAAGTGGAAGCGCCACCACAGGTAGCCGTACTCGGCGTCCTCGCGGGCCTGCGCGTGCGGCGTGAGCATCGCCGTCACCCACGCCGCCGGCAACACCTGCTTACCCTGCCACTCGCCCCCATCCAGCGCGAGCTGCCCGAATTTCGCGAGGTCGCGCGAGCGGTAGCGCGTGCCACCGCCGCCCATGCCAATGCCTTCGCTGGAGGTGTTCCAGTGCGACTGGGTGATGCCGAGCGGTGCTTCCAGCGCCTCGCGGGCGAACGTGGCCAATGGCTCCTTCACGGACCGCTCCACCGCCGCGCCGGCCACGAAGGCACCCGCGGTGCAATAGGAGAACGCCCGGCCATACGGTGCCTCCGCGGGGCGCTGCACCCACGGCGCATAACCGCGCACCGGCAAATTCAGGGCGAAATCCAGCCAGCGCTCGGAAACGTACATGCGCTCCTCGTTACCGGTGGAGAATGAGTTGTCGTCGTCGCACTCCCAGATCGAGCTCATGGTGAGCAGGTCTTCCAGGGTGATCTTTGCCCGGCGGGCATCGGCCTTCTCGAGCTTCACATCGGGGAAGAACGTGTAGACGGGGGTCTGTACGTCTTTGATGGCCCCCCGCTGGATGGCGGCACCGACCAGCATGGCGGTCAGGCTCTTGGTCGCCGAGCGCACATCGTTCAGCGCGTCGGCCGAGCCATCGTTGAAGTAGCCCTCGTACACCAGCCGTCCGTGGTCGGCTACGACCACGCTGGTGATCTTTTTATAGGTGCCATCGGCCATCTTCGGGCCGAGGCTTTCGAGCGTCGCGGTGTCCCAGCCGAGGCGGGCTGCATCGGCGACCTGCCAGCCATCGGCGCTGGGTTTGGGGGGTACGTAGGTGGCGGCCCAGCCCGGAAAGGCGGCCAGGGCGAACAGGAGTCTGGCAAGTCGATAGCGCATGAAGGAGGCTCCGTGTGAGGAGCCCCCAGTACGCCTTCAGGTCATCTGAAGTGCCTGAAAACCGAATGATGAATTATGAAGGTGGCGGGTTAGGCCACCGCGGCGATAGCCGGCATCTTCTTCTTGCGTACCGCCTCGAGCTCCGCCTGCTGCTGTTCCACCAGGCGACACTGCGGATCGCTCGTGCGCTGGAACAGCTCGCTGGTCCACTCGATGAAGGCCTGGACGCGGGCGGACAGGTGGCGCTTCTGCGGGTACACGATCCACAGGTTGGAGCCGGTCGAGATCGTATCGGTCATGATGATCTCGAGCATCCCCTTGGAAAGCGCGCAGGCCGCCAGGCAGTGCGGGGCCTGGATGATGCCCAGGCCGGCGATCGCCGCCTGGATCACCGATTCGCCGTCGTTGATCATCATGTGGGCGTCGACGTCCACCGAGACGCGGCCGCCCGGGGAATCGAACTGCCACTGCGAGGCCTTGCCGGTAGCCGGGTGCACGAAGTTCACCGCCCGGTGGCTCTTGAGGTCCTCGATGGAACGAGGGGTGCCGTGCCGGGCAAGGTACGCCGGTGACGCACAAAGCACGTTGCTGAAGTGGCCAATCTTGCGCGCGATCAGGCTGGAATCGGCCAGTTCGCCCATGCGAATGGCGCAATCGAAACCTTCCTCGTTCAGATCGAACGGGAAGTCACACATGGTCAGCTCGAGCCGGATATCCGGGTAGCGCTGCTCGAATTCCACCAGATTGGGAATAAGTGCCGCCCGGCCCACGGCCGACGAGGCGGCCACGCGCAACTTGCCCGCCGGCTTGGTCTTGGCGTACCCCAGGGCCTCGGTGGCCTCCGTCAGGTCCGCCAGGATTTCCTTGCATCTTGCGTAGAACGCGCTGCCATCGTCGGTCAACCGTAGCGAACGGGTCGATCGGAAGAACAGCCGCGCACCCAGGCTTTCTTCCAGCCGGGAGATGGCGCGGCTCACCCCTGAAGGGGTCATTTCAAGGTGGGTAGCGGCGGCGGAGAAGCTCTTCGCTTCCACCACCCGGACAAACACGCTGATAGCGGAAAAGTCTTCCATCGCCAGCTCCGGTCTGAAGGTATTCGTGACTCAGCGTCACAGCCGCGATGATTGTAGACCCATTTTTAGCTTGACGCGCAAGACCTAAGTTACGCCCCCTGAGACGGACCGGCTTGACCTCAACCAACGTTGAGGTTGGATCCTGCGCCGCCCGAACCCTTTCGGCTCCCCCTACACACACTCACCGGACTCCCCTCCATGAAGAAGAAAATCCTGTTCGGTTCGTCCGCCCTGGCGGTGGCTATCGCCTCGGCTATCTGGCTCAGCTCGCCGAGCACCCACGCCGCCGACAAGGCCCCGGCCATGCCGACGCCCGAAGTGACGGTGGCCCAGGTCCTGCTCCGCCCCGTCAGCGACAGCAACACCTTCACCGGCCGGATCCAGGCGGTGGATACGATCCAGATCCGCCCGCGCGTCAGCGGCTACGTCGATTCGGTGCACTTCGTCGAAGGCGCCACGGTGAAGAAGGGCGACCTGCTCTTCACCATCGACCCGCGCCCCTACCGCGCCGAGAGCGACCGCCTGGCGGCTAACCTGGCCCAGGCCAGGGCCGAGGCGAAGAACGCCGATGCCAACGCGGCCCGCGGCGCGAAGCTGGTGCAGCAGCACGCTGTCTCACAGGAAGAGGCCGATCGCCTGGATACCGCGGCCGCCAGCGCCAAGGCGCAGGTCGCCTCGGTACAGGCTGCGCTCGACAACGCGCGCCTCAATCTTTCGTTCACCGAGGTGCGTGCCCCGGTCGATGGCAAGGTCAGCAACGCGCAGATCACCGCCGGCAACCTCGTCACGCCCACCGATACGCTGACCAGCGTCGTCACCACCGATCCGATGTACGTGTACTTCGACGTGGATGAGCAGAGCTTCCTCAAGCTCGATCGGCTGCGCCGTGCCAACGGCCACGCGCCGGAAGTAGACATGGGCCTCGCCGACGAACAGGGCTACCCGCACATCGGCAAGATCGACTTCATCGATAACCAGGTGAAGGCCGGTGCCGGCACGATCCGCCTGCGCGCGGTGTTCCCGAATGCCGATGGCGCATTCACGCCGGGCCTGTTCGCCCGCGTCGAACTGCGCAGCGGCAACACGCAGCCGCGCGCACTCATTGACGACAAGGCGGTCGGCACCGACCTGGGCAACAAGTTCGTCTACGTGGTCGGCAAGGACAAGAAGGTGGAATACCGCCGCGTGTCCACTGGTGCGCTTGTCGATGGCCTGCGCGTTGTCGACAGCGGCCTGAACGCCGAGGACGTCGTGATCGTGAATGGCCTGCAGCACGTGCGCCCCGGCGTCGAAGTGAACGCCAAGCGCGTCGCCATGGCCTCCCTGGTACCCGATAGCGCGCGCAACGTCGCCAGCCGCCCCGCCGGCGTCGATAGCGTTGCGCAGGCGAAGGACTGATCCACCATGAAAATCGCTCAATTCTTCGTAGAGCGCCCGATTTTAGCGGGCGTGCTGTCGGTGTTGTTCCTGATCGCGGGCAGTATCGCCGTGTTCAAGCTGCCGATCAGCGAGTACCCGGAAGTGGTGCCGCCCACCGTCGTGGTGAAGGCGACCTACCCCGGCGCCAACCCCAAGACCATCGCTGAAACCGTTGCCACGCCGCTGGAAGAGCAGATCAACGGCGTGGAAGGCATGCTGTACACCTCCTCGCAGTCCACCAGCGACGGCGCGATGACGCTCACCGTCACGTTCGCGCTGGGCACCGACCTGGATAACGCCCAGGTGCAGGTGCAGAACCGCGTGGCCCAGGCGCAGCCGCGCCTGCCCGAGGAAGTGCAGCGCCTCGGCGTGACGACGACCAAGAGCTCGCCCGACCTGACCATGGTCGTGCATCTCACGTCGCCGGATAACCGCTACGACATGCTCTACCTGTCGAACTACGCGCGTACGCACATCAAGGACCAGCTCGCCCGTCTTGATGGCGTGGGCGATGTGCAGCTGTTCGGTGCGGGCGAGTACAGCATGCGCATCTGGATGAACCCGGAGAAGCTGGCCATCCGCAACCTCACCACGGGTGACGTGGTCAATGCGATCCGCGAGCAGAACATCGAAGTCGCTGCTGGTGCGCTGAACGCACCTCCCGGCCCGAACAGCAACGCCTTCCAGGTGAACATCAACACCCGCGGCCGCCTGATCACGGAGGATGATTTCTCCAACATCATCATCCGCAGCGATGGCGCCTCGGTCACCCACCTGCGTGACGTGGCTCGCGTCGAACTGGGTTCGAACAACTACGCGCTGCGCAGCCTGCTCAACAACAAGGAAGCCGTTGCGATCCCCATCTTCCAGCGCCCGGGATCGAACGCGATTGCGATCTCGGATGAAGTGCGTGCCGAGATGGCCACGCTGAAGAAGGAATTCCCGCAGGGCGTGGATTACTCCATCGTCTACGATCCGACCGTATTCGTTCGCGGTTCGATCGAGGCCGTGGTGCATACGCTGTTCGAAGCGATCATCCTGGTCGTGCTCGTCGTCATCCTGTTCCTGCAGACCTGGCGCGCCTCGATCATCCCGCTGGTCGCCGTGCCGGTGTCGCTTATCGGTACGTTCGCGATCATGTACGTCGCGGGCTTCTCGCTTAACGCGCTTTCGCTGTTCGGCCTGGTGCTCGCCATCGGCATCGTGGTGGATGACGCGATCGTCGTGGTCGAAAACGTCGAACGCCATATCGAGCATGGGCTCGAGCCGAAGATGGCCACGCGCCAGGCCATGACCGAAGTGACCGGGCCGATCGTGGCCACGGCCCTCGTGCTGTGCGCCGTGTTCGTGCCCGCTGCGTTCATCAGCGGCCTTACCGGCCAGTTCTATCGCCAGTTCGCGCTGACGATCGCCATCTCCACGGTGATCTCGGCCTTCAACTCGCTGACGCTTTCCCCCGCACTCGCCGCGATCCTGCTGAAGGGCCGCGACGAGCCGAAGGACAAGCTCACGGTGTGGATGGACCGCAGCCTCGGCTGGCTGTTCCGCCCGTTCAACCGCACGTTTGACAAGGCCTCGCACGGCTACGTCGGCGGCGTGAAGAAGATCCTGCGTTTCTCGGCCGTGGTGCTGGTGCTGTACGCGGGCCTGGTGGGCCTGGGCGTACTCGGCTTCGCCAAGACCCCGACCGGCTTCGTACCGACCCAGGACAAGCAGTACCTGGTGTCGTTCGCGCAGCTGCCGGATGCCGCCTCGCTCGACCGTACCGAAGGCGTGATCCGTCGCATGGGCGATATCGCGCTGAAGGATCCGGGCGTGGAAAGCGCCGTGCAGTTCCCGGGCCTGTCGATCAATGGCTTCACCAACAGCACCAATGCCGGCATTGTGTTCGTCACGCTGAAGCCGTTCGAAGAGCGCCGCTCGAAGGATCTCTCGGCCGAAGCGATCGCTGCCCGCCTGAACGGTCAGTTCGCGTCGATCCAGGATGCCTATATCGCGATCTTCCCGCCCCCGCCGGTGAACGGCCTGGGCACGATCGGCGGTTTCCGCATGCAGATCGAAGACCGCGGCGACATGGGCTTCGAGGAGCTGTTCAAGCAGACCCAGGGCATCATTGCGCAGAGCCAGAAGACACCTGAGCTGGCCCACCTGTTCACCAGCTACCAGGTGAGCGTGCCGCAGTACGACGCGGATATCGATCGCGAAAAGGCGAAGTCGGAAGGCATCGACCTGAGCGATGTGTTCCAGACGATGGCCGCGTACCTCGGTTCGCTCTACGTCAACGACTTCAACCGCTTTGGCCGCACCTACCAGGTCAACGTCTCCGCCGAGCCGGACTTCCGCCACGAGCCGTCGGATGTGGCCAACCTGAAGACGCGCAATGCCGCAGGCGATCTCGTACCGCTGGGTTCGTTCCTCACCGTCCGCCAGAGCAACGGCCCGGATCGCGTGCAGCACTACAACGGTTACCCCACCGCCGAGATCAACGGTGGCGCGGCGCCGGGGTACAGCACCGGCCAGGCCCAGGCGGCGATGGAGAAGCTGGTTCAGGCCAATCTGCCTAACGGCATGACCTACGAGTGGACGGAGCTGACCTACCAGCAGATCCTCGCTGGCAATACCGCGGTACTCGTGTTCCCGCTGTCCGTGCTGCTGGTGTTCCTGGTGCTGGCCTCGCTGTATGAAAGCCTGAGCCTGCCGCTGGCCGTGATCCTGATCGTGCCGATGGTGCTGCTGTCCGCGATTACCGGTGTGATCCTGACCGGTGGCGACAACAACATCTTCACCCAGATCGGCCTGATCGTGCTCGTAGGCCTGGCCTGCAAGAACGCCATCCTGATCGTGGAGTTCGCCCGCGAAGCCGAGATCGAAGGCATGAACCGCGTGGATGCCGTGCTTGAAGCGGCCCGCCTGCGTCTTCGCCCGATCCTGATGACCTCGTTCGCGTTCATCATGGGCGTGGTGCCGCTGGTGACCTCGCACGGTGCCGGTGCGGAGATGCGCCACGCGATGGGTGTGGCGGTTTTCGCCGGCATGCTCGGCGTCACCTTCTTCGGCCTGATCTTCACCCCGCTCTTCTATGTGCTGATCCGCGCGTGGAACGAACGCTCCGAGGCAAAGCGTGCTGCTCGCCGCGAGCGTCGCCTTCTTGAACACGCGGCTCGTGAGGTCTGATCCATGAAAACGATTCTTCGTTCCACGGCCTTGTTCGCCGCCCTGGTCCTCGCTGGCTGTGCCAGCGTGGGCCCGGATTACCACGCACCGAAAGAACACCCGGTCACGCTGCAGGGCGTCGATGCCACGCAGCAGACGACGGCCAACTTCCAGGCGCAGTGGTGGAAGCAGTTTGGTGACCCGACGCTGGATAGCCTGATCCAGCGTGCGGCCACGAACGCCCCTGATCTGAAAATCGCCCTCGCCCGCCTGAACCAGGCGCGCGCGGCACTCGGTACGGCGAAGTCGCAGCAGATCCCTGACGTGGAAACGGGCGTGTCCTACACCCGCAGCCGCGAGCAGCAGCCGGGCTTCACCGACCAGCGTGTCACCACCACGGCGTACCAGGCAGGCTTCGATGCCTCCTGGGAACTCGATCTGTTCGGCGGTATTCGTCGCTCGGTGGAAGCCGCCCGTGCCGATGCCGCCGCGGGCGAAGCGTCGGTGCAGGATGCGCAGGTCACGTTGTTCGCCGAAGTGGCGCGCAACTATTTCGACCTGCGTGGCACCCAGCTACGCATCGATGTGGCCAAGCGCGATATCGCCAACCAGCAGGACTCGATGAAGGTGATCCAGGCGCGTGTCGATGTGGGCACGGGTGCCGAGCAGGACCTGGCCAGCGCGAAGGCGCGCCTGGCCTCGGTGGAAGCACAGTTGCCCGTGCTGGAAACCCAGGCCTCGGCCGACCAGTTCCGCATCGCGGTGCTTCTGGGCGCGCGCCCGGGTGAGCTGGATATCGATCTCTCGCCGGCCACGTTCAAACCGATCGATGTGAGCATCGCGATCGGTGGCGCGGATGACGTATTGCAGCGCCGGCCGGATATCCGCATCGCCGAGCGTGAGCTCGCCGCTGCAAATGCACGCATCGGCGTCGCGAAAGCGGACTGGTTCCCGCACATCTCGCTAGGCGGCTTTATTGGCTTCCTCGCAGGCCGTAGCAATGACTTCGGTGGAGCCGATTCACGCGCGTTTTCGCTGGCCCCGAGTATCTCCTGGCAGGGCCTGAACGTGCAGCGTGTCGCCTCCGGCGTAAAGGGTGCGAAAGCCCGCGCCGAGGAGGCCCATGCGAACTACGACCGCACCGTGCTCACGGCGCTGGAAGATGTCGACAATTCGCTGGTCGGCTTCAACCAGCAGCGCGAGCGCGTGGAGAAGCTGCTCGTGCAGGCGAAGGAAAGCCGCCGTGCGGCGGAACTTGCCAAGCTTCGCTACGACGCAGGCCGTACGGACTACCTTGAGTTGCTCGACGCCGAGCGCACCCAGCTCTCGGCAGAAGACCAGCTTGCGGAAGCCGAAGCCGCGATCAACGTCCGTGCCGTCCAGTTGTACAAGGCGCTCGGCGGTGGCTGGGAGGCCTGTGGCAATACCTCGTGTAGCGAGGTTGCAAAGGTGCCATGAGCAGCGCGAAGGTTCACCGCCTGCCGGTGCGGGCGAAGCGGCCAACCACGGTCGCCATGGACCCGCCGCTCACCCAGCGCATCGCGCTGGTGAGCGGCGCCAGCCGCGGAATCGGCCTGGAAGTCGCCAAGCAGCTGGCAGCGTTAGGCATCACCGTGTTCATGGGCATGCGCGAGCCATCCAGGGGCGATAAGGCCCTGAAGGCGGTTCGAGAGCTCGGGGGTGATGCGTATGCCATCAAGCTGGATGTCACCAAGGCACGTGACATCGAGGCGGCCATCGCCCACATCGAAGGGCGTTTCGGCCGGCTCGATATCCTGGTGAACAACGCCGGCGGGTACTACGACCATAGCGGTAAATCGGCGGACAACGACCTCACGAATATTCGCGGTGCGCTGGACGTCAACCTGCTTGGTGCGTGGTCACTAACGGCAGCCGCGTTGCCGCTGATGCGCCGCCACGGCTATGGCCGCGTCGTGAACGTCTCCAGCGAATGCGCGGTGCACGCCATGTGCGGCGAAAAGGCGCCCGCCTATCGCATCTCCAAGGCCGCGCTCAACGCCTACACCCAGGTCATCGCGAAGGAAATGCAAGGCAGCGGCATCCTGATCAACGCCGTTTGCCCCGGCTGGACCGCCACCGATCTCGGCGGCGCGGGCGGTCGTCCCGTGGCCGAGAGCGCGGAAGGCATCGTCTGGGCCGCCCTGGTCAGCGAACACGAAGCCGGCACCGGCGACTTCTACCGCGACCGCGCCCGTATCGCCTGGTAACCCAGGCGATACCGCCCCCTGTAGGAGCGCGCTCGCGCGCGATACACCCCCGCGACATGCTCCCATCGCGCGCAAGCGCACTCCTGCAACCTCATGGGCGCGTGACGGCACTCACGCAGCATGAGCGTGAATCCGGCCCCGGCCCGTGGGTTGCTTGGCGATACCACGGCGCGCGACTACAGCGAAAAGCTGCGGCGCTTCAATGCGTTCGCGGAGCCCGAACTTCGCCAGGCCATCGCCAGCCTTGGACTGGAACCTGGCATGCGCGTGCTGGATGCCGGGTGCGGCACGGGTGAAGCGCTTGCCTGGATCGCCGGGCATGTGACGCCCGGCGGCACGGTGGTCGGCATGGACCTCGCCCTGCCCCACGTGGTGGCTGCGAGGGCGATGGGTAACACGGTGAACGCAGACGTGCTTCTGCCACCGTTCGCCGATAGCACCTTCGATCTCATCTGGTCGGTCAATGTCATCCATCACCTCCGCTCACCCGAGGATGGCGTACGCACGCTGGCGGCATTGCTTCGCCCCGGCGGCCGTATCGCTCTCGGGCAGAGTTCCTTCCTGCCGGACATGTGCTTCGCGTGGGATGCGCGGCTTGAGCGCGTGGTCAATGAAGCCGTTCGCGCGTACTACCGGGACAGGTACGGTGTGGATGAGCGGCGACTCGCGGCCGTGCGTGCAAACGTCGGCCTTCTTCGCGCGGCAGGGCTAAGCAACGTGCAAGTGCGAACGTACGCGATAGACCGCATTACACCGTTGCGCCACGCGGATGAACGTTACATCGTCGAGACGTTGTTCCGCGACTCATGGGATGAGCGGCTTAAACCCTATATGGAAGCCAATGACTTTGCAGCATTGAAAAAGCTCTGCGACCCCACGCACGATGCCTTTGCGCTCGCCCGGGCGGATTTTCATTTCTTGCAAACCTTCACCCTGGCCATCGGGACGTCGCCCTTGGAGGAGCGCGCTCGCCAGCGATGGGCGTTCGGGTCAGCGCGAAATGATATGCGCGAACCATTCCCACCCGCGCAGCCGGGCCGTGATCAACTTCACGCAGGTCAGCATCGGCACGGCGAGGATCGCGCCTGGGATGCCCCAGATCCAACCCCACAACAGCAGCCATAGCAGGATGGCTACCGGCGACAGGCGCGAGCGGCGGCCCTGCAGCATCGGCGTGATCATATTGCCTTCGACAGCGGTGATGCCCGCGAAGGTGGCGGCAGGCAGCAGGGCCGGGCCAAGCTCCTGGAAATGCAGCGCGCCCACCACGGCGAGCACGGTGGTGGTGCTGATCGCGCCCACGTAGGGAATGAAGTTCGCCACCGTGGCGAAGCAGCCCCACAACAGGGGGTCGGGCACGCCATACAGATACAGCATGGCCGCGGTCACCAGGCCCAGTGTCACGTTGATGGCGGCCGTGAGCAGCAGGTAGCTCGATACCTCGACCTGGATGCTGCGGACAATGCTGACCGTGTGTCGCTTGTAGGCAAAGGTCGGCGATATCTCGACCGCTCGCCGGAGGATCTCGTCGCCATACACGAGGAAGAAGAACACGAGCAGCGCGACGGTAAGCACGCTCGCGATGATCTTGGGCGCGGTCGCGACGATATCCCACGCGGTGAAGGAAAAGCTGTTCGGCTGGGCGGCCACGCGCGAGACCGTGCCACCGACCAGCGTCTGCGTCGCACGGCTCGCCGCTTCGATCTGCTGGGTCATCGGCTTGATCTTGGGCGCGAATGCGCGCATCGCCGCCGGTGCTTCATGGAACCAGTTCAACGCGGGTTCCGAGAGCGTACCCACGGCAGTGACGATGCCGGTGCCGAGCAAACCCATGACCACCATGGCCGCAAGCCAGCGCGGGATACGCCAGCGCGCCGCCGCGGCCACGATCGGGTTTAGCGCCAGGCCGATGAAAGCGGCCAGGACCAGCGGCACCAGCAGCGACTTGCTGATGGCCACGGTATAGAGCAGCGCCAGCAGGATGAGGCCGGTCAGTCCAATGCGTATTGCGCGCAGGTTGCGCGAAATACGGCGTACGTTGTTGCTTCCCCCCGGCTTGCGGCGCGCGGGGCGTGACGACGGGGTGGCTAACGTGGCTACGGCAACACCGGGCGCCACCGAGGTTACGGGCGCAGGGAGAGGATTGGGTGACTCGTTCACGTTGCCTCGTCGGCGGCATCCGCCGCATCACCGGCCATTTCGCCCAGGAAGCTGCCGGCGGCGATGGACACGATCTTGCCGACGATATCGGCCGTGCCACCCGCTACGAGGTTGCTGACGCCCGGAATGCCGAGCGGATTGACCTTGACACTGCTGAGCAGGAAACCGGACCCGGCGGCGAGGCCGAGCACGGTCAGTGGATGTTCGTAACCACGGGCAATGAGCGCAGCAGCGGGTTCGACGGTTTCAGCGCGCGCGGCGACGACGCGTGCGCGCGCCGCGGTCACTTTCGCCATGCTGCTGAAAATACCCATCGCCTCAATCCCTCTCGCGGAGTTCGCCCTCGGCCTTGCCCTGCGCCGCCGCCTGCTTTGCCAGGGTGGCCAATTCGGCACGGGTGGCCGGCAGGGTAAGCCAGCGCATGGCGTGACGGAAGACCAGAATGGCCAGCAACAGCAAAATGACCTGGATGCCCGCCAGGGCAGCCAGCGCCCACGCCCAGGATCCGAACCACTGCGCGAGCGCCCAGCCCACCAGCGCCAGCAAGGTAAAGCCCAGGCCGACGGCGAACGTGATCGCCGCCAGGCCCATGAACAGCATGAGGACGATGCCGCTGCGCGCGAGCCCGAGCTCGGCACTCGCCAGCTTCAGCTGGGCCGCGAAAAGGTTCTTGAGCCCCTTGCCCAGGCGGCGCAGATCATCTATCCAGGCCGGCATGGACAGCGACGGCCCACCGGCCGGCGCATCGTCGCCGGGCGGCGGGTTTTCCATCCTGTCCTGCCCTGAGGATCCGTCTTCAAGCATGCATCAGCCCCTGGGCGTACCGAATCAGTTGCGCAGGATGCGGCCGGCGAGCCAGCCGGCCGCCACGGCCAGCGCAATCGACTGGACAGGCTTCTCGCGCACGTACTCACGGGCGACATCCAGCCAGTCGTTTGCCTTGTCCACGGCATCGTCGTACGCCTCCTTGCTGCGCAGCTTGGCCTCTTCGGCCTTTTCCGCAGCGCGCGTGGCGCCGTGGGCCGCGCGGTCGGTGGCGTTGTGCAAGCTCGACTCGACGCGATCCGCCGTACGGTCCACCGCTTCCTTGGTGCGGTCGGCGGCACGGTCCACCGCATCGCGGGTGCGGTCGACGGCATCGGAGGTGGCCTGCTTCACCCGCTCGGCGCGTTCCTCAATGCGCGCGGCGGCCGTCACGGTGTTCGCGGCGGCGGTGGCGGCGTTGGCGACGTGGTCCTCGGGCTTGGTCATGGCTGTCTCCGGGTGTTCGGGCGTTGGGATGGGGGAGCTTAGGGGGCACAAGGTGATGTGGAGGTAGTCGCCAGCGGGGATCGCGCGCAAGCGCGCTCCTACAAAGCCGTGGCGCACCCACCCCCGGGGCAAGCTGGCGGAATAAACCGACCGGCTTGCCGAGACTACACGCTGCGACCGCGGAAGAACGAAATGATGGCCAGGATCAGGAAGATGATGAACAGGATCTTGGCGATGCCGGCTGCGGTACCCGCGATGCCACCGAAACCGAAGATCGCCGCGATGATGGCGATGACCAGGAATACCAGGGCGTAGTGCAGCATTGTCGTTCCTCCCTCCGGGGTTTGCGCCACCATTTAGGCGCGCTCTCCGCGCAGGGGGTGTGAAGCACTGCGCGCACAGCCTAGATCCGTTCATGTAGGAGCGCGCTCCTACAGGTTCACACAGCCGTCACGCGTGGACCTTGGGGTTGAGCGAATAGGTGCCGGTAATCACCGCCTCGTCGACCACATGGCCTTTGATCACATCACGCAGCTCGGCCAGGTTGAAGCCGTTTTCCAGTTCCACCGACGGCACGTCCAGCGCGTACACGTGGTAGTGGTAGTGGTGCACGATCGAGTCGTTCCACGGCGGGCAGGGGCCATCGTATCCGTGGTAATGGCCTTCCATGTCCGCATCACCCTTGAACCATTCGGTGTAGCTGTTAAGGCCCTGCACCGAACCCGGCGGGCCGACCAGGTCATCCTTGATCTTGCCGTTGCCCTTGCCGCGCGGGACGATGCCTTCGCCGCAGGCGCCTTCCGCCAACTCGCGGCATTCCAGCGGGATATTGGCCATGAGCCAGTGCACGAACTCGACGCGCGGCAGGTTGCGCGGCACCTCGCGGCCCTCGACATTGACGTCGTCGGCCTTCGAGGGCACATCCGTATCGATCACCGCGATGACGAACGACCGCGCCTTGTCAGAGACCTCGGTCCACGCGAGGTGCGGGGTCGCGTTGCCACCCGGCTTGATCCGCTCCGGTGCCGGCGCCGGGCCCATGAAGGCATTCCTTTCCGGAACCGGCTTGCCGTTCTCGATGCTGTCGCTCTTCAGTCGCATGCTGCTCTCCTTCTACTTCTCATAGGTAAGGCTGTAGATCGCGCGCCAGCGTGACACTGCCAACGCGAAGGCGGAGTTAGCGCGCGATAGCGTCGAAACGGGCGGCGATGTAGTCGTCGGTAAAGCTGGTCATGCCGAAGTCGCGGATAAACCCGCAGTGGCCGCCGTAGTGGGCGATGTCGAGTTCCACGTTGGCCGGCAGGTCGAGCTGGTCGAAGGCAGCCACGGGAATCACGGGGTCATCGCGCGAGGTAAGGATGGTGGCCGGGATGTGCAGGCCCTTGAGGCGATCGCCGGCAACGGAGTACCCATCGAGGTAGCTCTCAAGGGACCCGAAATCCGTGTGCCGCAATACCAGCGAGCGCGTAAGGTCGCGCATGTTCTGGTTGAGTTCGTCCAGCTCGAAATAGGTCTGCTGGGGGAACGCCTGCTGCTTCTGGCGCAATGAACGCCGCCATTTGCGCATGAAGTACGCCTGGTAGATCCATGGCGCATCGCTCTCCAGTGAGAACAGGCCTTCGGCCGGATCGATGATCGGGCAGATGGCGCATACGTAATCGAGCGGCACGGCCTCGCGCGTAGCCAGCATGGCGGCGCGCAGGGCGAAATTGCCGCCCAGCGAGAAGCCGGCCAGCCCCACCGCCCGGGCGGGGAACATGCGGCAGATTTCCCCGAGCGCCACGACGACTTCGTCGATCCGGCACGAATGAAACAGCGCTTCGTTCAGGCCGTGGCTATCGCCGTGGTCTCGGAAGTTCAGGCGGAAGATATCCCACCCGTCTTCGAGCAGGCGGCTACCGGTCTGCAGCACATAGGTTGAATCGACGCTACCTTCCCAGCCATGGAACAGGATGGCCAGGCCGCGCGATTCACCGCCCGTCGTCTGTGCCGTGTAGCGGCCGCTGAGGCGGTCGCCGTGGCCGACATCGACCAGCACCTCACGTGCTTCTTCCTGGACCTGGTGCGCGCGCTTGGGCAACAGCCAGCGGCGAATGCCGCTGGAGGAAAGCATGGTCTGGATGTGGCCGCTGCGCAGCGGCCACGGGGGATGGAAATCGGCGCCCGTTGGCAGGCTCATGCCGGCGTATCGGTATCCAGCGCCAGCGCGATGCGCTCGCGGGCCGTCTCGGCCATGCGCCGGCGGCCGTCGGCCGAGGTGGCCACGGGTTCAAGGAAGTGCACTTCCACGTCGAGCGGCGGGCCGCCGAGCAGGCGCACGATGTTGCCCACGAAGCTCTCGTGCTCGCGGAAGCCGGCGTCGATCACCCGCCGGCCATGGCTGGCGAAGCGCAGGGCGACGGGCTGGACCGGAACCTCGGCATCGAGCGCCGCCTGGAAGATACGTGCGTGGAACACCCGGAGCACGCCGTTGTGGCCGGTGCCGCCTTCGGGGAACACCGCGACCGAACGGCCTGCCTTAAGGCGCTCGACCATGACCGCCATGACCGAGGCCAGCGAGTGGTTATTGCCGCGGCGGTGGAAGATGGTGCCGCCCTTCGCGGCCATCCAGCCGACCAGCGGCCAGCGGGCGATCTCGGCCTTGGCGACAAAGCACGCGGCGCGCTGGGAATGGAGCAGCACGATGTCCAGCCACGAGGTGTGGTTCGCCACGAACAGCACGGCATCCGGCAGCGGCGTGCCTTTGCGGTAAACGGTGAAACCGAAGATCCGCAGCAGCCACGTCGACCACAGGCGGATGGCCCGGTGGGCCAGCGGCTCCCGGCCGTTTTTCATCACGGCCGTCGACCAGCTCAGGATGAACGCGCAAATGAAAATCGCGAAGACAAGGTGCGCGATGACCAGCGGCACGCGCCACAGGTAGCGCAACGGGCGCATGCGGTCGCGTGGGGCGGTATTGGCGGTGGCGGCTTCCATGGAGCGCACAAGATTAACGACGCGACGACTCCGCCGCTAGAGCGATCTTAATTTCTCCTTAAACCACCGGCATTTGTAGGAGCGCGCTTTAGCATTTATCCGGGGTTTCGCGCTCAAAGGGGCCTGGCATTGCCTAGCGGCAGGGCTGTGCTGGCCTTGACGGTGCGCAGGACGAAGCTCGTATTGACGTCCGCCACCCCGGCCGCGTTGAGCAGCCGATCGAGCAGGAACGCCGAGAACCCGTCCAGGTCGGCCACGTAAACCTGGAGCAGATAGTCCATGTCGCCGGTTAGTGCGTGGCAGGCCACCACCTCGTCCCAGTCGGCCACCGTGGCGGAAAAGGCGGCCACCGCCTCGCTCTCGTGCCGGGATAGCTGCACGCGGACAAAGGCCTGCAGGCCCAGGCCGATGGCCCGCGGTTCCAGCCGGGCGCCGTAACCGGCGATAACCCCATCGGACTCCAGTTTCTGTACGCGGCGCAGGCAGGCCGAGGGTGAAAGGTTCACCTCGGTGGCCAGGTCGGCGTTGCTGATGCGGCCATTGGCCTGAAGCGTGGCCAGGATGCGCAAATCGGTACGGTCGAGGGTGCCTTGCATGGAAATGTCGCCAGATCGATCCTGTACGCAATATCATTGCACAATCATTGGCAATTCGTGCAATAACACAAGCCTGTTGCGGGGATTTGGCCGTAAGCTGTTGCCATCACCCACCGCAGCAGCCCCAAGGAGGCCCGCCATGGACACCCCCCGTCGCGTCGAACACCAGCAGACCGACCGCGGATACGTGCCCGTCTATGCGACCGGCATCGTGGAGCAGCCGTGGGCGAACTATTCGAAGACCGACCACGAGGTGTGGGACACCCTGTACAAGCGCCAGCGCGAGCTGCTGCCGTCCTATGCCTGCAAGGAATTCCTGGAAGGCGTGGAACGCTTTGGCTTTGGCGAAGGTGGTATCCCGCGTTTTGATGACCTGAACAAGGTGCTCGCCGAGGCCACGGGCTGGCAGATCGTGGCCGTGGAAGGCCTGCTCCCTGATGAAGTGTTCTTCGACCACCTGGCCAACCGCCGCTTCCCGGTGAGCTGGTGGATCCGCCGTCCCGACCAGCTGGATTACCTCTCCGAACCGGATCTGTTCCACGACCTGTTCGGCCACGTGCCGCTGCTGCTCAACCCCGTGTTCGCCGATTACATGCAGGCCTACGGCAAGGGCGGCATGAAAGCCCATGCCATCGGGCCCGAAGCGCTGATGAACCTCACGCGCCTGTACTGGTACACGGTGGAGTTCGGCCTCATCAACACACCCGAGGGCATGCGCATCTACGGCGCCGGCATCGTCAGCTCCAAGGGCGAATCCATCTACTCCATCGATTCGCCATCGCCCAACCGCATCGGGTTTGGCCTGGAGCGGGTGATGAACACGAAGTACCGGATCGATACCTACCAGCAGACATACTTCGTGATCGACAGCTTTGACCAGCTCTTCGATGCCACGCGCCCGGACTTCACGCCGATCTACGAAAAGCTCGCCCACGGTTCCGCCGTCGCGGCAGCCGAGGTTCTCGAATCGGACAAGGTGTTCCAGCGCGGCACCCGCGAAGGCTTCGCTTCCGGCGAAGACAACTGAAACTCAACGGCGGCCTAACGAACGGCCCCCTACGATGGAACCATCCAAGGTCGAACAGGGTGGGTCCATCGTGGTTGTCTTCGATATTCCGTTTGAGTCGGTCGGTCCGGGCCTCTGGCTTCTGCAGAAGAACGAATCCGAATATGGCGAGTTCTGCTCGCGCGATGACGCACTGGAGTGCGCCCTGACCGAGGCAAGGCGCCTCGAGGCACGGGATGCGCTCTCCGACATCGTGTTGAACATCGAAGGCAACGACGGCGTGTGGCGTGCATTCGATACATCGATCCGCCCTTATGCGGGCCGCATGCGCAGCTGACGCTATCCGGTACACGGAGCAAGCGACGACGGGTCGGCGAAAGCCGACCCGTTATTTTTTTGTCAGACAAAAAACCCAGGCAAAATAAAACCCCGGCAGCTAGGGGAGGAGCTGCCGGGGTCGCGTCGGGTCCAGGCTATCAGGGGAAATAGCGGGACCCGGGACAATCGCGCGGTTCGAAAACCACCGTTTGCCAACAGGTCGCCTCTCGGCGATCGAATACTTAGATAAGGGCGGCGCCGTGAAGTTCCCGTACTACTTCGTGGCTTCGTTTGGGCTCTGTTTAACTTGGGCGGCCATCGCGTGGTCGGCCAGCCACGGCTTCACCTGCGCCACCCACAGGGCGTAGCCCTGCGGGCTCATGTGCAGGCCATCCGCGACGAACAGATCCGGTTTGGGCTGGCCGTTCGCATCGACCATGGCGGGCGCCACATCGAGGAACGCCACCCCCTTCTCCTTCATGGCCTGGTCGCGCACGAGCTGGTTGGCGAGATCGATCTGCGGCAACAGGTTCAGGCGAGCGATGCTGGGCTTGATCGAAATGAAAGCGATGGGAACTTGCGGATCGTAGGAACGCACCTTCGCCACGAAAGCGGTGAAATCGTCGCGCACCTGCTCCGGGCTGTCGCCGTTCTGCAGGTCGTTATCACCGGCATACACCACGATCGCCGCCGGGTGGTACGGCTTGACGATGCGATCGGCGAACGCCGTGCTGTCATCGAGATCGGATCCGCCGAAGCCCCGGTTGATCACTTTGTAGCCAGGAAAATCGGTATCGAGCGTCTTCCAGAACCGGATGGAGGAACTGCCGATGAAAAGCACCGCGTGCTGCGGTGGGGGCGCAGCCTTGTCCGATGCTTCGAAAGCCTGGATATCAGGCTCCCACTTGGCGTGGTCGTTATCCTTGGCGGCGGCGCCGAAGGCGAGGAACAGCAGGGTGAGGACGATCGTCAGGCGTTTCATCCCCCGACCGTAACCCGATTAGGTGCCGCGCGACAAACCCTGGCGTTCCACGGGTGTGACCTTGAGCACCGCTTCAATGCGCTGGCCATTCCATCGGTAAATGAAGTGTTCTGCCTGTGTGCAGGGCGCGACCACATCCGGGTAGAACGCCGCCACGCATTCACCGCCCGCGTGCCGGGCGCTGTCGTACACGATGCCGTTGGAACCGCTGTCGCGAAGTTCGCGGGCCAGTTTCACGCTTGCCGAGTAGGAATCGGGATCGTGTTCCGCCGGCCAGCCACCGCGGATGTCGTGGAACCGACCGGCGATCGATGTGCGATAGCAACGCACCTGCACGTCGGTCGGTGGTTCTTTCGTCGCGGCCATGAACGCCTCGCGATGAAACACCGTCTCCTCGATGGCGGTGGCCACCGTGTGCGCCGCGTAGAACACACCCCAGTGCCCATCGCTGAAGCGGCTGCCATCCGGCGATATATGCGCAAACGCCGCCATGACCGGGCTGGACCCTGGCCCTGCGATGCGGCGCTCGGGCGGGACCAGGCTCAACGCGCCGATTTCGTCGCGCAGGCGCGGGTTGGTCAGCGATTCGATCTGCATCACCGCGTCGATGTCCTTGGGATCGGCAATGCGATCGAACAGGCCGACGGGTGGGAAACGGCTGGAAACGATGCGGTACGCGTGGCTCCAGCGGATGCGGCGGAGCGGTGGCGCGGCGCTCATCCGTTCCAGCCGCGCTGGGCGTCCAGGTATTGGCGGACGACGTAAAGGTCGGCGACGTTGCCGGAAAGCATGCGATCCAGCGCCGAACGGCCGCCGAACAGGGGGGCGTCGTTAGGCTTGCGTACCCAGGCATCGGCCTGGGAGGGGTCGGGGAAGAGGATCTGCAGGTCTTTCCAGATACCGAGCAGATAGCTGATCCGCTCGATGACATCGCGCGACGGCGAACCTTCCTGCTGCTTCTTCCACTTGAAATAGGTGGATTCGGGCGGATCGCCCAGCAACGTGCGCTGCTCCGCGCCCTTCAGCTTCCAGTGGTCGGCCAGGCTGAAAAAGGCCCGGAGGGCAGGCCCGCCAAGGTCGCCGCCAGGGGTGGGTTCGGTTCGGATGGCTGGACGCATCACAACTTCACCTGTGGAGTTGTGATGCATCATACTACATACGTGTAGTCTTTGGTGTAGGGGCGCGCGGTTAGCCCTTCCGGCTGGTGATCCACGCATCCACGCGCTCTTCCAGCACCGGCATGGGCACGCTGCCCATCGCCAGCACCATGTCATGGAACGCGCGCAGGTCGAATTTCTCGCCCAGCTGCTTTTCCGCGCGCTCGCGAAGTTCGCGGATCTTCAGGTAGCCCAGCTCATACGACAGCGCCTGGCCGGGCCAGCTGATGTAGCGGTCCACCTCGTTGGCGATCTCGCGCTGGCTCAGCGCCGTGTTTTCGGTCAGGTAATCGATCGCCTGCTGGCGGGTCCAGCCCAGGTGGTGGATGCCGGTATCAACCACCAGGCGGCACGCCCGCCACATCTGGTAGGTGAGATAACCGAAGCGCTCATAGGGCGTGTGGTAGATGCCCATCTCTTCGCCCAGGTACTCCGAGTACAGCGCCCAGCCCTCGCCATACGCCGAGATATACCCATCGCGGCGGAACGCCGGGAGGCCCTGCTGCTCGGCGGACAGCGCCAGCTGCAACGCATGGCCCGGCATCGATTCGTGCAGCGTGAGCGCCGGCATATTGAACAGCGGACGTGACGGCAGGTCGTAAGTGTTCACCAGGTACACATCGGCACCACCGCGGCCGGAGGTGTAGTACGGCGCGATATCCGCCGGCACCGGCTTGATGGCGAACCGCTGGCGCGGCAGCAGGCCGAAGTACTTCGACAGATCGCCATCCACCTGCTTGGCCACCCACGCGGTGCGCATCAGCAGTTCATCGGGCGTCTTCGCGTAGAACTGCGGATCGGTACGCAGGAACCGCAGGAATGCCGGGAAATCGCCCTTGAAGTCGGTTTCCTTCATCACCTCGAGCATGCGTGCGTGGATGCTTGCCACCTCGCGCAGGCCGATCGCGTGGATCTGGTCGGGGGTGAGTTCCAGCGTGGTGTATTCGCGGATCTGCTGCAGGTAATACGCCTTGCCATCGGGCATGGCTTCGGCCGCGAGCGTGGCGCGCGCCTTCGGCAGGTACTCATGGCGGAAGAAGGTGAGCAGCTTGCCGTAAGCGGGAATCACGCCTTTCGCGATGGCATCGCGTGCCTGCGCGCGCAGCGCCTCCGCATCCTTCGCCGGCATCGTCGCAGGCATGTGTTTGAACGGCTCGTATAGTGCGCTGTCTTCCGGGCTCTTCAGCTCCGCCACTGCCGCGATCGACACGTCGCGGCCATCGAGCACGGCGCGCGGCACGGTGAAGCCACGCGCCAGGCCCAGGCGCATGTTCGCGATCTCCTGGTCCATCCAGTTGGGGATCTGCTTCAGGCGCGCCACATAGGCGTTGTAATCATCCCGCGTACGCAGGTCGTCGCCGTGCATCACGTAGCCCACATCGGACCAGAACGCCGAGTCGCTGTTGAACGGCATCTGCCACTGGCCGAAGCGCTGCGCGGCGGCCAGGTTGTACACCTGCTCGCGGTAGACCTCGAAATCGATCCGCGCTTCGTCGCCCAGCTCGCGCTTGTCGATCCGGTCAAGCTGCGCCAGCACGTCGTTCCAGTAGGCCAGCCGTTTGGCCTGGTTCGTCGCATCCACGGTATCCAGGCGGCCATCGCCCGGCTGAGCCTCACCCGAGGTGAGGATGCCGGCCTGCCCGTTGCGCCACGACCACTCCTTCTCGTAAATCGCCTTGAAGGCGTCATCCGCCTGCTGGCTGGCGTGGGCGGCACCGGCGAAAAGGCCGGCGAAGGCAATGGCGCGGATCCAGGGGGTCATGCGGCTTCCAATGGGGGGACGTGGAGAGACCCGATGATCGCATGGGGCGCCAGGCGATGACCCGTGACATTGGTCGGGCATGGCTCCTGTAGGAGGTTATTCCAGGCCGCCGTAGTAGCCGCGGATGGTCTCGAGGAACGTTTTCAGGTCGCGGCCAGGCACATCCTTGAACGTTTCGCCGGATTCGCGGAGCGCCTCGATGCGATCGGGCCGGAAATTGCGGAAGTCGTCGCGGTGGCGGCACCACGCCGTCAGCGTCCATGCACCACCCCAGAACGACAGGCAGAGCGGCTCGACTTCGCGTGTGCTCGGACGGCCTTGCACATCGCGATACTCCAGGCACAGCACATGCCGCTGCAACACCGCCTCGTGCAGGCGATCAAGCAGTTGCGCAACGCGGTTCTGCTCCGGATCGCGCCAGATCGGCGCGAAGATTTTCGACTGTGCGGCGCGTTCGCGAAGATCGGGCGGAAGCACGGCTTCGATCTTGATCAGCGCCGCCTGCGCCTGCCGCGCCAGGCGCTCGCCGGCGAAGGCACGCACGAAACGCGTACCGGCGACCAGCGCTTCGAGTTCGTCGGCCGAGAACATCAGCGGCGGAATATCCGAGCCCTTGCGCAGCAGGTAGCCGACGCCGGCTTCGCCCTCGATGGGCACGCCGGAGAGCTGGAGATCCGCCACGTCGCGATAGACCGTGCGCAACGAGACCTCGAGGGTTTCGGCCAACTGCCGGGCAGGCAGCGCCGTGCGCCGCCCACGCAGGGCGTTGATGATGAGGAACAGGCGGTCGGCGCGGCGCATTCGCACATCATCGCTTTCCGCGCGACGCGCGGGAAGCGATGGAAGTCACGGCGCCGGACCATGCCCACGGCCTCAGGCGGCAGCCCGCTGCTGGGCGCGGGCGAGCGCCTCGTCCTGCTCGGCAGCCCGGATGATGGCCGGGCGCACCTTCAGGCGGGCCACGTAGCTCTCGAACACGGGGCGCCGCATGACCAGGCCAAACGACATCGTGTAGTCCAGCGCATTGGCCCAGAGGATATCCGCCGCCGTGAACCGGTCGCCGAGCAGCCACGGCCCCGTTTTCAGCTGCGCCTCGATGAGCGCCAGCACCGTGTCGTGGTCGCCATAGGGGCATGTGCCGGCCGGGGGCACGGCGTTGTTCATGTACTTGTCCAGCACGGCCGGTTCGAAGCACGACCCGTAGAACGCCAGCCAGCGCAGGTACGGCCCACGCAATGGATCGCCCAGGCCCGGTGCCAGCCCGGCCTGGGGGAACAGATCGGCCAGGTAGTTGAAGATCGCCGGCCGCTCGGTGACCAGCTGGCCGTGGTGCGAGATGGCCGGCACCTTCCCCATCGGATTCACCTTGAGGTAAGCCGCCTGGCGTTGTTCACCGGCGGCGAGGTTCAGCACATGCATGTCGTACTGGGCGCCCAGCTCCTCCAGCAACATGAGCGTGCTGGTGGAGCGGCTCTGCGGGCCATGATGGAAAACGATGCGGCTCGTGTTCATTCCCTTCCCTCTTCTCTCAAGTGCCTGATGTGTGTGCAGGAGCTCATTTCACTGCCAGGTAGCGACCGGGGCGCCAGGTGGCCGGGCGCTCCTCCGCAGGCTTGCGGGCAGCCGGGCTGGCCTTGCCGCGCGGCTGATCCGCTGCAAAGCGGTACTGGCCGTCCATAAACAGCCCGCGCTGGCCGACGGGTGCGTAGAGATCGGCGATACGATCCAGGAAACGGTTCATGGCTGCGCATTCCCCAATGCTTCGGTAGGGAAGAGTGTGCGCGGGGGCTACTGACAACGTACTGTCAGCAGGCCCCTCTGGCGCCATTCACCCGGCACCCGGACAATGCGTGCTTTCGTGCCCGGGCCCTTGTGATGACGAAACCGATTTCATTGATCCAGTTCCTGATCGAAGAGAAGCGAGCTGGCCACGTTTACAGCGAGCTCAGCCTGCTGATCGAGGTGGTGGCGCGCGCCTGCAAGCGCATCTCCGTGGCCACCGGCAAGGGTGCACTGGGCGGGGTACTGGGTAACGCCGGCTCGGACAACGTGCAGGGCGAGGCGCAGAAGAAGCTGGACGTGATCTCCAACGAGATCCTGCTCGAAGCCAACGCCTGGGGTGGCCACCTCGCCGCCTGCGCGTCCGAGGAAATGGAAGACCCGCAGCCGATCCCGGACGCTTACCCCAAGGGCCACCACCTGCTGCTGTTCGATCCGCTGGATGGCTCGTCGAACATCGACGTGAACGTGTCGGTGGGTACCATCTTCTCGGTGCTGCGCTGCCCCGATGGCGTCACCGAGCCCACCACCGAGGATTTCCTGCAGCCGGGTACCGCGCAGGTCGCCGCAGGCTACGTGGTGTATGGCCCGAGCACCCTGCTGGTGCTGACGTTCGGCCACGGCGTGCACGAATTCACCCTGGATCGCGAGCACGGCAGCTTCGTGCTGACCAAGCGAGACATCACCATCCCGGCCGAAACGGGCGAGTTCGCCATCAATATGTCCAACCAGCGCCATTGGGAAGCCCCGATGCAGCGCTACATTGGCGAACTGCTGGCCGGCACAACGGGCCCGCGGGGCCGGGACTTCAACATGCGCTGGGTGGCATCCATGGTGGCCGACGTACACCGCATCATTACCCGCGGCGGCGTGTTCTTCTATCCGCTGGACGCCAAGATCACGGCCAAGGGTGGCACCGGCAAGCTGCGCCTGATGTACGAAGCCAACCCCATGGCCTTCATCATCGAGCAGGCCGGCGGCGCGGCCACCACCGGCCGCGAGCGGATCATGGCGATCCAGCCCACGGGCCTGCACCAGCGCGTCCCGGTGTTCCTTGGCTCGAAGCACGAGATCGAGATCGCCACCCGCTACCACCTTGAAGCCGACCAGACCCGCGGCTAAACCCTCCCGAGACCCCGACGACATGATGTCCCGCCGCCTTAGCCTGATCCCGCTCCTGCTGGCCTGCCTGCTCACGGGCTGCTTTGGCGGCGGCGCCACCAAGCCCGACCAGCGCCCCGATAACGCGGTACCGGTGCTGGCCGCCAAGCCACGCATCGGCCTGGCGCTGGGCGGCGGTGCCGCGAAGGGCTTCGCCCATATCGGGGTCATCAAAATGCTGGAAGCCAGCGGCATCCACGTGGATGTCGTTTCGGGCACCAGCGCCGGCAGCGTGGTCGGCGCGCTTTACGCCAGCGGCATGGATGCCTTCCAGCTGCAGGAAACGGCCTTCTCGCTCGACGAAGGCCGCATCCGCGATGTGCGCTTCTTCTCCGGCGGCATGGTGCAGGGGCAGAAGCTGCAGGATTACGTGAACGAGCTGGTGAAGCAGCAGCCGATCGAAAAGCTGCGTACGCCGTTCGCCGCCGTCGCCACCGTCCTGGAGACGGGTGACCGGGCCATCTTCGTCAGGGGCAACACGGGCCAGGCGGTACGTGCCTCCAGCAGCATCCCGGGCGTGTTCGAGCCGGTGGAGATCAACGGCAAGCATTTCGTCGATGGCGGCGTGGTCAGCCCGGTCCCGGTCGATGCCGCGCGCCAGCTCGGCGCCGATATCGTGATCGCGGTGGATATCTCGGCCCGCCCTGACGGCAGCAACCCTGCCAACATGGTCGGCATCGTCGGCCAGTCCATCACCATCATGGGCCGCAAGCTCGCCGAGCAGGAGCTTGGCCGGGCGGACATCGTGATTCGCCCGAAAGTCGGGCAGATCGGCCCCACGGATTTCGACCAGAAGAACGTGGCCATCCTGGAAGGCGAACGCGCCGCCCTCGCGGCCATGCCCGCGATCAAGGCAAAGATCGCGGAAAAGACGGCCGCCATGGGCAAGCCGCCTGTTCCCGCGAAGTAATCAGCCGGCTTCGATCAACGCCAGTGCGGACTGGCGCCCCACGTGCAGCAGGTCATCGGACATCGCGCCATCCGCTACCGCGCGCGCCAGTGCGAGTGAACCCACCATCGAGGCCAGCACCGCCGTGGCCAGCGTGCGCCGGCGCTTGCCACGTACCGTCTCCGGCAACGTGGACGCGATGAGCTCAAGCATGCCGCCGACGCCTTCAGTGAACACGGCGCGCGTTTCCTCGGGCCGGCGGGCCAGCTCGCTGGCGAGCGATGCGGCGACGCAACCGTTCGCGGGGTTATCGCGATGGTCCGTGGACAGGTATTCGTTGACCAGCGCGCGATAGCGTTCGCCGCGCGAATGGGCCACCCGATCGGCCATGCGCTGGGTGGCCTCGGCAACGCCACTGGCAACGCACTCCCGTACCAGATCCTCCTTGGAGGGGAAGTGGTTATAGAAGCCCCCCTGGGTCAGGCCGACGTCGCCCATCAGGCTGACGACCCCGACCGCATCAATGCCATCGGCGCGAAACCGCTCCGACGCTGCTTCGACAATCCGCTGTCGTGTCAGCTCCTTATGGCCCTTCTCGTAACGCATGCCCGTTGCCCTGTCGCGAGTGCTTGCCCCACTCGCCGGACATTGTAGCTAATCCTTGCACGTTGAAATGTCGCAAGGACCTGTGAATTTTTCATAGGGCACGCCGGCGCGCTACTTCTTCGGGTGTCACTTCACCTTGCTTCCCGCCGAAGTGGGCGATCACGTAGTTCGCCAGCGCAGCGACTTCCGCGTCGCTGTAGGCATGACCAAAGGCGGGCATGTACACCTCGTTCTCGCCGATGCGCATCTTCACGCCCTGGAGGATGGCCTGGGTGACGTTGGCGCCTTTGGGATCGTTGACGCCGCGCGTACCTGCCAGGCTGGCATACGAGGACTGCTGGCCGGCGCCATTCCATTGGTGGCAGCTCGCACACGCGCCCTCGAACAACTGCAGGCCCATGGCATTCGCGGGGGTATCTCCGCCCGGGGCAGCCTCGGTGGACGCCAGCATCGCCTGGGCCTTCGGGTCCACCACGATCGGATCCTTGCCCTCACGTGCCGGCACCGTGCGCAACCAGCTCACCAGCGCAGACGTATCCTCCGGCGTAAGGAATTGCAGGCTATGCGCCACGGCTTCGCCCATGGGGCCCGATGCCGAGGCGTGCCCCTCGGCATGGCCCGTACGCAGGTACTGCGCCAGCGCCTCATCCGACCACTGGCCCACGCCATGCACGTTGTCGGAGGTGATGTTGTAGGCACGCCAGCCCTGCAGCACTTCACCCGCGAGGGCATCGCCCTGGTTCATGCCAAATCCGAAGTTGCGCGGGGTATGGCATTCGCCGCAATGGCCGAGCGCGCCGGCAAGGTAGGCACCCGAGTTCCATGCCGGTGGCCGCGCCGGATCCGGTTCAAAGCGATGGCTACGGAAGAACGCGGCATTCCAGAACGCCATGGCCCAGCGCTGGTTATAAGGGAACCCGAGCTCATTGGGCCGGTTTTCCTGGTGCACCTTCGGCTGGGTGAACAACCACGCCTTGATCGCCAGCACATCGGCCCGGCTCAGCTCGGTGTACGAGGTATACGGGAAGGCGGGATACAGGTGTTTTCCATCGTTGCGAATGCCTTCGCGAACCGCACGCACGAACTCATCGTCGGTCCACGTGCCGATGCCGGTTTCCGGGTCGGCGGTGATGTTGGATGAGTAGATGGTGCCGAATGGCAACGTGAAGGCCACGCCGCCGGCGAAGGGTTTGCCACCCTCGGCCACGGTATGACACGCCACGCAATCGGCTGCGCGCGCCAGGTAGGCACCGCGCGCCACGGGGTCCGCATTCGATGGAGCACCAGCAATCACGGGAGCGGTACCGTCGGCGGTATCGGGCCGCGTACGCCAGAAGAAAACCGCCGCCCCAATGACGACAAGCACCAGCAGGATGATCAGCACGCGTTTCATGCCACGCCCTCCCCGCCCGTACCGGTATCGGCCACGTGTTTCATTGCTTCGGGTTGCGCCAGTGACGTGCGTGCCACCGGCATCTGGTGCAGCCGGATCCCGGTCGCCGCGAAGATGGCATTGGCCAGGGCCGGTGCGGCAATCGCGGTACCCACCTCACCAATGCCGCCCGGCGCCTCATCGCTCTCCACCTGGTGCACCTCGAAGAGCGGTGTCTCGTTGATACGCAGGTTGCGGTAATCGTGGAAATTACTCTGCTGGATCGCACCGTGCTCCAGGGTGATCCCGCTGTAGAGCGCCGCACTGAGCCCGAACAACACGCCGCCTTCGATCTGTGCCTTGACCGAACTTGGATTGATCGTAATGCCGTTGTCGATCGCGGCCACGGCCCGCCGCAGTTTCACCACACCCTGCGCCGTCACCTCCACTTCGACCGCCAGGCACACATGGCTGCCGAACGGCGAACCCACCGCGATGCCGCGCCCGCAACGTGCAGGTAACGGGCTGCCCCAGCCGATCTCTTTGGCGACGCGATCCAGCACGCCGAGCGGCCGCGAACCCGGTGCCATGATCGCCCGCCGAAATGCGACCGGGTCCTTCCCGGCCGCATGCGCCAGTTCATCGATGAAACTCTCAACCACCCAGAGGTTGTGCGTCGGACCCACGCCGCGCCACCAGCCGACCACCAGCCCAGGTGGCATGTCGTGGCGCACCCACTCGACGAGCGCGTTGTCCATCACGTACGGCAGGTCGGCGGCGGATTCGATCGCATCGCTGTCCATGCCGTCCTTGCCCATGGCACCCGGCAGCCAACGGCCCAGCACGGTGCCGCTGGTAATACGGTGATGCCACGCGACCGGCTTGCCGTCACTATCCAACGTCGCCGAGATGCGATCGAAGTACAGCGGGCGCACGCGGTCGTGGCGGATATCCTCCTCACGGCTCCAGATCACCTTCAGCGGGTAAGCCACCTGCTTGGCGAAGGCGATGGCCTGCTCCACCTGGTCGGTCTCCAGGCGGCGGCCGAAGCCACCCCCGAGATAGTGTCCGTGCAATGTGACTGCGTCGGCGGGTATGCCGCAGATGCGGGCCGCTTCCGCCACGACGCGGGTGGGCACCTGCGTGCCGGTCCACACTTCGCATTTCCCCGGCGTGACATGCACGGTCGCGTTCAGTGGCTCCATGGGCGCGTGCGCGAGCATCGGGGTAATGAATTCCGCGTCCACTTGCTTACCGCCCGCGGGCGCATCGCCCTTCGGTTTGCGCCCGACCAGCACGGGCCCATCCTGGGAGCTCCGCTTCAAGGCATCGATGAGGCCCTGTGTATCCAGGTTCGCGTTGACACCCGGCTTCCACGTGATCTGTAGCGCCTCGAGCCCCCGCGATGCGATCCAGTAGTTACTGCCCACCACGGCGACGGCGTTATCGAGCTTGATGATGTCGATAACGCCCGGGATGGCCCGGGCAGCCGTGTCATCCACTGCGCCCAGCGTACCCGCGAGTTCGGGACTGGTGCGCACGGCGGCGAACTTCATGCCCGGCACGTTCACATCGATGCCGAACTGCGTGGCGCCATTGACCTTGTCGGGCGAATCGACGCGACGCAGTGGCTTGCCGATGAGGGTGAAATCCTTGCGCTGCTTTAGCGTGACGTTAGCGGGTTGCGGCAACTTGCCCGCGGCATTGGCCACCGAACCAAAGCCGAGCGTGCGGCCGGAAGGCGCGTGGGTAATGACGCCTCGCGCCACACTGCACTCTGCGGGTTCAGCGTGCCACTGCGCGGCCGCCGCAGCGATCAGCATCTCGCGTGCGACAGCGCCCGCTTCGCGCAACACCTGCCACTGCCCGCGCGTGCTGGTGGAACCACCGGTGATCTGGCCGCCGCCCAGCAACGCCTGCCCATACAGCGCATCATTGGGCGGCGAGTGCTCGATCGTGATCTGATCCATACCCACGCCGAGCTCTTCGGCCAGCATCATCGAAATGCCGGTGTAGATAGCCTGGCCCATCTCGACCGTCGGCATCACGAGGCGCACCTTACCGTCGGCGTCGATGCGAATGAAGGCATTCGGTGCGAACGGTGGATTGCCATCCGCGGCGCTGGCTGCGGCATCGGCATCCTGGCGGCGGGCATTCATGGCGGCCACCGCGGGCCCCATCCCCGCCGTCCAGAGAAAAGCGACCGCCAGGCCACTGCCCGCGACCTTGAGCGCGGCGCGCCGTCCGGGATCCATGCCATCGTGCTCGACCCGGGCGCTCATGACGGGCTCCCATCGACGATGACCTGCAGGCCATGGGCTTCGCCGGTGGCCGCCTGGTGGATCGCTTCGCGGATGCGCACGTACGTGCCGCAACGGCAGATGTTTCCCGACATCGCTGCATCGATATCGGCATCGCTCGGCTTGGGTGTCCGTGCCAGCAGCGCCGCCGCCGACATGATCTGGCCTGATTGGCAGTAGCCACACTGGACGACATCGAGCGCCAGCCAGGCTTGCTGCACTTTCGCTCCTTCCGGCGTGGTGCCGACGCCTTCAATCGTCGTGATCGCGCGGTCACCAATTGCTGACACCGGAAGCTGGCAGGAGCGCACCGGCTTGCCATCCAGATGCACCGTGCAAGCGCCGCACTGGGCGATGCCACAACCGAATTTCGTACCGGTCAGCCCAACGACGTCACGAAGTACCCAAAGCAGGGGCATCTCCGGCGGCACATCGACCTGACGGTCTTCGCCATTCACACGAAGCACGATCATGCGTGACTCCTCCTGGCTGTCGCGGGCAAGGCCGCGGCGTTCGCTGGGGTGCGTGTCGGAAAGAGCTTACGCCAATCCGAGGCATTCGGAGCGCCACATCGGCAGGGATACCGACATCGCGAGATCGCATCGTTTCGCATGATCGACCTTGCTGCTTGCACGTCCTTGCGGTGAGTTCGTCCTGCGAAACCACCGGTTCCGGCAGTTATGCCGTTTTACGTGCACGCCGCGCGGGCCTTTAGGACTTCACCGAATAGGCCCGGTGCCTTTGCCCCACTACGTTGTCGCTGTGCCGTGAGGCACCTACCCATCGAAACGCAAGGAGGCTCCATGAAGCGTTATATACGCAGCGCCATAACGCCTGCCGCTGTACTGCTCGCCCTGTCCCATGCAACGGCCGCGCGTGCCCTCGACTACGACCCGACCTATAGCTATCCGGCTGGTTGCGTCGTCAACTGGAAGCAGCAGGTTTTCCAAAGCAAATGGTGGACCGGTCCCGGCCACTCGCCCGATGAGGTCGATTCCGTCGCAAACCCGTGGGATACATCGTGGGAACGCGCACCGCAGGGGACACCTACCGGCTGCAAGCACGAGCAGCCCGTACCTCCTGACACGGGCGGTCCTGGCGATCCAGGCAAGCCGCGCGAGGTATTGTTGAGCACGCTGCTGGCCGACGAGGCGGCGAAAGCGGCCGAGTACCCGGTCATCGAAGCCTTGCGTGCATCCATGCGCACGCTGGACAACGCTACCGTGGAGGCCGTGCAGCCCGGTCGCGAACAGAACCCGGCCAACGTCAGGCGCGTGGAACGTATCGTTGATGCGACGAGGTTCGAGTACCTGTTTCCCTTGCACTCAGGGGAATACTCGTACCTCGGTTTTCTCAAAGCCATTGCCAAGTTTCCCGCCGTGTGCGACGACTACGGTGCGCCGCGCGATGCGGAGGCCATCTGCCGGAAGACGCTGGCAACCATGTTCGCGCATTTTGCCCAGGAGACGGGCGCCCACGAAAGCTGGCGCCCCGAAGAGGAATATCGCCAGGGCCTGTTTCACGTAAGGGAAATGGGCTACGAAGAGCAGTCGAATGCGTTCAACGGCAATTGCGCGGCACCGATATGGCAGAACGAGGCATGGCCCTGTGGCAAGTGGCCGGACGGCCGCTACAAGAGCTACTTCGGCCGCGGGGCGAAACAACTGTCGTATAGCTTCAATTACGGGCCCTTCTCGGAAACCATCTATGGCGACGCAAGGGTCCTTCTGGATTCGCCGCACCTGGTGGCCGACACATGGCTCAATCTGGCGAGCGCCGCGTTCTTCTATGCGACCGCACGGCCGCCGAAGCCCTCGATGCTGCATGTCATGGATGGTTCCTGGCAACCGAATGCCGCCGACATCGCCGACGGTCGCCTTCCCAGCTTTGGCGTCACCACCATGATCATCAATGGCGGCGTCGAATGCGGGGGCAGCGGCCCGGAGCATGCGGCGTCGGCTAATCGCATCACGTATTACCGCGCCTTCGCCGCCCACCTTGGGGTGCCCATCGAGGCGTCGGAGAAACTCGGCTGCCGCAACATGAAGGAGTTCAGCGCATCGAGTTCGGGCGCGGTTCCGATCAGCTGGGTGCCCCACTGGGACCCGCAGCCGAGCTGCTACCTCGTGCCCTGGGAAGCGCAGCACTCGGTTCTGAAGCCCGGCGACTACGTACAGTGCATTCGCAAGGGGTTTCCGGATCTTGAGATCATCGATGACGTGAGTCGTTGATACACGCAGGTAGCCGGCGCCATGTGTGCCGGCTACCTGCAAGCCACCGCTCAACGCAGCGGCTTGGCCGTCACCCCGTCAAAGGTCATCTTCACCGGAAGGATCTTCCCATCCTTGTCGAACTCCATCTTGTCGATGGAGATGACGCGATGGTTGCCGTTGGTATCACCCAGCGGATGGCGGTGGTACACGATGTACCAGCTGTCATCCTTCGCCACATGGAAAACGGAATGGTGGCCGGCGCCGGTCGCCACTGCCGGATCCCGCTCGAGGATCTTGCCGATCCGCTTGAACGGGCCCATCGGCGAATCGCCAATGGCATACGCCACGCAATAGTCGGGACCGGTCCAACCACCTTCGGACCACATGAAGTAGTACTTGCCGTTGCGCTTGAACATCAACGGCCCTTCCACGTATTCCTTGGCGGGCGTGATTTCCTTGTACACCGTGCCATCGGCCATCGGCTCGACGCCGGTGAAATCCGGCTTCAGCTTGACGATGTTGGCGTGCTTCCAGCCGCCGTAGATGAGGTACCAGGTGCCATCATCGTCGTGGAACGTGAACTGGTCGATCGGCTGCGCGCCGTTGTGGAAGGCACCGACCAACGGCTTGCCGAGCAAATCCTTGAACGGGCCATCCGGCTTGTCGGCCACGGCCACGCCGATGCCGCCGAGTTCCTTGTCGCTCTGGATATCGTTGGCGCCAAAGAAGAAGTAGTACTTGCCGTTGTTCTTCACCACGGACGGTGCCCACAACGCCTTCTTCGCCCAGGGGATATCGGCGATGGCGAGCACGTTGGGATGTTTGGTCCAGTGGACGAGGTCGGGCGAGGAGAACGCATCGAAGCCCGTCTGCTTCGCGTACTCGAGCGACGTGGTGGGGTAGATCCAGTAGGTGTCATCGAAGATCGCGGCTTCGGGGTCGGCGTACCAGCCCGGAAACACGGGGTTGCCCGAATGGCCCGGTGGCGGTGCGGCGAATGCGGCGGTAGACGCCAGCGCGCCGATCAGCGCGAAACCCAAGGCCTTGCGAATCCCCATCACGATCTCCCCGCTCATTTGTAGGACAAACCCCGATCCTAACCCGAGCGGCCCAGCTATGTGTAGGAGCGCGCTTGCGCGCACGATCGCGCGCAAGCGCGCTCCTACAGGGGCCTATCAGAATCGATAGGTTGCGTTGCCGACGATGCTGCGGCGCGGGCCGTAGAAGCAATCGCCGCGCGCCAGGCAGCTCGCGCTGTAAACCTGGTCGGTGAGGTTCGCCGCGTTCACCGAGAACCGCCACGGGCCTTGCGTCCACGCGACCATCGCATCGAACAGCGTTTTCTTCGGCACAGTCAGCGTGCCTGTCTCATCGTAGTTCACGCCGATGTAGCGGACGCCGGCACCAAAGCTCAGGCCATCGCTGTCCGCATCGTTCACGTGATACACCGCCCACGCGGAGGCCTGGTTCTTCGGCAGGCCCGCCACGATCGTGCCGTCACTTGGGCGCGCCTTCGCCCAGGTATAGGTGCCGATCAGGTCCACGTGGTTGGCGAAGCGGGTGGATGCCTCCAGCTCCACGCCACGTGTACGTGCGCGGCCGGCCTGGATCTGGTTCAGCGGGTTCGCCGGATCCGGTGCGAGGCGGTTCTCCTCGCGCAGGTCGTAATAGGTAGCGGTGATGAGCGTCGGGCTACCCACCGGCTGGTACTTCACACCCGCCTCGTACTGCTTGCCGCGCAGCGGCTCGTACGGACGGTTGTAGAAGTCCAGGCTATCCAGCGGCTGGAACGATTCGGTATAGCTCACGTACGGCACGATGCCGCTATCGAAACGGTACATCAGGCCATAGCGCGCGGTGGTGGCGTTATCCACCGAGCGGTCGTCACCCGTGGTCAGCGTGGCACGATCGTGGCGAAAGCCCACGGTGCCGATCCAGTGTTCGCCCCAGTTGATCTGGTCCTGCACGTAAAGGCCGGTCTGCTTCGACTGGCTGTTCGCGATCGGGAACACATCCGGCGGCACGAAGCCGTTGCCGTACACCGGGTCGTACAGGTTGAACGGCGTCGCGTCGTACCCGTAGCCCTGACGGCTATCCGTGTGCGAGCGGCCGATATCCAGGCCCATCAGCACACGGTGCTGCATGCCGAGCCAGTCGAAGTCGGCCTGCAGGTGCGTGTCCGTCACCAGGCGCTCGTGGCGGTCCTGCGAGATATAGCTATAACGCGCCACGGTGCTGGCCGTGTCGTCGAGGAACGGATACGCCGGATTCGAGTACACATCCGGATACAGCGAACGGTAGTCCACGTCGTCATGCGAGTAACGCAGGTTCGTCTCGAACTTCCACGTGTCGTTGAAACGGTGTTCGAAGAACGAGCTGAGCGAACGCTGCTGGGTATCGTAACGGTCGAAACCCGGCTCGCTCACGAAGCGGTGCGTGGAGATGCGGCCATTAGGGTTCGGCAGCAGCGTGCCCTCGTGGGGCAGGAAGTTCAGGGTCGAGCCGTTGTGGTCGAACTGCAGGTTCGCCAGCAGCGTCCAGCGGGTGTTTTCATCCGGCTGCCAGGTAATGGAGTGCGCAATACCCTTGCGGTCATCCGGGACATGATCGATCTGCGAGTCGGAGTCACGGTAAACACCGATCAGGCGGTACGCCCAATGGCCAGCTTCATCGAGCGGGCCGGTGAAGTCGAAACCCACCTGCTTGCGGGCGTTGTTGCCCACCTGCAACGTCACTTCGTGCGACGCATCGAACTGCGGGCGCTTGGAGGTCAGTGCGATGAGGCCACCCGTGGTGCCCTGGCCATACAGCACGGACGACGGACCACGGACGATTTCCAGGTGGTCCAGGAAGTAGGGCTCAGTGCGTGCGTACGAATAACCAAACGCCTGGCGCAGGCCATCCAGGTACTGCACGAACGAGGTGCCGCGCAGGAAGGCGTCATCACCGCGACTGTCCACACCGTAGGCATCGGCGCGCACACCGGCCGAGTAACGCAACGCATCCTGCACGGTCAGGATGCCCTGGTCGCGCATCTGCGTGCTGGAGATCACCGAGATGGCCTGCGGCGTTTCGATAATCGGTGTGTCGGTCTTGGTCGCCGAGGTGGCGTCGCCACGGGTGTAGCCCGCATCGACGGCCGTGCCCTGCACTGACACGGCGTCGAGCTGCACGGCCTTGTCGCGCTTCTGCTGGGCCTGATCGTCCGCGGCCGCCGGGCCGTCGGCCGCATTGGCCAGCAGGGGGAGGAGCGCGCTGGCCAGCAGCACGGGGCGCAATTTCTTGTGGAAGATCATGGGTTTTCCCTGGGCTGGCGGGGCAGGAGAGCCCGGCGCCGACTCGTATTTGCGAATGAATCTCATTAATATAATCGCCCGATACCGGCGTTCGTGCAATATTGCGAATGACACGCATTGACGGTTAACCCGCGCCTGGCGCGTCGGCGGCCGCCCGCCCTGAAGAGAGTTCCATGCCCCGTTCCGCCCCCCACGGCGCCGCCGAATCGCGCCTTGCCCATGCCCTGGACGTGACCTCACGCACCGTCCTTGCCGCCGTGGGCGGCTATATCGCCGCCGCCCTCACCACCGCCGGGCTGGCCCGCTGGCTGCCCCTGCCCCGGGTTGAGGCGGTCATGGCCGGCATGCTGGTGTCGTTCGCTATCTACGCCACCGTCGCGATCTTCGCGTTCGCCGTGGCGCGCACCGCGCGGGTGTGGTTCTGGACCAGCGTTTACTGCGTGCCGCTCGCGCTCGCCCTTTACCTGTCCATGCACGGGGGTGGTGCATGAACGGCGGGCTTCGGCAGTCCATGGCCTGGCTGCACACGTGGGTAGGCCTTTTGCTCGGCTGGCTCCTGTTCCTTGTGTTCGTCACCGGGACCGCGGCGTATTTCCAGGACGAGATCACCCGCTGGATGCAGCCTGAGGTGCATGGCCAGCGCAACATCGAGGCGGGCGCCGAAGGCGCCATCGCATATATGCAGCAACATGCGGCCGATGCGGAACAGTGGTCCATCGAGTTGCCCGGCCCGCGCGCGGTGGCGACCACGGCATTCTGGAAAGAAAAGGGGGAAACCTTCGCGCAGTGGCGCGACCATGCGTTCCTCGTCGATGGCCAGGGCCAGAAGGTGGATGCCCGCGATACGCTGGGCGGCTGGCGGCTGTACCGCATGCACTTCGATCTGTACTACCTGCCGGTGCTGTGGGCACGCTGGGCGGTAGGCCTGGCCGCCATGTTCATGCTGGTCGCGATCATCAGCGGCGTGATCACCCACAAGAAGATCTTCGCGGACTTCTTCACCCTGCGCTTTGGCAAAGGGCAGCGTTCCTGGCTGGATGGCCACAACCTGAGCGCCGTGCTCGCCCTGCCGTTCCATTTCATGATCACGTATACGGGGCTGGTCACCCTGGCCGCGCAATACATGCCGTGGGGCGTCGCCGCGGCATACGACAACCGGGCCGCGTACTACGCCGACGCCTTCGGTGCGGATGAATCGCCCAAGCGCTCGGGCACCACGGTGCCCATGGCCTCTGTCACCGCCATGATCCAGAAGGCACGCGAAACCTGGCACGGCGCCGAGCCCGGCTACATCTTCGTGCCGGTGCCCGGCGATGCGAACGCGGTGGTGAAGCTCACCCGCGCCACCGGGGAAGGCATGGATACGCGCGGCGAAACGCTGACCTTCGATGCCGCGACGGGCGTGATGCACGAGCGGCCGCCGATACGCGGCGGAGCGCGCGAAACCGAGAGCGTCATGGTGGGCCTGCACGCCGGTCGATATGCACCGCTGTTGCTGCGCTGGTTCTATTTCCTGTGCGGGCTGGCCGGCACCGCCATGGTCGCTACCGGGCTGGTGCTGTGGACCTCCAAGCGCCGGGTCCAGTTACCCGATCCAGAACGGCCCTACTTTGGTTTTCGCCTGGTCGAACGCCTGAACGTGGCGACGATCGCCGGCCTCCCCTTCGGTATTGCCTGCTACTTCATGGCCAACCGGCTGCTTCCGGTCGAGATCGCGCAACGCCCCAACTGGGAAACGAACTGGCTGTTCATCGGCTGGGGCGTGCTGTGTGTCGTTGCCATCGTGCGGCCAGTGAAACGCGCCTGGGTGGAAACGTTATCTGTCGCGGCAGCAGGGTTCCTCGCTGTACCGGTCGTCGACATGATGACGACCGATCGTGGCCTGTTCGCGAGCTTGTGGCGTGGCGACGTGCTATTCGCCAGCTTCGACCTGATGATGTTGGCATTCGCCGCCCTGCTTGGCTTTTGCGCATGGAAGGTGCACCACCGCAAGGAAGGGGTCCGGCTGCGGCGCAAGAAGGAAGCCCTCGCATGATGTTCGTATGCGTGATGGCAGCGATGCTCGGGTTCGCCGCACTAAGCATGGGCATGTCACGGCACCAGCGCGATGTGCTCGGCAAGGCGTTGCCGGCACCCACCACAAAAGCGTTGAAGGCGGCAGGCTGGCTGTTGCTCACGGCCTCATGGGCCGCCGCCATCGCCAGCGATGGCGCCGCGCTGGGCTCGGTGTACTGGATCGGCGCACTGACCTTCGGCGCGCTGGTCGTGGCCTTCTCGGTTACCCGTCTGTCGCGCTAAGCGTCACGCCATCAACAGATCTTCGTAGAACGCGCCAATCGGCAACTCCGGGTGCGCGATCTGGATCTCGAGAATCCAAAGGCCGGGTACCGGCGTGGCATCGAAGTCACCGAGGTTGCCTGCCTTGTGCACGGCATGCGGGTAATCGCCCACGCGGTGACCCTTGGTCTCGTGGTTAAGGCGCCAGCCCAGCGATTCGGCCTGTGTGGCCACATAGTCGTACAGTGCTACGCCGGTCACGCCCTCACGCCAACGCGCTTCGCCCCGGCGGAATAGCTCGCGGGCCGCTTCGACACAGGCGTGCATGATGCTGTCATCGCCGACGACGAACGTGTCGCCCACATCACCTTCGTGACCCTCGAAGACCGGCCCAAGGTCGACAAAGAAGATGTCGTTCTGCGCCAGCACGGTATCGGGTGCGGAACGCTGGCGGAACGTCTTCAGCGTGTTCGCGCCGAAGCGGATGATGCTGGGATGCCAGATACGCTGCATGCCCGCTGCATTCAAACGCTCGCCAGCCACCGCAACAGCCTCGGGCTCGGTCATGCCCGGCACGATGTGCGCGGCGATGTCGTGCAACGCGGCCCATGAGCGCTCGCGCGCTTCGAGCATGCGTGCGGTAGAGAACGATGTACCGGTGTTTTCGGCGGTGGCGTTGGGCATGGCTGGCTCTCGGGCTGGCGTCAGGCGCCATCAGGCAGCAGCGCAGGCAGATCACGGCTGGCCTTGTAGCGACGAATCAGGTTCAGGGGCTTGCGGGCGAGTTTGCCAAACTCGCCGCGCTGGTACGCAGCCACGGCATCGAGCACACGCTCGCTGGCGTGGCCATCGTGGGATGGATGGATCGCGTCGGCATGTGCCTTGATGGCCGCCATCAGCTCGGGCGGGTGGCTGAGCGCACGGTCGATCGCGGCATCGACATCCTCCGGCGTGGGCACATCGAGCATGAAAGGATGCGGCACGCGGTTGGCGATGGTGACGACGGGCTTGTTCATCACCGCGAACTCGTGGATCACTGACGAGGTGTCGCAGACGAGCACATCGGCCGCGCGCTCGAGTTCGATGAGCTTGTCCGAGGTGAAGAAGCGTGCGTTCTCCGCTTGCAGCCCGCGATACGCGGCAAAAAGTTCGTCGCTGCACTTCGGATGCAGGGTGAGTAGCCATTGGCGGTCACCGCGGGCGATCATCCTTCGCAGCGGCTCCACCATGGCGGGTGCGGCGCTAAGGCGGTGGCTGAATGTCGATGCGTACATCACGACCGGCCGCCCGTCGCGCTCGGGAATGGCCGGATCGCGTGGTGGCGCAGGCTCGATGAACAGCGGATCCAGCTTCGGCCAGCCGGTTTCGCGCACGGCGAAGTAGCGGTGTTCCTTTGCGAGCGCTTCGAAAGGCGTCGTCGTCGCGGGCCCCTGGGTCACATACAGATCGAAGAACCCGCGAATGGCGAAGTGCCCCCGGCCCGGTTCGCGTTTCTCGGCGTTGAAGCCGTGGAACACCTGCACCTTGATGCCGGGCAGGCGTGGCGACACCCAGTTGGCCGCGCAATACACGGCCTCGGGCTGCATGGCCTTCGCCGCTTTGAGGCTGGTGACGCGCCGCTCACCGGGCGTCAGCTGCGCCGCCACGGCATCGGGGACGATCCAGCCCACGGCCTGCCCACGCGCCTGTGCAGCCGCGGCCAGAGGCCGCAGGATAGGCAGGGCGTATTCCTCGGTGGCGAACATCAGGCACGCGGCCACGGCAAACCTCGAACGGGGGCAACGTGGCATTATGGCGCGTCAGCCCCTTTCATTCCCGTGCTTTCATGACCCAACGGCCCATTTCCCTCTGCGTGATCACCCAGAACGAGGCCGACCGCATCCGGGATTGCCTGGCCTCGGCCAGCTTCTGCGATGACCTGGTGGTAGTGGATGGCGGCTCCAGCGACGAGACCCAGGCGATCGCACGCGGCATGGGTGCCCGCGTGTTCGAGCGCGCCTTCGATGGCTTCCGCAGCCAGAAGGCGTTCGCCGTGGCCCAGGCGAAGAACGATTGGGTGCTCTGCCTGGATGCGGATGAACGCGTGGGCGATGACCTTCGCGCCGCGATCGAAAAGGCCTTCGAGGGCGGCTTCGCGGGCGCGTCCGGCTACCGCTTTTACCGCCGCAACGATTTCTTTGGCCGCTTCATGCAACACGGCAACGCCGGCGCCGACAAGGTGCTTCGCCTGTTCGATCGCCGCCAGGGCGGTTGGCGGGGGGCGCGTGAAATCCACGAATCGGTGAGCGTGGATGGTGAGGTGAAGATGCTCGGGGGCTACCTCGATCACTACCCGTACCGCTCGCTGTCGGAGCTGATGGCCAAGCAGGAACGCTACGCACACATGATGGCCACCGAGGAATTCACCGCCGGCAAGCGCGCGACGCTCACGCAGATCATCGTGAGCCCCATGTGGCGCTTCTTCCGCGGTTACGTGCTGCGCGCCGGTTTCCTGGATGGCTGGCGAGGGATCGTGTACGCGTTGCTTCGTGTGGAGTACGTGCGGCGCAAGTACGTAAAGCTGTATCTGCTGCAGCACGGCCAAAAGCCGTAGGACCCTCGTCACCCCAAGCGCCGTGGTCACCGGCCGCCCCATCATCAGATGCCGGCGTTTTTCTTTAGCCAGGCGTCTATCTGGTCGGTGTAGGTGTTCTGCGCACCGAGCGTGCGGTTGATGTCCATGTGGCTGAGCGGCACCGGCAGCACGTCGGCCTTCCCTCCCAGCTGCCGCGCCTTCGCAACGAATCGCTCATTGGCCGGGCACGATTCGCGACGCTCGCTGGAGCACACCATGAACATGGGTGCCGCGGGTGCCGCTGCCATGCGGTCGTAAGGCGATACGGTGGCCCACGCAACCGGGTCGTTACCGAACACCCGGTCGTAGAAGCGGGCGTGCGGGTTGTTCATGATCCCCGGCACATCCACCGCGCCGCTATCGAGCGATACCGTTGCCAGCCATGGTTGAACGCCCGCGGCGCGGGTCAGCGATGGCGCAACCGCCAGTAGCGAAACCAGGTGCGCGCCCGCCGAGTGCCCCATCAGCACGATGCGCGACGGATCCCCATGCCATTCGCGGGCGTGCCGCTGCACGTAGGCTAGCGCAACCGCCACATCCTGCGCCTGCGCCAGCGGGCCGGCCTGGGGCAGCATCCGGTAATTGATGGCCACGAAAATGGCGCCCGACGCACTCCAATGGCCCGCTTTCGGCTCGGCCAGCCCCGGGTTGTCCTTGTCGCCGAACATCCACGCGCCGCCGTGCACCATGACGATGATGGGTGCGTCCCGCGGGTGCGGTGGCAGGTACACGGCCATCGTCTGCCGCGGATCAGCGCCATAGGAAAGATCCGTCGCCGCGTGCGCCAGGCGTGCTACGGAGGAGAGCAAGACCAGGAGAATCAGCAGTACACAGCGACTCATCAGGTTTCCTTTAGCGGCACGGAATGGGCTGGCCAGAGGCATCGGCGCACGTTCCGCTATGGCTCACACCATCCTTCGTGACCGTGGTGCTACCGGTGTAGGTGTTGCCGTTGCGCCCCGTGGCATCCGTGTCGTGCGTGATGCCCTGCCCCGTGGCACCGGTGGTGCTGCCGTTATAACTGCCGCCGTTCGCACCGTGGGCCTGGGTGGTGCGGTCGAAGCTGCCCGTGCCATCCGCGTTGCGCGATGCGCTGCCCTGGCTGGTAGCGGTGCCGCCATTCGGGCCGCGCCAGGCACTGCGGGCATTGGACGTGACGTTGCCCAGGCCATCGCTCGTGGTGCGGCGACCGTGAACACCCGCGGCGCCGTCAGGGCCACGGAAGCCGCCCGCGTGGCCGGCAGTCACGCCGCCGTTCGGGTTGGCGTGGATGCCCCGGGCGGCGAACCGGCCCGTCGCGTCCACCGTGCCGGCGACGAACAACATGCAAAGGGTAAAACCAAGCGGACGAAGCATGGGAAGGCTCCTGCGGGTGGCCATGAGGCCGGTACGTCATCCTCCGCCAGCGGGCACCGGCCGTGTGCGTGCAATCGCAACAGGAGGTTTCAACACGGGCCGGCTGAAACATCCTGTTACAACTTCGCCCCCCACCGCCGGGCGAACCCGGCAGAATCAGCCCATGGCCGACTCTCCTCCCGCACGGATCCTTATCGTCGATGACGATGTACGCCTGCGCGACCTGCTATCGCGCTACCTGGAAACCCAGGGCTTTTCCACGGCCACCGCCGAGGATGGTCGGGCCATGGATCGCGAACTCAAGCGCGGCCATGTCGACCTGATCGTGCTGGACATCATGATGCCGGGCGAGGATGGCCTGGCGATCTGCCGACGCCTGCGCGGACAAGGTGTGCAGACACCCGTGATCATGCTTACGGCGCGGGGGGACGACATCGACCGCATCGTGGGGCTGGAGCTGGGCGCGGACGACTACCTCGCCAAACCCGGCAACCCACGCGAACTGGTCGCCCGCATCAACGCCGTACTCCGCCGCGGACGTGGTATCCCCGGCGCCCCACGCGCCGACGCCGCCGATGTCGCGTTCGGCCCCTTCGTCCTGGAACTGGGCACGCGCCGGCTACTGCGCGACGGTGAGGCCCTGCACCTGACCACCGGTGAGTTCGCCGTGCTGGCGGCACTTGTGCAGCGGCCGCGCCAGCCGCTCACCCGCGATCAGCTGATGAGCGCGGCACACGGGCGTGAACATGAGGCCTTCGAGCGCAGCATGGATGTGACGATGAGCCGCCTGCGCCGCCTGATCGAAGATGACGCACGCACGCCGCGTTGGCTGCAGACGGTATGGGGAACGGGCTACGTCTTCGTGCCCGATGGTGGCGCGCCATGACCCACAGCCTGTTCTCGCGACTGGCGTGGCTGCTTGGTGGCACGGTAGCTGTCGTGCTGATCGTTGGCCTGGTCGTACTCCGCCTGAGCGGCAATGGCGCCGCGGGCGAGATCGCGGCGCACACGATCGGTACGCGCATCGTCGCGGCTGACGCGTTGCTGGCCCACGGAGACGAGGGCGCACTCGCGGCGTTGAATGTCATACATGCACCGGCGGCCCCGGTCGGGCGCACACCGATGCTCGGCATGGTGCGCAATGCGCTCGGTCAGTTGCGCGAACAGTTCCCCGGTCGCGAGATACGCATTGATGGCCTACGGGATGCCTCTGTCTGGATCGCCGCGCGAGACCCGGCTGCCGGGTGGCTCGGAGTACGCCTCGATGGCACTCGCGTGCCCGTATTTCGTGCGGGTCTTCTGACGATCCTGCTAGCCGGTGTGGTCGTGCTGGTGGCAGCCGCGCTCTACGCACGCAGCCTCACCGCACCCCTGCGCCACCTTGCCGCCGCCGCCAATGGCATCGTCAACGGCGCCGAGCCCCCGGCACTGCCTGCCGGGGCCGCACGTGAGTTGACCGAGTTGCGCGGCGCCCTTGCACGCGGCGCTGCCGATGTACGCGCCAGCCGCAAGGAACGTGACCTGATGCTGGCTGCGCTATCCCACGATATGCGAACGCCACTTGCTCGCCTGCGCTTGGGATTGGCCATCGCGGCACCGCCTGACGAGGCGTTGCGCACCGGCATGGAGGCAGATATTGAAGCGCTGGATGCCCTGTGCGAGCACTTCATCGCCTTCGCGCGGGATGGCCGTGATGAACCGGCCGCAAGCGTTGACCTTGCTGCGCTGTGTGCAGATGTCGTTGCGGCTGCGGCCACCCATGGCGAACCTTGGGCGCTCCACGTACCGGCAGCATGCGTGGTCATGGGCAAACCCCTTGCCTTGCGCCGCGCGGTGGAAAACCTTGTGCGCAATGCCACTCGGCATGGCGCGGCGCCCTTCGCGCTAGCCGTCGAGCGGGCGGGCAAGGAAGCGCACGTGGAAATCCGCGACGGTGGTGTGGGTGTACCGCCTGATGTGCTCGCTCATCTGGGCGAGCCGTTCGTGCAGGGCAATGCCGCCCGCAGCAACGCCGTGGGTAGCGGCCTGGGGCTGGCCAGCGTCAGACGTACGGCCGAGCAGCACGGCGGCAGCCTGCGCCTGCGCAACCTCCCCGCAGGCGGCTTCGCCGCGACGCTAGTCCTCCCTGTGTAGGCGCTTTTGGGCCGCGTCGGCTATCGCGCGGGTGATGGCTTCGGCGCTGCCTTCGCGGGCAAGGGCGCCAGCCTGGCCGCTCCACAGCGGCTGGAAATCGCCGTGGCCGTTCTTCTCCGTGGCCGCACGCATCGGTGCCAGTGGGCCACCGGCCAAGGGGAACGGCAGCGGGTCGGAGGATAGCGGCCCGACTTCGCGCATGATCCGGTTGAGCACGCCGCGCGCCGGGCGCCCGGTGAGGACATTGGTGACGGCGGTGTTGTCGTCACGTGCTTCCTTCAGGGCCGCCTTGTGCACCGGCACGCTCACCGATTCATCCGATAGCAAGTACGCCGTTCCGATCTGGACGCCCGCTGCGCCCAGCATGAGCGCGGCGGCCATGCCGCGACCGTCGGCAATGGCGCCGGCGGCAATCACCGGGACATCCACGGCATCGACCAGTTGCGGTAGCAGTGCGAACAGGCCCGGCTGGGTCGCCATGTCGTCGGTAAGGAAGTTGCCACGGTGGCCGCCGGCTTCGTTGCCCTGGGCAACGATGGCGTCCACTCCGTGATCCGCCAGCCAGCGGCCCTCCGCCACGGTGGTAGCGGTGCCCACGATCTTGGCGCCGGTGGCCTTCACCCGGTGCATTAACTCGTGATCGGGCAGGCCAAAGTGGAAGCTGACCACTTCCGGCTTCAGTGACTCGACCATCCGGCACATCGCATCATCGAACGGCGCGCGGCCGCCGGCGGCCGGAAGGCCGGAGGGATCGACACCGAATTCCTTGAAGTACGGCGCCAGCCGGCCGAGCCAGCGTGCCTGCTCGGCGTCGGTCGGCGTGCGCGGCTGGTGCGAGAAGAAGTTCAGGTTGATCGGCGCGGCCACGGCGCCCCGAAAGAGAGCGACCTCCGCGGTCACCTTCTCGACCGTGATCGAGGAGCAGGGAATCGAGCCCAGGCCCCCGGCCTTCGCCACGGCAATGGCCAGGGCCGACCCACCCGAACCCGCCATCGGTGCGAGCAGGATGGGGGTGTCGATTCGGAACAGATCGAGCAGGCGGCGATCGGGCCAGGCTGGCATGCGTGAAGCTCCCGGGGACGGAGGAAGGCCCTAATGATGCGCCGGTTGCCACCGTCCCGCTTGTCCCCACCACCCCGCGGTTCGTCCCCGGGATGGCGGTTTTCCTCCCCATCCGGGCGACACGGGGCGCGCTGCGGCGCAGGATCGAGGCCATTCAAAGGAGACCGACCATGGACCGCCGCACCCTGCTGAAGACCGCCCTTGTGCTCCCGCTGCTACCCCTTGCCGCCAAGGTGGATGCGTTCGTGACCGGCGGAGGCCGCTGGTTGAAGCCGGGCGCGGCGGGCTGGCCGACGGAGGCCGATTGGGACGCGCTGAACCGACTGGTCGGCGGCCGGCTTTCCATTCCGAAGAACCCCCTGCTCGATCCCGCCACCCGTGAGGACGCGCTCGCCCACATCGGCAACCAGTTCTACGTGGGCGACCAGCCAGGCCTCACCCAGACCGGTGCGTACTACAACGCCTGGACCTCCACGCCCAGCGCCAGGGTGCTCACGGCGGAGAGCGCTCAGGACATCGCGACGGCGGTGACCTGGGCGCGCCAGCACCGCGTGCGCCTCGTGATCCGTGGTGGCGGGCACAGCTACCTCGGCGCCTCCAACGCGCCGGATTCATTGCTGATCTGGACCCGCAAGATGAACGCGGTGCAGCTGGCTGACGGGTTCGTACCGCAAGGTGCGAAGGCGGGAACGCCCGGCGTGCCGGCGGCTCACGTCGGCGCGGGCGCCATGTGGATCGACGCATACCACGCCGTGACGACCATGGGCGGCCGCTACATCCAGGGCGGCGGCTGCACCACGGTGGGCTGCGCCGGGTTCACCAACGGGGGTGGCTTCGGCAGTCTCTCCAAGGGCTTCGGCACCGGCGCCTCCAACCTGCTCGAGGCGGAGATCGTCACGGCCGACGGGAAGATCCGCGTCGTGAACGCTTACCAGGATCCGGAACTGTTCTGGGCATTGAAGGGCGGTGGTGGTGGCAGCTTCGGCGTCATCACCCGGCTTACGTTCCGCACGCATTACCTTCCCCAGCTGTTCGGCGTGGTGCGCGGCACGATCCAGGCCAACAGCGACGAGGCCTATCACGCGTTGGTCGCGCAGGTGATGCGGCATTTCCGCGACCACCTGTGCAACCCGAACTGGGGCGAGTGCATGGAGTTCCACGGCGATGGGCACATCGACCTTCGGATGCTGTTCCAGGGGCTGGCGGAAGACCAGGCGAAGGCGGCGTGGCAGCCCTTCGTCGACTGGGTGGCGGCGCACAAGGAATACACGTGGAAGGATCCTTTCTGGGTCAGGACCCTGCCAGCCCGCCACTTCTGGGATATCGATTTCTACCAGGAGCGCGGCCTCACGTTCGCCGTGCCCGATAACCGGCCGGGCAAGCCCGCGTACCACATGGTCTGGGCCGGCGACCAGGAGCAGGCCGGTGCTTACATCTACGCTTACACCTCCGCATGGCTCCCTTCCCGCCTGCTCAAGGACGACCAGGTGGATACCCTGGCCACCGCCATCGTCGAGGCCTCGCGCATCCAGGGGTTTGCCTTCCACTTCAACAAGGGGCTTTACGGTGCCTCCGAGGAAACGCTGGCACGGGCCCGCGATACCGCCATGAACCCGGAGGTGCTGGATGCCTTTGCCCTGGCGATCATCGCGACGGGTGGCCCGGCGGTGTTCGAGGGCCTGCCGGATGCGCACCGCGACGACGTCAAAGCCAGGCGCGAGTCCGACGCCGTGCAACGGTCCTACGCCCGGCTCACCCGGGTCGCCCCCGGGGCAGGCGCCTACTTCTCCGAGAGCGATTACTTCCAGAAGGACTACGCGAAGGCCTACTGGGGCACGAACGTTAGCCGGTTGACCGCCGCCAAGCGGAAGTACGATCCGGATGGCACGTTCGCGGTGCGCAACGGGATCGGCTGAACGGCGCAAACCCTTGCGCCACGGGGGTTTGGGCAGGCTCCTGCGACAGGCTGTTGCTTTGCAACAGCGGTGTGATGCGGCATACTTGAGACCTATTCTCATTTCCATTCGCATTACTGGGCGCCTCGCCGCCCACCAGGATCCGCCATGTTCGCCTCGCCCCTCGCCCGCCGCTGCCTCGCGGCTTCGGTCCGTTCCGCCCTTGTCGGCGCCCTCCTCGTCTCCGTGTCGGTGCATGCTGCCGATGCCGACGTGGCCGATGCGCAGCAGAAGAAGGTCCAGGAAAACGCCACGACGCTGTCCGGCGTGCAGGTGAGCGCGGACATGGCGGCCCCGACCGCGGCGTACGCCGGAGGCCAGGTCGCCCGCGGTGGCCGCTTCGGCGTGCTGGGCAACCAGGATGCGATGAGCGTGCCGTTCGCGCTCACCAGCTATACCGATACGCTGATCCGCGCGCAGCAGGCGCGCACGCTGGGCGATGTGGTCGATAACGACCCGGCCGTGCGTTACGGCTTCGGCTACGGCAACTACTCGCAGCAGTTCACCATCCGCGGCTTCCAGCTGTACAGCGATGACATCGGCTTCGATGGCCTGTACGGCCTGCTGCCGCGCCAGCTCCTCGCGCCTGAACTCATGAGCCGCGTGGAAATCTTCAAGGGCGCGAACGCGTTCCTCAACGGCATCAGCATCGGCGGCAGCGGTATCGGCGGCGGCATCAACATCGCACCGAAGCGCGCCGAAGCCGATCCGATCACCCGCGTAGGCATTGATTACGGCACCGACAGCCAGATTGGCGAGACCATCGATGTCGGCCGCCGCTGGGGTGCCAACAAGGAGTTCGGCCTGCGCGTGAACGCCGTGCACCGCGAAGGTGGTACCGCGGTCGATGGCGAAACCCGCCGCCTTACCGCCGCCTCCATCGCCTTCGACTACCAGGGCGAGAAGCTGCGCCTCACCACCGACGTGGGTTACCAGAAGCAGGACATCCTGGGTGGCCGCTCGGTGGTGTTCATCGGCAGCGCCACCGACGTGCCGCGCGCACCGTCGGCGCGCACCAACTATTCACAGCCGTGGTCGGGCTCGTCGCTGGAAGATACCTTCGGTGTCGTCCGCGCCGAATACGACTTCACCCCGTGGCTCACCGGCTATGTGGCCGCAGGCGCACACCACGGCAACGAGTTCGGCGATTACGTCAGCCCGACGCTCACCGACAACAACGGCAATGCCGGCGAATACCGCTTCACCGTGCCGTACATCGCCAACACGGGCACCGGCGAAGCTGGTTTCAACGCGCATTTCGATACCGGTGAAGTCACCCACCGCGTGACGCTGGGCTTCTCCGCGCTGTCGACGAACAAGAAGGCCGCTTACGCCGGCGGCGGTTCATTCAGCACGAACATCTACAGCCCGAGCTACTTCGCCGCGCCGTCGTACAGCTACAACGTGGGCCCGATCAGCGATCCGGGTTACACCGGCCGCACGCAGCTGCGCAGCCTGGCGCTCTCCGACACGCTGGGCTTCATGGATGACCGCCTGCAGGTCACGCTCGGCGCCCGCCGCCAGAAGCTCCAGGTGGTCGGTTACGCCTACGCCGTCGATGGCGTGAACGGCGCCAAGACCTCCGAGTACGAGCAGTACACGACCAGCCCGGTGGCCGGCGTGAACTTCCGCATCAGCGACCAGTGGGCGGTGTACGCCAACCACATCGAAGCCCTGACCCAGGGTGGCGAAGCGCCGGTGAACTTCAACGGTGCGCCGGTCACGAACGCTGGCCAGGTGTTCAAGCCGTACAAGGCTAAGCAGAACGAAGTGGGTGTGAAGTGGGATGCCGGCAAGATCGGCAGCAGCCTCGGCCTGTACCAGATCAAGCAGCCCAGCGCCTACGTCGATGCCAGCAACACCTACGTCGTCGATGGCGAGCAGCGCAACCGCGGTATCGAGTGGAACTTCTACGGCGAGGCCGTGGACGGCGTGCGTATCCTCGGTGGCGCGAACTACGTGCAGCCGAAGCTGGTGAAGACCCAGGGCGGCCTGAACGACGGCAACGATGCGATCGGCGTGCCGCGCTTCCAGGCGAACGCCGGCGTGGAGTGGACCATCCCGAACACCCCGGACCTCACCTTGAGCGCCCGCGCCGTGCGTACGGGCAAGCAGTATCTCGACGTGAACAACAAGCTCCGCGTACCCGCATGGACGACGTACGACATCGGCGCACGCATCACGCCGACGCTCGAGAACGTGCCCGTCACCTTCAACGTCAGCGTCGAGAACCTGATGAACAAGGGCTACTGGGCCTCGGCCACGGGTGGTTACCTGACCCAGGGCACGCCGCGTACCGTGATGGTGTCTGCCCAGTTCGACCTTTAAGCATCCATGTAGGAGCTCACCCTGTGAGCGACATCTTTCGCGAATGAGCAGCAGGCCCTGTTGCGCTATGGCGAACGGCGTCGCCCACAGGGTGGGCTCCTACGTGATCAGGTGCGACGCCGGGCCACCTGCATGGACAGTGATCAGAGCGTCATGTAGGTGATAATGAAACAAACCGCGGTAAGCATCACCATGGCCAGGATGAACGCGACATCGGCGATCCGCTCCAGCCGGTGCAGCCGTTCAGCGGTCTCCACGCGCAGGGCGAAATAGGCGCTCAGCGTCGCGATGAGAAACAGGATCGCGTCGAACGAGAGCAGGTCATCGGCGATGGTGCCGCTCTTGCTCAGGTTGATCGATACCCGCAGCAGGCCGATGCCGGTCAGGCAGGCGCCGACCATGGCCGCGGAAATGCTGCAGACCATGCGGCTCGTGCCTTCGGCGAGCGGGGTGAGCGTAGGGCGGAGTGGCATGGGCGGTCCCGGCAACCGGCATTGACCGGATCCTAATAGCACGTGGGCACCGCCATCCACAGGAAACTGCAAGCCGCGCGTTCCCGCAGGTTGCTACGTTCCCCCGGGACCCTTTGGAACCCGGAAACCCATGCGTATCGGAATCGTCGGCGGCTCACTTGGTGGCCTTTTTGCGGCAGCCCTGCTGCATGCCGACGGCCACGACGTGCATGTCTACGAGCGCACTGAGGGAGGCCTGGTCGGGCGTGGCGCCGGGCTGGTCGCCCAGCACGAGGTCTTTGAAGTCCTGCGACGGCTGGGTGTCGAATCGGTCGCACGCGTGGGGGTGATCGCCTACGAGCGGATCGTGCTGGCCCGCGATGGCACGGTGACCAGCACCGAGCCCACACCCCAGATGCAGGTCTCCTGGGATGGGTTGTACCGAGCGCTACTGGCCCACGTGCCGGCTGGCGGGTACCACATGGGCGATGCGGTCGCTGGTGTCGAGCAATCGGTCAACGAAGCGTTTATCTCGTTCGCCTCGGGCCAGCGCATCGGGTTTGATTGCGTGGTCGGCGCTGACGGTATCGGCTCGGTGGTGCGCAGCGTGGTGACGCCGACGCAACGCGATAACCACTACGCCGGGTATGTCGCATGGCGCGGGCTCTTGCCCGAAGCCGATGTCCCGCCTGTCGCGGCCTCGGCGCTATTCGAACGCTTTGCCTTCTATTTCGAACCGGGCAGCCAGATGCTGGGTTATCTCGTACCCGGCCCATCGGGCGAGATCGCGCCCGCTCGCCGGCGCTACAACTGGGTGTGGTATCGCCAGGCACCGGGCCTCGCGGACCTGCGCCGCACGCTAACCGATGCGAACGGCCACGTGCATCCTTACTCGCTTGCACGCGGCGAACTGAGTGCAGACGATCGCGAGACCTTGTACAAAGCCGCCCGCGAGTCTCTGCCACCGGCTTTTCGCGCCGTGGTGGAGACGGAACCCACGCCGTTCGTGCAGGCGATCTTCGATCACGAAAGCAGCCGGATGGCCTCGGGACGCATCGCCCTGCTGGGTGATTCCGCGTTCGTGGTGCGCCCGCATACTGCCATGGGTGCGGCCAAGGCGGCCGGCGATGCGATGACGCTCGTAGCCGCGTTGCGCCGGCTGCCTGTGCGTGAAGCCTTGGTGGCCTACGAGGCCGAGCGGTTGCCGGTGGGCCGGCGCGTCGCCGCGTACGGGCGCCACCTGGGTGAATCGCTGCAACCGGCGTGATGTACCGTGGCGCGCCGCTTACTTTGCCTTGCGCTCGCGGAACTTGCTGACCTTATGCCGGTTGCCGCACATCGCCATGCTGCACCAGCGGCGACGGTGCGCCTTGGTGCGGTCGTAAAACCACAGCGAGCACTCATCGTGTTCGCATTCGCGTACCAGGCTGAAGTCGCCCTCGGCCAGCAAGGTGAGCGCGGCTTCGCCGAGCGGCGCCAATGCGCGCCACGACGCATCGCCTTCGTAACGGCGCTCGATATGCATCCCGTTCGCGTGCTGCACGAGCTCCATGTGGCTGCTCATGTGGCGGGTCAAGGCGTTGAGATGCGCGGCGTCGACCGCGTTGCCCCGTTTGCGGGCCAGTACCGCCTGGCGGATGACCTCACGCAGTTCCACCGCACGGGCACACAGGCCGGCCGATGCTTCAACCGGCCTGCCGGTCATCCGCGATAACCAGGCGGCGGTGGCGGCATCGGACACCAGATGGTCGACCGACTCGCCGTTCTCCATCACCACGGTGTTGATCAGGTCCAGCGCGGGCTGGTCGGCCAGGATCGGTGGGGTCTCGAGGGAGGTCACGGGATTCATGAGTCAATAGTAACCTCTAAAAAGGCTATTGACAAGTTACATGGTCGATGATTAGCCTAGTCGTAACCCCGATAACTACTTTATTCAGGTTACCAACCTCGGAGAACCACCGTGAATGCCCAGAACGCCGCCGATTACCCCGTCCACCACCGCTATGTCGACGCCGACGGCGTCCGCGTGTTCTATCGCGAGGCGGGCAACCCGAATGCCCCGACCCTCCTGCTCCTGCACGGCTTTCCGACCAGCTCCCTGCAGTACCGCGAGCTTTTCGCCGAACTGAAGGACCGGTTCCACATCGTGGCCCCGGATCTGCCCGGCTTTGGTTTCACCGAGGTGCCGGAGGCCCGCAAGTACGAATACTCCTTCGACAGCCTGGGCAAGACGCTGGAAGCCTTCGTCGACGCGGTGGGTCTGCAGAGCTACATCATGTATGTCTTCGACTATGGCGCGCCCTCGGGCCTGCGCCTCGCTGTGGCGAAGCCTGAGCGGCTGGTTGGGCTCATCAGCCAGAACGGCAATGCCTACGTCGAAGGCCTGGGCGATGCCTGGGATCCGATCCGCACCTACTGGGCCGAGCCGACCCAGGCCAACCGCGATGCGATCGCTGGCGTCTTCACGCTGGAAGGCATCCAGTGGCAATACACCACCGGCGTGGCCGACCAGACCCTGCTCGACCCCATGATGTGGCAGATGGACTACATGCTCATGCAGCGCCCAGGCAACAACGAGATCCAGCTCGACCTGACGCTGGACTACCGCAACAACCTCACGCTGTATCCGGAATTCCACCGCGTTTTCCGCGAGCGCCAGGTGCCGACGCTGGTGATCTGGGGCAAGAACGATCCGTTCTTCATCCCGCCGGGTGCGGAGGCGTACCGCCGTGACAACCCCAACGCCATTGTGGAGATGCTCGACACTGGCCACTTCGCGCTGGAAACGCATGGCAAGTACATCGCCAAGCGGATTCGCGAGGTGTTTTTGGGCTGACGGGTAGATTCGATCGCGCAAGCGCGCTCCTGCACGGGCGGTCGTGTGTTGATGACCTCTGTGGGAGCGCGCTGGTGGTCCTGAGGCGTCGGTGCGAAAGATGTCGCCCACAGGGTGGGCTCCTACGTCAGGCGTTGAACCAGATCTCGGCGTCATCTCCTGCTGGAATTCGCATCGGGCATGAAGGATCCGTCGCTGCCCGCCATACGGCTTCAGCCACCGCGCTGGAGCTCGTGGTGGGGGTGGTCGCGTCGCGCAAGCCTTCGAACACCTTCGCCGCGAATGCCGCATAGGGCGCCGGGAACTCACCAATGCGCGCTCGCGCGTTCTCGCCGAAACGCGTGGTGGGGGCCCTGCCCGGCAACACCAGCCGCGCGCGGATGCCGAACGGCGCCAGCTCCAGTGCGACCGATTCAGTGAAGGCGTTCACTGCCGCCTTGCTGGCCGTATACACCGAGAGCAGCGGCAGGGGCCTGAGGGTGACGGTCGAGGTCACGTTGACGATCACGCCAGCCTTGCGTTCACGAAACTGTGGCAGGACTGCCTGGGTCATCGTCATGGTGCCCAGCGTATTGGTCTCGAAGATATCGCGTGCCACATCGATCGGCGTGCCTTCGAGTGCGTTGAACATACCGATGCCTGCATTGTTGACCAGCACGTCGATTGGTCCCGCTTCGGCGAGGCAGCGACGGATGCTTTCCCGATCGGTCACATCCAGCGCGATGACCTTTAGCTGATCCGATGCCGGCAGGATCGCCGGGTCGGGATTGCGCATGGTGGCGACCACGCGCCAGCCCTGGTCGAGGAAGTAGCGGGCGGTCTCAAGACCGAAGCCCGACGAACAGCCGGTGATGAGCACGGTTTGCATGGCGACTCCTGTGGCGTGGGGATACCAACAAGATAGGGGTCGCTCACCGGACGGCCTATAATCAAACGTCCTTGATTCGTTCGCAGGAGTCCGGCCATGGCCGATCCGTTCACCGAGGTGGTGACCCTGCTCCAGCCCGTGATGCGGTTCTCGAAGGTCGTGGCCGCGGTGAGCCCCTGGCGGGTGACGCGGACGACGACCGGTGAGCCGTTCTATTGCGCGGTGCTGGAGGGTTCGTCTCGCTTGCTCATCCATGGCCAGGCGCCGCTGGTGCTTCACGCTGGCGACTTCGTGCTTGTGCCGGCCGCGTTGGATTTCACGACGGAGAGCCTCGTGCCACCGCCGGCGGATCATGTGTCGCCCGTGACCGTCGCCGAAGGCCGCGCCCGGGTCGGCGCTCCCGAAGGCACCGTGGACTACCGCGCGCTGATCGGCCATTGCGCTTTCGGTTCCCCCGATGCCGCCCTGCTGGTGTCGCTGCTGCCCGGCGTGTTGCACGTTCGCGGCGAACCCCGCCTCACGGCACTCGTCGGCATGGTCGGCGACGAATCGCGCGGTGATCGTCCCGCGCGCGATGTCGTGCTGGAGCGCCTGCTCGAGGTGTTGTTCATTGATGCGCTACGTTCGGCGGGCGCCACGGCGCCGACAGGGCTGGTGCGTGGCCTTGCCGATACGCGCCTCGCACTGCCCTTGCGCCGTATTCACGAAAGCCCCGCCGAAGCGTGGACCGTCGCGCGCATGGCCAATGAAGCCGCGTTATCGCGGTCGGCCTTCTTCGATCGGTTCACCCGTGTGGTGGGCGTCGCCCCGATGGAATACCTGCTGACCTGGCGCATGGCCCTGGCCCGGCAACTCCTGCGCCGCGAGGGCGCAGGCGTAGCGAGTGTGGCGGAGCAGGTCGGCTACGGCTCGGCGAGCGCCTTCAGCGTCGCTTTCGCGCGGCACGTGGGGCAGCCACCGGCGCGCTTTGCACGGGCGGCGGAGTGATGTTGACCGCACCTGTCTTCATCGCGGTGTAGAAACCCCATAAGAGATGCGCCGCCACGGCGCGGTACGGCTTCCAGCGTTCCGCACGTGCGTACAGTTCTTTTTCGGTCGGGCGCACCGCCAGGCCATCAACGATACGCACGGCCTCCTGCAAGGCGATGTCGGCTGCAGGGAAGAAATCCGTGCGCCCATAGGCACCGATGAGAAAGGCTTCCGCCGTCCAGCGCCCGATGCCGATCAGGGTCGTAAGGGCAGCGACCGCGTCATCGTCACCGGCATCCGCGAGTGATGCGAAATCGATGCGGCCTTCCTGTTCAGCGCGGGCGATCTCCACCGCGTAGCGCGCCTTGGGTTTCGAAAGCCCCAGCGTGCGCATGCGCTCCTCGCCGGCGGCAAGGACGGTGGCGGCGGTCACGCTGCCCAGCCCCTCCTCGATCCGCTTCCAGATGGCTGCCGCGGACGCGACGGACACCTGTTGCTCCGCCACCAGCCGCAGCAATCCCGCAAAGCCGGCAGGACGTGAGCGCCACGCGAACTCGGGCGTAACCGTGTTCGCGATGACCAGCGCCGGATCCACGCGACAAAGACCCGCGCGCAGGGCGCGGATCTCGTCGGCGGTGTAGCTGTGGCCGTGGGCTCGGGGCGCTTTCTCAGGCATCCGCCGAGGTTAAAGGCTTACGCGGTAGCGAGGTAGCGCTCGGCCGGCGTGGCGCTGGAAAGCTGCGGTGCCATGGCCTGGCGGGCAGCTTCATACGCATCCCAATGCTCCACCGCGTGCAGCGGCGGGATGGTGATCAGCTCGCCGCGATCAAAGCCGACCAGTGCGGCATCGACCAGGTCCTCGGCGCTCATCACGATCTCCTTCGGCAACATATCCACCGACATGCCACCCGCCTCCCAGAAGTCGGTCGCGGTCGCACCCGGCAGCACGGCCTGCACCTGCACGCCCTTGTCGCCCACTTCGTGCTTCAGCGACTGGCTGAACGCCACGACATAAGCCTTGCTGCCGCCGTACACGCCATTGAGGATTTCAGGCGCGATGGCAACGATCGAAGCGATGTTGATCACCGCGCCCTGGCCGCGGGCCACGAAGCCCGGCACGGCCGCGTAGGTCAGGCGGGTCGGCGCCGTCACGTTGAGGTCGATCATCTTGTTCATCGCCTCGATCTTGCTGTCGAGAAGCGGCGTGTGAGTGCCCACGCCGGCATTGTTGACCAGCACGCGTAGGGTCGCATCCTCGCGCAGCTTCGCTTCGACCTTGGCCAGATCGGCGGGGTTGGCCAGATCGGCCACCAACACTTCCACGGCACGGCCGGTGGCGTTGCTGATCTTCGTGGCCAGGGCGTTCAGGCGATCACGGTTGCGGGCAACCAGGATCAGGTCATAGCCGCGATCGGCCAGGCGCTGGGCGTACACGGCGCCGATGCCCGACGAGGCACCAGTGACAACGGCGGTTCCGAGGGAAGCGTTCATGAGGGTATCTCCAGGGTGAGGCCGCGGGCGCCGCGGCATGGGAGATAGCTTGCGCCGGCTCGACCATGGCGCAAATGACGTATATAGTCATGTTTTAGGTCACGCGCCGGGAGGCCGGCCATGCAACGCATCGGGTACGTCCTGTCCGATAGTTTCCAGATGATGGCCCTGGGGACCCAGGCGGTCTTCGAGTTCGCCAACCAGATCCACGGCAGCACGTACTACGCCGTGGATGTCTATTCCCCGGGTGGCGGCGATGTGCGCTCGTCCTTTGGCGTAAGCGTGGCGACGAAACCGCTGACCGCGCGCTCCTCCGCCGATACCTGGCTGGTCCCCGGTGTACTCGACCCGCTGGTCGATCCCTCCGATCCGGCCGTGCTGGATTTCCTCGCCGGCCCGGGTCAGCGCGCGCGGCGTATCGCCGGCTTGTGTACCGGAGGTTTCGTGCTGGCGGAAGCCGGCCTGTTGGATGGCCGGCGTGCAACCACGCACTGGCTGTTTGCGGAGGCCATGCGCCAGCGCTTCCCCGGTATCACCGTGGAGCCTGATCGCATCTTCGTCACCGATGGCCCGATGTGGACCTCCGCCGGCATGACCGCTGGCCTCGATCTCGCGCTTGGCCTGGTGGAAAAGGACCTGGGCCCGGAGCTCACCCGGTCACTCGCCCACAAGCTGGTGATGCCGCACCGCCGCTCAGGCGGGCAGACCCAGCATTCGGAAATGCTGATGCTTGCGCCACGCACGGACCGTATCCAGGAAGCGCTCGACTTCGCCCGACGCAACCTCGCCCAGCCGCTGGGGGTGGAAGAGCTGGCGGAAGTGGCACACCTGAGCCCGCGTCAGTTCAGCCGCGTATTCACGGCCGAAACCGGGGAGTCCCCTGCGAAGGCCGTCGAGAAGCTTCGGCTTGAGGCGGCACGCACGATGATCGAGCAGAGCCGGCATTCGCTCGATGTGGTCGCGCGCGAAACCGGCTTTCGCGACCGCCGCCACCTGCGCGAAGTGTTCGTGCGCGGTTACGGCGTCGCGCCACAGGCAATACGGCGCACCGCTCGGGGCTAAAACAGTTCGGGCTGCTGGTTGGTCAGCGCCGAAAGGCTATCGCCAAGCGGTGCGAGGATCGCATCGGCGATGGGCTCCAGCTGGTTGGTCAGGTAGTGCTCATGGTCGATAGTGGCCATGCGCGCTTCGACAGGCTCGGGGCCGCTCAGCGTCATCACGTAATTGATCCAGCCGCCGTTCTGGTACTGCAACGGCCGGCCGTGCTTTGCGTTGTACTCATCGGCCAGGCGCGCGGCGCGTACCTGCGGCGGCGTGGTGCGGTCGTAGGAATCCAGCTTGCCGCGCAGGCGCTTGCGATACACCAGCAGGTCATCCAGCTCGCCTGCCTGCAGGCGGCGCACATAATCCTTGATGTAGTCGGCATACGGTTCACGCCGGAACACGCGGCCGAACAGTTCGCGCTGGAAGCCCTGTGCTAGCGGGGTCCAGTCGCTACGCACGGTTTCCAGCCCGCGGAACACCAGCTCTTCCTTGCCGTCTTCCTCCACCAGACCCGCGTAGCGTTTCTTGCTGCCCATCTCGCTGCCCCGGATGGTCGGCATGAAAAACCGCTTGTAGTGTGTATCGAATTCGATCTCGAGGAAGCTCTCGATGCCATGGGCGTCGGCGAGTGAATCCTTCCACCAGCGGTTGATACGGCTGACAAGATGCGCGGCCACCTTCATGGCCTCGCCTTCATCGTGTGCGCGGCCGAGCCAGATGAAGATCGAGTCGGTATCGCCGTAGATCGCCTCGTAGCCTTCGTCTTCCACCAGCTTGCGCGTGGTGCGCATGATCTCGTGTCCGCGCAATGTCACCGCGGCGGCAAGTCGCGGATCGAAGAAACGGCCACCGGAGGCGCCCAGCACGCCGACGAACGCGTTCATCAGCAGCTTGAACGCTTGCGAAAGCGCCTGATTGCCATCGCGCTTGGCCTGGTCGCGGCGTTCCCACAGGTGGGTGATGATCCCGGGCAGGCAGTGCTTCGTCCGCGAGAAGCGCGTGCCGTTCGGGCCGGGGACCGTCTTCGTTTCGTCCTTTTCCAGCGCGCCTTCCGCCAGCCCGATCGGATCGACCAGGAACGTGCGGATGATCGACGGATACAGGCTCTTGTAGTCGAGCACCAGCACCGAATCGTAAATACCGGGGCGCGACTCCATGACAAAGCCCCCGGGATACGACTCGCCGTGGGATACGCCGATATTGGGTGCCACGTAACCTTCGCGATGCATGCGCGGCAGGTAGTGATGGCTGAAGGCGGCGATGGAACCGCCGGATTGATCGGCGGGAAGGCCCGTCGCGTTCGCCCGTTCGAGCACGAAGTCGAGCAGGCTGGCCTTGCCGAAGATCTTCGTGACCAGCTCGCAGTCGACCAGGTTGTAGCGCGCCAGCGCTGGCTTGTCCTCGCGAAAGCGCCGCTCGATCTCGTCCATGCGGTGGTACGGGTCATCCATATCCTTGCCTTCGCCGAGCAGCGTTTGCGCCACGCTCTCCAGGCTGAAGGATGGGAACGACCACATGGCCGAACGCATGGCTTCGATGCCATCGATCGCCAGGCGCCCGGGAATCGAAGCGAAAACATAACCCTCGCGGCGGCCGTGCTCGCGCCAGTCGATCGGTTTGCCTGAGCGGCCCAGCGCCAGCACCAGCCCGTGCTGGTCGGCGCACGCCTGCAGCAACCGCAGATCGAACTGCACCAGATTCCAGCCGATGATGGCGTCGGGGTCGTGTTCGCGGAACCAGGCGTTGATGGCGAGGATGAGTGCGGGGCGATCGGGAACGTAGGCCAGGTCGAAATCGAGCTCGGGTGGGTCACCCTCAGGCGGCGCGCCCAGCATGTATACCTGCCGCTGGTCGCAACCCTCCAACGCCACGGAGTAGAGCTCACCCATGGCACTGGTCTCGATATCCAGCGACACCACGCGAAGCGGCGGGCGGTAAGGATCGGTCGCCTTGAGGCGCGGATTCACAAGCACGGCATGGTCGCCGCTTTCGCTTGCCTCGACCGTGACCGATGCCGTGATAAACCGCTCCATCAGGAAACGGTCGGTGGGACGGATATCGGCTTCGTGCAGGGTGATGCCCTTTTCGGCCAGCCGCTTCTCAAGGCGCAGCATGGCGCGGTAGCTCTGCCCGTACAGCCCGTGCACGGGCTCTTGCCCCAGTGTCTTCAGCGGCAGCGGCTTGAGTTCAAACGCGGTATCGCTGCGGACGGCCGACTCCACCTCACCGACCTGCGACTCCCGCACAAACGCCACGGCCGTCTGCCCCTTCACCAGCACGCAGCGCGGCCCCTGGTCCGTGGCCAGCCACAGCTCCAGGTCCACGCCATCGCGGGTATCCCGCCAGTGGCGGGTGAGGATGAAGGCCTGTTGGCCGGGGGAGTTCATCCGGGGATTTTACAGCGGCACCGGTGTGCATACCGCGATTCAACAGCCGCGCTACTGACAGCGTGGTGTCAGTAGCCGGCTCGAGCCGCTTGATTCACCTCGACCGTGATGTGCGCCAGCTCCTCGTGAATCGACAGAGCCTTGCGATAGTGCGAAGCATCCACAGGCACCGCGGTCACCAGGCTCAGCACGACGGCGTACTTGGCCTTGCCCACGCGCCATACGTGCAGGTCAGTGATGATGGCTTCGTGGGCGTCGTTGTCGATGACTTCGCGGATCTCGGCCACGACCGGTGCATCCATCTCGGCATCGAGTAACACCCGGCCGCTATCGCGTAGCAGGCCCCAGGCCCACACCGTGACCAACACGGCGCCGGCGAGGCCCATGACCGGATCAAGCCAGCGGGCACCCCACAGCATGCCTGCGACCAGGGCGATGATGGCGAGGACCGAGGTCGCGGCATCTGCCACGACGTGCATGTAGGCGGAGCGTAGGTTGAGATCGTGGTGATGGCTGTCGTGGCCGTGGCCGTGGCCGTGGCCGTGGCCGTGGCCGTGGCCGTGGCCGTGGCCGTGATGATCGTGCGGATGACCGTGACCATGGTGGTGGTGATCGTGGTTGTCGCGGAGCAACCACGCGCAAACGAGGTTGACGATGAGCCCCACCACGGCGATGGCGATAGCCTGCTCGTAATGGATCGGCAGCGGGTTCATTAGGCGCTCGAACGACTGGAACGCCATCAGCGCCGCGACACCCAGCAACAGGATGGCTGACGAATAGCCTCCGAGAATCTCGATCTTCCACGTACCAAAGGCAAAGCGCGGGTCATGCGCGAAGCGGCGAGCACACGCATAGGCGAACACGGATAGGCCCAGCGCCAGCGCGTGCGAGCTCATGTGCCACCCATCGGCCAGCAGCGCCATGGAGTTGTAGTACCAGCCACCGGCGATCTCGATCACCATCATCGCAGCGGTCAGGTAGACCGCCCGGCGGGTGTTCCGCTCGGCCAGCGGGTTGCCCTCATTGAAGGCGTGGCTGTGGATAAAGGCCGGCGCGGCCTGCTCGATGGACATGAAAGGGCTCGCTGGGATAACGTGACCAGATCGTAACCCATATACCCCTAGGGGGTATACATTATGGCCCACGTCAACCAGAACAAAGCCCGCCTCGTGACCCGCGTCCGCCGCCTTCGTGGCCAGCTGGATGCCCTGGAGCGCGCCCTCGATGGCGATGCCGATTGCATGGATGTGCTGACCCAGGCCGCCGCCATCCGCGGCGCCTCGCAGGGCTTGATGGTGGAGCTGCTGGGGGACCACCTGCGCCAGCATGTGGTGAACGAGGAGGATGCTTCCGTCCGGGACACCGAAGCGGACCAGGTGCTGCAATTGGTCAAACGCTACCTCGGGTGAAGCCAGCCCATAGGCTGAGGTGGGGCCGGCCGGTAAACAGGGGCGTGCCGTATGATCGGGGCAGGCAACCAGGCGAAGCGCGACCGCATGGCAAACGATAAGACCTTCGATGTGGATGTCGTCATTGTCGGCGCCGGCGCAGCCGGTATCGGTGCGGCGCGGCGTCTTTCCGGCAAGGGCTTGTCGGTGTGGTTGCTTGAAGCATCGCAACGCATCGGTGGCCGCGGCTGGACGATCGATCTGGAGGGCATTCCTCTCGACATGGGTTGCGGCTGGCTGCATTCCGCCGAGCACAATGCCTGGCGCGCCATCGCAGAGGAGCAAGGCTGGGAGATCGATCGGCGCCCTGCGGCCTGGGACAAGCATCAACCACATCCGCATTTTTCAGATGTAGAACAGGGTGAAGCCCATGCCGCCTTTCGTGCGTGGCACGAACGGCTGATGGATTCACCGCCCGCCTCCGATCGCGCCTCCGATGCGCTGGATCCGCAGAGCCCGTGGAACGGTTATCTCCAGGCGATGAGCGGGTATATCAGCGGCGCACCGCTGGAGGCCATTTCCGCCACGGATTACAACGCCTACGAACGTGCCGCGACTGAACATAACTGGCGCTTGCTTCGCGGTTACGGCTCGCTCATCGCATCACAACTTCCTACCGATATCGGCTGCCGGTTCGCGGCGCCAGTGGAACGCATCGACACGGACGGTTCCGGCGTCACGCTGAGCACGCCCATGGGCACCGTTCACGCGCGCGCTGCCATCGTCACCGTCTCGACCAATGTCCTGGCCGGTAATCTTATTCGACTGCCCACCGCCCTGGATGACTGGCGCCATGCCGCCTCATGCCTGCCGCTGGGTTGCGACGAGAAGCTGTTCTTCCACATCGATGGCGAGGTGGATCTGCCGACCGAGCAGGTGATCATCGCCGACCCGCGCGACGCCGACAGCCCGGTGTTCTACTTCCGCCCTTTGGAGCGGCCGCTGGTGGAAACCTTTCTTGGCGGGCGCAGCGCGCATCGCGTTTCGCTCGAAGGCCCGGCGGCATCGTTCGATCAGCTATCGACGGCACTGCTAAAATTGGTGGGCAGCGATGCGATGAAGCACCTGCGGCCGCTGGCATCGTCGGCCTGGAGCGCATCGACCTACATTCGCGGCTCCTATAGCCACGCCCTGCCCGGCCACGCACCCCAGCGCCATAAGCTGGCCACGCCGTTCCAGGAGCGGCTGTTCTTTGCCGGCGAGGCGACGCATCACGACGCTTTCTCCACCGCCCACGGTGCCCTGGCGAGCGGCGAGCGCGCGGCAAGTGAAGTGCTCGCGGTTCTTCAACCCGCGGCATCTCGCTAAAGCGCTAGCGGTTGCTCGCCGATACACTTGGGCACAAGCCCCGGCGGGATGGTCGGGCTCTTTAGGGGAAGGGGAACATGTCAGACGATACGAGGCTGCCGGCAGGCGGCCCGGAGCTGCCGCCGCCATTGCCACCACCGCCGCCACCGCAGCCGGACTGGGCACGCGGGGTCGCTGACGGCGGCCGTGTGAAAGCTGACCTTTCCGGCGGCACGTTCGGCCTGTGGATGATCGGGATCGGCGCGGTCATGCTGGCCATGGCCGTGCACCGCTACGCGGCGAGCAAGGGGCTTTCGTTTGCGCTAGGTAATGCGATGGCCCCGTTCCTGATGGGGGCCTTGATTGCCGGCATCTGCCGCTTGTGTGGCGCCCGCCGCCTGCGCTTCTGCATGGCGGTGGCCGCCTCGGTCATCGTGGCGATCAATGTGCTGGGCTCGGTGGGCAGCGCCACCAACGCAGCGTACCGCCGTCAGGATCTGCACGACGCGGCCGCCCAGTTGCGGGACATCGCCGATGGGACGCCGAGCCACGCGGCGGTCGGCGACGGCCCCATGAGCCGCCTTGTACCCAAGATGCAGGCCCTTGTGGTCGCGGAGCGGCAGCGCGAGGCGCAACACGAGGCGACGCAAGATGCGCTTCAGATCGAAACCGTGCTTACGCCTGCCACGCTGGTGGATAAGGAGCGCATCGCCGATGGCCGCGACCGACTGGCACGTGCCCTCGCCGATACCCGGACATCCATGAGGGAATACGCCGAGTTCGTCCAGTCGCTACGCGCCTTGCTCGACGAATTGCCACCCGCCGAGCGCGCCGGAGCCTATGCCGGGTTCGATAAAAAGATGCCCGCACTCGAAAGCGCGATGGACCACTTCCTGGGGGCCGAAGAGAACTTGCATATCGCCGCGAACGGCCTGCTCAATCTTGCCGAAGCCAACCTCGGCAAGATCACGATTCAAAAGGGCACCGGAAAGCTGGTGATGCCCAGTGAACTCGCTGCGGATTACAACGCCAGGATCGAGCAGATCCAGGCTCTCGCGAAGGATGAAGAGCGCGCCGTCGCCGAGTTGAGAAACCTGCAGTCGATGGGACGACAGAGCATCGACGACATGGAGAAGCAGCTGCGCTAGCGCTCCTCCATGCCGCCTGTAACGTCACATCTTAGTGACGCCACCCGCCACAGTCGTGATATCGGCTATCGCAGTGGTAGTCATGGTGATCGTAGTAACGGTTCGGACGGCGGTCATCGATGATGCAGCCACTAAGCGACGACGCAGTCACGAGCACGGTTAGCACAAGCATGAGGCGTTTCATGGTGATCCTCCCGGCGTGCGCATTCGGCACCCTTGGATCACAGCCTGAGGTGGATTCGCTGAACGGATGGTCGATAAATGCGTCGCCGTCGCGTGAGCAAATGGCGCGCATTCAGGGATACGTTGGCGTGCAGTCAGGTGAATGAACCACGAGAAACTCGCCTGGCGCGCGCTGTGCACGCCAAGGCGTCCCGGCGCGTTACGCGTTCGGCAGCAAACGACCGAGCGGCATAAGCGGCATCACCGGCAGCAGCTCATAACTCATGAGCCCGGCGGCGACGAGCGGGAGCGAGTCCAGCGTCGTGCGCGCCTGCTCGATCGAGCCGACATCCATCAGGAAGATCGGGCCAGACTTATCGCGAAACCAGAACTGCTCGACCTTACCGTCGAGGTAAAGCTGCAGCGTGGCGTGCACTTCGGCAGGCATATGCGGCTGCAGCTGATCAGGCGTGAGCGAGCCGGGGACGTTGGCGATGGCAAAGATTTTCATGGCGTTTCCTCGTTGATGCGTTAAGTGGTGGAACGAACCCACTCTAGGCAGCACCGGCCACCCGGGGTATCGTCGTAAACGACATCTTTAAGGTCATTTACGCCATGCGCATCGCCGTCCTCGCCCTTGATGGGCTATTCGATACCGGCCTCACGGTGCTGTTGGATGCACTTTCGCTCGCCAATAAGTTCGCGGTGGTGCATATGGGTGGCGCGCCGCGCTTCGATGTCACCGTGGTGGGCGTTCGCAAGAAAGTGCGCTCGGGTCTCGGGATCAGCATCCCTGTAAGGGCCATCGAAGACGATCTGAAGCCGGACTGGGTCATCGTTCCGGCACTCGGTGCGGGTTCGCCCGACGTGCTGGTCCCCGCGCTCGAACGCCCCGATGTGCGCAAGGCGACCAGGCAGCTCCTGGCATGGCGCGAGGGGGGCGCCCAGATCGCCGCGTCGTGCATCGGCACGTTCATCCTGGCGGAAGCCGGCTTGCTGGATGGACGGGAGGCCACCACCACGTGGTGGCTTTCACCCTTGTTCCGCCAGCGTTATCCGCAGGTTCGCCTTGATGAATCGCGCATGCTTGTACCCACCGATGTCGGCGTCACCGCGGGTGCGGCGATGGGGCATCTTGATCTCGCGTTGTGGTTGATCCGCAAGGCGAGCCCGGAGCTATCCAGCATGGTCTCGCGTTACCTGCTTGCGGATATCCGCCGCTCGCAGGCGCCCTACATCATCCCCAACCATCTGGCACAGGCCGATCCACTTATCCTCAAGTTCGAGCGCTGGTCGCGTGACCAGCTCAAGCATGGCTTCTCGCTGGATGATGCCGCAAGCGCGTTGGCTACGAGTCCACGCTCGTTGCAACGCCGCTGCCAGGCGGTTCTCGGAAAGTCACCGCTCGCCTACTTTCAGGATCTTCGCGTGGAACGCGCGCAGTCGTTGCTGCATGGCAGTGGTATGGATATCGAGGCCATCGCGGCGGAAGTTGGGTATGAAGATGGCGCTACGTTGCGGACTTTGCTGCGCCAACGGCTTGGGAAGGGTGTGCGGGATCTGCGGGCGGACTTGAGGTAGCGAGACATTCGCAAATTGCGATAATTCTCAATGCTTTAGGTGGATCAACTGGCTATCTCATGGGTTGCGAAGCACGGCGCCAAGTCGTATATTCAACCTCGATCGGCCAACCCGAACTCGTCGATAAGAGCCCCTGGGCGCTTCTTCGGATAGACGAAGTTTCAGGGTTGGCCATTTTTTTCAGTAGTAGTGGCAGTCGCTCGACGCGTATAGGTCGTAGCACGTCGCAACATTGCGCTCGATCTGGCGAAGACGGCGATCGTCGCCTCGCTCAAACGCTCTCTGGATCGCCCATGCGCAGTAGTCCGCCACTTGTATGCAGGGATCGCTACTCGCGGGCCAGAACGTTGTTCGCCACGTCACCCCCCGAAGCGCTTGCTGAGCTACATCATTGATTGCAGCGCGGAATGCAACGCGCTCTCGCTTCGTACCGATCGATGCTGCCTGAATAAGTAGATCGTCGCCTTGTCCGGCGATCTCACGCCCGCAGTGTTTAAAGTGTACATACCATGCGTGTTTGTAGAAGCTGAAGCGGTCCGCTCGCGTAGCAGGGTAGACCTTGGATTTCTCCAAGAGTGTAGCGTCGATCCGGAATTTCTTGGTCTCGAGGAGTGCATATACCTCAGAGCGGACCACTTCTGGATCCTTCGACGCGTGAAACTGATCGGCGTCAACGTTGAGGCCACGCCACGCGAGCTCCCGCCGAAGATCAAGAAGATCGGTACCCAGTGAACAGTCGTCAACCTGGACGGTACAGATCACGAAGTATCTCGATGCGTGCGGCTTCCGTGCAAATTCCATGCATCCCGCCTCGTCAGCAAACATGTAGCGCACGTCGGTTCCCTTGCAATCGATACTCCTCTGATCAGAGCACGGCCGCTCACTCCAACCAAACTCGCCTCCGCAAATGCCGTCGTTTCGATGCGCGCTTATATATCAAGGTCGGATGGCGCGGGCGATATTCCGTAGGTAGCCGTCGCGGACAGCCGCGGCCGACCTCCAGGTCGCCGACGAGTCGACTTCCCCGTGGCGCATCGCGACCATTGAGAGCGCAGCACAAATGGCCTCCAGTGTCGCCGCACGACGTTTGACAGAAGGTAAGGCAACAGCCTACCTTTCGCGACGAAACGTCGGGAATCTGTGGGTAGCGCGGCTTGTCGTGACGCACACCTGACGTCGATTCAAAAGGCCGCCCGATGGCGGTCTTTTTCTTTGCTCAGTGCAGACTCCGCATCAGAGATCTATTTGCATATCCCCAACCGGCCGGCTGCAACAGATGAGCACGCGGCCTTCGGCGGGTGGATCGGGCGGTTCGTTGGTGTACGCCACGTCGCCGCCGATCAATGCGGTTTCGCAGCTGTGGCACACGCCTGAGCGGCATGACCAACGAACCGGAACGTCGCAGGCTTCGGCCAGTTCCAGGAGGCTTGGGTAGGTTGCGGCGCTCCAGCGCACGGCGATGCCGCTGCGTACGAAGGCGACAATGGGGCCGTTGCTGTCTTCGACAGCAGGTGCATGGGGTGGTTTGCCCTGTGCGCCAACGACACCGGGCTGGAAGCCTTCCTGTGCGCCGAAGAGCTCGGACATCACATCGGGATAGCCGGCTTTCGGAAGCTGTTCGCGTAGCGCCTGGAGAAAGCGCGTTGGTCCGCACAGGTAGATGCGCGCATGGTTTGGGACGCCGAGTGCGATGAGGTTGGCGATTCCGATGTGGCCTTCGATATCGAACGCGGGCGCTTTACGGTCTGTATCAGTCGGCTTGCTGAAAGACAGCAGGTGCTTCGCTTCGGGCAAGGCCTTCAGCAGCGTGTCGATTTCGGAAGAGAAGGGATTGTCAGTGCCGTCTCGTGCACCGTATAGCCAATAGATCGGCCGCGGCGGTGCCGCAGCCAGTTCGTGCAGCATCGACAGTAGCGGCGTGATGCCTATGCCGGCGCCCCAAAGCACGACAGGTCGCTGATCGTCGACCAGGTTGAAGGTGCCACGGGCGGCACTGATACCGAACGTGTCGCCCTCGTGTATGTCATCGTGGAGATAACGGCTGCCTTCGCCGGTGCCTCGCTTCACGGAGATACGATAGCGCCCGTCGAGTGATGTATCGGAGAGCGAGTAACTGCGGATGATCGGTGCTCGCGGCGCGGGTGGCTGCAGGCGCAACACGATGAACTGCCCCGCACGGGCTCTCGGTAGCGGGTGGCCATCGACCGGCTCAAGCACGAAGGATCGAACCAGCGCGCTCTCCTCGCGAATGGCCGTGACGCGCACCTCGCGAAAGCCGCTCCATGCCGGTGGTGCCGACGCAGGTCCACCGAGCGCGACGTTGCCGCTGGCTTCCGGCCCTGCCGCCAGCAACTCCTCAAACGATTGCTTCCATCCTCTGCTCAGGGCCGGAATCTGCGCGGCGCGCTTCAGCCTGATCGGCGACTTGCCAGGCAGGTACAGAAGCGCATCGATCTCGGCGACCGTCATGCCGCTGCCTTCCTGCTCCCTGGCGATGGTATCTCCCGCACCGATGAGGCCTTCCTCGATCACCCGGAAGTAAAACCCCGGGCGCCGGTGCGAGACCAGCAGATTGGCCATGCGCGGCTCGTTCATGCGCAGGGCCACGCGGTAGCAGGTGACCCGCGGCTGGGTCACTTCGAGTAAGGCCTCGCCGATGCGGTAGCGGTCGCCGATGCATACCTCATCATCGGGCAGGCCATCCACGGTGAGGTTTTCACCGAAGCTGCCGTAGTCGAGCGTGGGCCGTTGGAAGAAGGCCTCCCAGTAGCGATAGGACGCCGCCTGGTAAACCATCACCGCGCGGTGCTCACCGCCATGCCCCGCCAGGTCGCCCTGCCCGTCGCCATCGATATTGAGCCGGCGCACCATGACCCGCCCTTGCACAGGCCGTTTCCACACGGCGGTGTGCACGGTCTTCCCTTGCCACTCGATATCTTGCGGAAGGCCGACATTGACGGCGAGTAATACAGCCATGGCGCTGATCCTCTAACCTACCGGGGCCTCAACCTTACGCCCGCGCCCTCGCCTGCGCTTTGCCAAAATCACTACATCGCCCATGACCAGCCTACGCCGCGCATTCGCCGCGCTCTGCCTTGCCACCATGCCATTGGCCACCCAGGCCGCCGAGCCACCCCGCTTCGAAGTGGTCGCGCTGGGTGTTGGGGGTGGGGTCGCCAGCGATAATCTCTCTGGCTATCTGATCCGGGCCGCGGGCGACGACCATTACCTCGCGCTCGATGCCGGCACGTTGGTGACGGGGATCGACAAGGCACGTGCGACGGGTGCGCTGAAGGGCACCACCGGCTACATCCTGCATCAAGGCATTGCGGCTTATTTCATCAGCCACGGCCACCTCGATCACGTGGCTGGCCTGGTGATCGCCTCGCCCGAGGATCATGGGGACAAGCTGGTTTACGGCCTCCCCTCGACGCTGGACGTGATCAGCCGCGACTACTTCAACTGGGAGGCGTGGCCGAACCTGGCCGACCGCGGAAAAGCGCCTGCGCTGGGCTGGTACCACCTCACCGACGAGGCGCCAGGTGCCTGGTTTGCAGTTCAAGGCACCTCGATGTCCGCACAGCTGTGGCCGCTGAGCCACGACGCGGTCGTCTCGTCGATGATCCTGCTGCGCGCGGGCGGCGACTATTACGCCTACTTCGGCGACACCGGCCCCGATGCGCTCTCGCACGGAAAGCACGATCTGGCCGAGGTATGGCAGGCACTCGCGCCGCTGGTCCGTAGCCACGCCTTGAAGGGCATACAGATCGAGGTGTCGTTCCCGAACGATGTGCCCGATGCGAAACTGTTCGGGCATCTCACCCCCACATGGCTGCTGCGCGAGTTGCAGGTACTCGCCGAGGCGAGTGGCGGCAAGGATGCGCTGCGCGGGCTCACCGTCGTGGTGGACCACATCAAGCCCAGCCTCGATGCAGGGCGTGACCCACGGGCGCTGGTCCGTGCGCAACTGGCCACTGGCAACACCCTGGGTGTGCGCTTTGTTGAACCAGCCCAGGGCGAGCGGCTGGTATTTCCCTGAGGATCGCCATTGGCCCCGTGGTACGGCTACTCTTTGCGCCATGCGCGCCAAGCCCAATGCCCAACCCAACCAGAGCCTGATTGACGGCATCCTTACGCTGCAGGCGCTGGCCTCGGCACCGGAACCGATCGGCTGCCGTGAACTCGCGCGCCAGCTCGGCGCGAACACGACACGGGTGAATCGCCTGCTGAAGACGTTGGCTTATATGGGTATCGTGCGACAGACCTCCGATCGGAAGTACGCGCCCGGCGCCGGCATGCACGTGCTGGCGGCGCAGAGCCTGTTTGCGTCGGGGCTTATCCGGCGCGCGCTGCCTGAGCTCGAACGCCTGCGCCGGTTTGGCCACACCGTGGCGATGGGCGTGCTGTGGAACGACAGCGTCAGTTACCTGTTCCATGCACCGCCGGGCATCGAAGCCGCACGCGGCCTCGGCCGTATCGGCCTGTTACCGGCCACTACCAGTGGTATCGGGATCGTGCTGCTGGCTCAGCTGCCCGATGACGAAGTGCGAGAGCTCTACGACGGCAAGGACATCCCGATGTTCCCCCAGGGGATCGAGGGCCTGCTCGCCACGTTGGAGACAACCCGCCAGCGAGGCTACGCGCGCGTGCATGTGGCCGATGAGCGGGACCACCACATCGTGGCGGTGACGACCGGCGATCCGGTGGTCGCCGGCCTCGCCATGTCCGGCTGGATTCCCGAGCACGCCACGGCCGAACTCGTGGAGGCGCTACGCGCCGCGGCGCTGGAGATCGCCTGAGCCCTGCGGCGCTGCGGATTGACCTGTTGCTATTTTAGTAATAGCTTCGATCGACCGGTGGAGGGGGGCAAGGCATGGTGGAAGAGGTGGGGAAAGCGAAGCCCGATCGGTTCCGTTGGGTGCTGCTCGCCCTGCTGTTCGTCTCCACGGTGATCAACTACCTGGACCGCCAGGCACTATCGATCCTTGCAACGACGATCCAGGCCGATCTCTCGATCACGGATGCGGCCTATGCGCATATCGTGCAGGCGTTCCTCGTGGCGTACACCGTCGCTTACCTGCTGGCGGGGCGCATCACCGATTGGCTGGGTTCACGAGTCGCACTGGCCTTGTTCGTCGCGTGGTGGTCCATTGCCAACCTGCTGACCGGCATGGCGCGCAGCGCGTTCGAGCTGGGCGCCGCACGCTTCGCATTGGGCCTCGGCGAGCCTGGCAACTACACCGTCGGCACCAAGGTCGTCTCTGAGCGCTTCAAACCGTCCGAGAAGGGCCTGGCCTACGGTATTTACACGGCGGGTGCCATGGTGGGAGCGACGCTTGCCCCGCCCTTGATTGGCGGTGTCGCGCTGGTCTATGGGTGGCGGGCCGCGTTCGTCGTCACCGGCGCGGCCGGCATGCTTTGGATGGCGGGTTGGTTGTGGTTCCATCCGAAGGAGGCACGCCCCGCAAAGTTGCCCGATGCCGAATCCGAAACGGCACGCTGGGGTCGCGTGCTTCGTGATCGCACGCTATGGACGCTGGTGCTCGCACGCGCCATCGCGGATCCCGTCTGGTACTTCTACCTGTTCTGGTTTCCCAAATACCTCAACGATGTGCGCGGCATGTCGTTGGCCGCCGTGGCGTCGCTGGCATGGGTGGTCTATCTCGCCGCTGACGTGGGCAGCATTGGTGGCGGGGCGATATCGAGCGCGATGGTGAAGCGCGGCATGGAGCCGACGCGCAGCCGGCTCATCGCGATGGCAGGTGCCGCGATCCTCGCGCCGGTCGGCCTTGCGGCAGCGTTTCATCCAGCCCTCTGGCTATTGTTCGCCATCGGATCGGCGGTCGCCTTTGCCCACCTTATTTTCCAGATCAACATCAGCACGCTGGTGGTTGATCTGTATCCGAGCCGCTACATCGCGACGGTGTCCGGGCTGATCGGTGCGGGAAGCGCCCTGGGTGGCATGTTGTCGGCGCAGGTTGTCGCCGGCCTGGTGTCCTCCGGGCATTTCGACCGCAGCTTCGTGCTAATGGCCACCCTGCATCCCATCGCCTTCGGCGTGGCATGGCTCGGCGTGAAGATGGCACCGCGATCGTCGGCCACGATCGTCGCGGTGCCGGCCGCTCAGGTAGCCAATTCGGCGTAGTCCCAGAAACGTGGGCCCGGACGGACGCCGAGACCGGGCCCGGTGGGCAGCACGTAGTGGCCATCCACATAGGCCATGTCGGTCTCGAGTAGCTGCAACGACCGCGCGAACACCGAATGCTGCCACTCGTGGCGCCAGAAGCGCGCCACCGTGCTCGACATATGCAGGCTCGCCGCGAGGAAAAGGCCGGTACCGACGGTGGCGTGGGGCGCCATCGTGACACCCGCGGTATCCGCCAACCGCGCAATGCGCCTGTACTGGGTAATGCCCGCGTGGCCCATCTCAGGCTGGATGAACGCGATGCTCCCGCGGTTCAGGCGCAGCCGCGCATCGTGCTCGGTATACCACTCCTCGCCCGCCGCGATCGGCACGGGCGAGCGTTCGGCCAGCCATGCCAGGCCATCGACATCTTCGGGCTTGATCGGTGCTTCGGCGAAGAAGGGTTGGTATGGCGCGAGGCGTTCGGCCAGGGCAAGCGCGCCGGCGGGGTCGAACTTCCAGTGCAGGTCCACCATCAGCAACGCATCATCACCCAACGCCTGGCGCAATGCGGCTACTTCTTCGACGATGCCTTCCGTGCTGACCGCTGTGTGGATCTTGAACGCGTCGTGCCCCTCCTGCTGGAAGCGAACGGCCATCGCTACCCGTTCTTCCAGGTTTCCCGCGGGCAATCCCGAAAGATAGCCAGGGATGCGCTCGCGTTGGCGCTCACCAAGCATCTGCCACAGGGGTACTCCGTGCGCACGGGCACGCAGATCCCACAGGGCGATATCCAGCGCCGTGATCGCATCGACATGAAAGCCCGAGGTACAACCACGTACACGCATCAGCCCGTACAGGTCGTCCCAGATCGTTTCGACATCCTCGGGGTCGCGGCCGATCAGTTCCGGTACCAGCAGGTCGTTGATGATCTCGGTGGTCGCGCGCGGTGCGCAGATGCCATACGTTTCGCCCCACCCATCGCTGCCGTCATCGCAGGTAATCCGTACGGCGATCGAGCGATCCACGGAGGGATAGATCGTCCCGTTACCCTTGCGCACGACGTACCCACGTGAATTGATCCGCTCGCCGGGCCCGAGCGGCCCGAGGTACGGCGTATCGCGCGGCACGGTGACGATGAAGGTTTCAACCTTGCTGACAGGGCTGTTCATGGGGCCATTCTCGCCGGTTTGCCGGGCACGCGGTCGAGCGGAAGAATATCTGCGATACGCGCAAGCAGGTCGTCCAGCTCGCGTTGGTCCCATGCATCCAGCGTGGGCCCGGCAGCACGCACATGATCGGAACCGATAAGCCCTCGGCGAAGCAGCACGGCCTTGGTCAGTCGCCAGCGAAACACCGCCTGCATGCTAAGCAGGGGCAAGGTGCGTTCAAAAAGATCCCGCGCCCCTTGCAGATCACCCTTCGCGTGCCGGGCCAGCATGGCCACGTGGATCTCGGTGACCTCGCACGCCGGCATGGTGCCGATCGCGCCGCGCTGGAGTTCATCGATCACATAACGCGCGCCCGCGCCACCAAAGACGGCCTCCACGCCAGCGCCGGTCGCTTCCATCAAGGCCGTGATCCGATGGCCCGAAGGCTGCGTTTCTTCCTTGACATAGCGAATGCCAGGTACGGCACTCGCCAGGGCCGCCACCTGGGCCACGCCGAGGCCCACACCCATCGGCGCCGGCGCGTTCTGCAGCATGATCGCAACGCCCGACGCCTCATGGATGTCGTTGAAGTAGGCCGCCATCGCAGCGGGATCACTCGCATGCTTGTGCGGCGTAAGAATCATGGCCGCCACCGCGCCCGCGACGGCGCCTGTCGCGGCAAGCTGCGCGGCGATGGCCGCATCCGCGTGGCTCGCGCCAACAATGAAAGGGACGCGCCCCGCGATCCAGCCGCCGAGCGATGCCGTCAGCTCGATGCGTTCATCCACGCTGAGCATGTCGTACTCACTTGCCAGGCCGGGAAACACCACGCCAGCGGCACCCGCGCCGATGATGTATTCGAGCACGTTGCGCGTGCCGACAAGATCGATCACGCCATTCGCGTGAAAGATCGTTGGAACGATGGGAAAGACACCAGCCAGTTGCGTCATGCGCGGATTTCCTTGGGCGTCGAACGGCGAGAGAAGGGCATCGGCGAAGCGGTTTTCATGCTGCTTTGCAGCAGCGATTCCTTGTCCGGTCGCTCTTGCGTGCCCATCTATATTGCTATAATAGTTACACCATGCCAAGCGAATTCCGGTTGGCAAACGGCGATACACACAGCGACATTCGTGCGAGCGACGGGGAAGAAAGTGGGGCCGTGAACGCGGCTGCTTTCCCGGGGCTCACCACCTCGGGGGAGGAAAAACATGGTTCTTGCTCGGCGTACCATCCTGTCGGCCCTGATCGCACAGGTGCTCTTCGCATCCGTGCCGGCCGTTGCCCAGACAGCACCTTCCACGGCCGATACCGCCCCGGCCAAACCCACGCAGGATGCCGCCGCCCCACAGGGCCAGAACCCGGTCGATCTGGAAGGCGTCACGGTGTCCGGCATCCGCCAGAGCCTCGAGAAATCGCGCGACCTCAAGAAGGATTCGTCGCAGATCGTCGATGCCATCGTCGCCGACGACATCGGCAAGCTGCCCGATTCCAACGTGGCCGAGTCCCTCGGGCGTGTGGCCGGCGTACAGCTCGAGCGCGGCATGGGTGAAGGCAGCAACATCCTGGTGCGTGGCCTCAGCCAGAACGTGTACCTCTACAACGGCCGCGAGATCTTCGACGCGACGGGACGTGGCGGTAACGGCCTCGATCAGCTGAACACCTCCACGTATGGCTTGCTGACGCTGGTTCCCTCACAAGTGATTTCGCGTCTTTCGGTCACCAAGCTGGCCAGCGCGGACCAGGTATCCGGTGCGCTGGGCGGCATCGTCAATATCGAAACGCGCATGCCGCTGAATGCGGATGGTGACCAGAACGTCGTCAGCGTCTCCGGTACGTACAGCAAGCTGGCCCGCAAGGGCGGTGGTGATGGCTTCGCCCTGCTTTCCGGCCGGAACAAGGATGAAACGCTTGGGGCGATGGTCGCGGCCACGTATAGCCACGGCACGGTCGTGCAGCAAGGCCTGGATACGTTTTCGGGCTACTCGCAGTTCACCGATAGCGCTGGCGTGAAGCATTTCGGCAGCACGGATATGCGTGCACAGAACATCGAGGACGACCGCACCAAGAAGGGCGTAAGCGCCATCCTGCAGTGGCGTCCCACGCCGGGCGTCGAGATCGTGGGAGACACGTTTTATTCAAAGCAGACGTCCGATCGTGACCGTTACTGGCTGGCCTTCAATCCCAGCGCGGGCCTGAGCAACGCCACGTACTCGAACCACAATATCCTGCTGGCCGGGCGGGCCACGACACCGATCCAGGCCAACACGGAAATCGCGGATATCGATGCCGACGTCTGGTCCACGGCGCTACGCGGCAGCTTCCACGCCGGTGACCACCTGGATGGATCGGCGGAAATCTCATTCGATCGTTCAAAGGCCGAGTACCACCAGAACTACATGCGCCTGCAGCCAGCGGCCGGCATCACCTCGGTCATCGATTACGACCTGCGTTCGGGCAACTTCGGCAGCTTCAACATCAACGGCGTCAACCTCACCGATCCGAACCAGATGGCCATGTCCATTCTGTTTGACAATGACTATCGCGCGAAAACCGATGCACCCGCGGCGCGTACCGACTGGGTATGGAACTTCGATAACGATAACTGGCAGTCCCTGTCGTTTGGCGCCCGTGCGACCAAGGTCAAGAGCGACCAGGACCCGTTGCGCGCAGATATCCGTCCCACGGGGGGCGTGCCGGCGACGGCGCTGGCCGACTACCTCCGCGTGTACAGCAACAGCAACTTCATGAAGGGCGAGTTCGACGGCCTGCCGCGCAGTTACCTTGGCAGCTATCGCTCGGTGTTCACCGGCTGCGATGCGTTTACCAACATTCCCGCCATCAGCCAGAATGCCCAGTGCCTGGATGGTCGCGACAATGCGCTGGCTTATGCGGGCACGTTCAGTATCGACGAGAAATTCACCGAGGCGTACACCAAGGCGGACTGGAGCTTTAATGCGGGAAGCATGCCTGTGTCGGGCAACTTTGGCATTCGCTACGTGCAGCGCGAACTGGATTCGAAGGGCAACCTGATAACGGCCACCGGCCAGGCCAGCCCGACGGACTACCGAAGCACGACCCGCGAGTGGCTGCCATCCTTCATCGCCAAGTGGGAGATCACCTATCAGTTGCTCGTTCGTGGCGGCGCGGCCCGGGTCGTGGCGTTCCCGAACACCGAGGACCTCAACAACGGCGTATCGCTCAACAACAGCGCCGTGTTCGTCAACGGCGTGCAGGTTACGCCCGGTACCGGCAGTGGTGGCGCGCCGGGGCTGAAGCCGTTCAAGGCCGACCAGTACGATCTCTCGCTCGAGTATTACTACAACGATACCGGGATGGTCTCCGCCGGCCTGTTCTACAAGGATGTCTCCACCTTCATCATCCAGCAGCAGAGTGCCGAAACGATCGGTGGCGTGAACTACTTCATCAACCGCAAGGTCAACGGCGATTCGGCCATGGTGAAGGGCGCCGAGCTATTGGCCCAGGTACCGTTCACCTTCCTGCCCGATCCGCTCGATGGCTTCGGCATGGTCGCCACCTACACGTATATCGATTCGAACACGCCGATCAAGGACGTCAACGGCAGTTCGTTGACCTTCCCCGGCCTGTCGAAGAACAACTACAACCTGATCGTTTACTACGAGAAGGGCCCGTTCAGCTCGCGCGTCGCCTATAACTGGCGCAATCGCTACCTGGTCGGCCTCTCCACCGCCGCCACCGGCATCTACAACGATACCTACAAGGACCTGGCCGCCTCGGTGAGCTACAACTTCACACCGCAGCTTTCGCTGCAGGTCGAGGCCACCAACCTGCTCAACAGCCGCCAGCGCACCTTCGATGGTTACGAGGAAGGCCTGCGCACCAATGTGATATATGGACGCAATTACATGGCCACGGTGACCTGGCGGTTCTGATCCACGACCGTGCACAGCAAGGGGACGTTCGCTTGAACAGCAAGGCATGGGCAGGAAAGGTCGCCATCGTCACGGGCACGGGGAGTGGCATCGGAGCCGCGGTCGCCAGGCGGTTGCGCGAGGAGGGTGTCGCGGTGGCGGGACTCGACCTGGCGCCATCATCGGACGTGTCGCTTTCGCTCAGCGTGGATCTGCGCGATGACGCTGCGGTGCGCGAAGCGGTAGAGGCCACTGCACTGGCGCTGGGGCAAGCCACCATCCTCATCCATTGCGCGGGGATCAGCCCGCCGGGCTCGATCCTCGAGTCGGACGATGCGCTGTTTCGCGATACCTATGACACCAACGTCATCTCTGCTGTGCGCCTGATGCGGCACGTCGTACCGGGCATGCGCGATGCGGGGGGTGGCGCCGTGGTGATGACCACCTCGATCAACGCCCGGTTCGCCACGCCGGGCCTGGCCGCTTATGCGGCAAGCAAAGCGGCATTGGAATCGCTGGTTCGTACCGCTGCGCTGGAATTTTCAGCCTGGCAGGTACGTGTCAACGGGATCGCGCCAGCATCGGTCGATACCCCCATGCTGCGCGCGTCGTTCGAACGGGCTGACGACCCCATCGCCGCACGCGAGGCCAACGTGGGCAGGCATCCGCTGGGGCGGCTTGGAACGGCCGACGATGTCGCGGAACTCGCGATATTCCTCGCCAGCGATGCCAGTGGCTGGATGACCGGTGGTATCTATCCGATTGATGGTGGCGCGTCAGTGACGCGGCGCTAAGGGACTTTCATGGCGCGTGACTTCATTGCGATCAACTGGGGCAGCTCCAATTTCCGTTCCTTCCTCCTGGGTGACGAGGGTGCCGTGTGCGATGCATTTGCCGAACCTGCAGGCATTGCTTCGCTGGACCGATCCGGCATGGAAGCTCAGCTCGCGCGGTTGGTCGCACGCTGGCCCGATGCCGGGATGATTTATGCGTGCGGCATGGTCGGCTCCAACGTGGGCTGGGAGGATGCCGGCTACGTGGCATGCCCTATCGGCCTGGAAGAGCTGGCCGCTCGGCTGCACCCGGCGACGATTGCCGGCCGCACCATGCATATCGTTCCCGGTCTTGCATGCCGCCGCGCGGTGGATAACGCGCCGGACATCATGCGTGGCGAAGAGACCGAGCTGTTCGGCCTGCTCAGGGCGGGGCGCTTGCCGCAAGACGGCATCGTCGCCCTGCCCGGCACCCACGGTAAGTGGGTAAGGATCGAAGGGGGCAAGGTGCAGGAATTCATGACGGCCATGTCAGGGGAAATCTTCGACCGGCTGACGGCGGCCGGTATGCTGGCGTCGGTCGTGGCCGCACCCGCCGCAACTGGTGCCGCGTTCAAGGCGGGCGTGGATGCCGGCTTCAAGCGCCAGCCTGGGCTGGGTACTGCGCTGTTTGGTGTGCGCGCGCAGGTCATTCGGGGCGATCTCGCCCGCGACGATGCGGCGTCGTATCTGCGCGGCCTGCTTATCGGCTCGGAACTGGCCGATGCGCGCGCGATCTACCCACTGGAGCCAACGGTGACCCTGGTCGGTGCGGCACCGGTATGCGCGTTGTATGCCGCCGCCCTCGCACACGTCGGCATCGGTTCGCAGGCGGTCGATGCTGCCGACGCCACGGCACAGGGGTTCGCCGGTATCCACGCAGCACGGCGCGCACTCGCATGAGCAACGTCCACCTCGCCGCACAGCCGCGGGCCCTGGTGGGTGAATCGGTGCGGGTGGATGGCGACGATATCGTCTGGCTGGATCCGCCGGGACATCGGCTCCTGCGGTGGAGCCCGCCCGAGGGTCGGCTGACCGAGACGCCGCTGGCCCATCCGTTGTGGTCGTTGGGTCAACGTCTCGACGGTGGCTGGGCAGGCGCGGGCGAGGATCGTTTCTTCGCTGTCGATATCCGAAGCGGCACGCTCGAAGCGGGGCCGCTCGCACCTCTCGCGGCGGGCTGCCGCTTCAACGATATGACCGTGGATGCCTCGGGCGGCTTGTGGACCGGTTCCATGCACCGCGGGCTCCTGCACACACGGGGTGGCTTGTTCCATGCGGCGTCACCCATTGCCGACGTGCAACCGGTGGCAGCCGGGCTCGGTGTGGCGAACGGCATGGCGTTCGTGCGCCATGGCCGCTCGTTGCTCGTCATCGATACGCTGAGCCGGACGTTACTTGCGTACCCCGTGCATGATGGCCACGCATCACTGGGCGAGCCGACCGTGGTCACCGATTTCCTCGCTTGCCCCGGCAAACCGGATGGCATGGCTATCGCACCGGACGGCAGCGTGTGGGTCGCCATGTGGGGTGGCGGCGCCATTGTGCAACTCGCCGCCAACGGCGCCGTGGAGCGATCGATCGCGATCCCCGCGCCCCACGTCGGCAGCCTGGCGTTCGATCACGAAGGCACCGCCTACGTCGCCACCTCGCGCGCGCGGCTGACCGAAACGACGTTGTCAGCGTACCCGGGCTCAGGTGGCCTCTTCGTTGTCAGCGGGCTTTTCTGAGAAACGCGTTCTCGGACCGGCCACCTAGCGCGACGGTGAGCTGCACCGCATCGAGGTACTGCGCCGTCCGCGCCTGCACCTGGCCGATCAGCGCGCGCTGGCGGGCGCGCTGCGCGTCCAGTACCGCCAGCACGCTGGCATCGCCGGCGCGGAAGCCTTCCTGGCTGAGCTTCAGGCTGGTTTCGGCGGCATCGAGTGCACGGCCTTGTGCCGCGTATTCCTCCGCGTCGTGGCCGATGCCCTGCAGTACGTCGGCCACCTGACCAAGCGACGAAAGCAACGTCTGCCGGTAGTTGGCCAGCGCGGCGTCGTAGGCATCGACGGCACCGCGGCGGTTTGCCTTCAACGTACCGCCGTCGAAGAGCGGGCCGGCGAGCGAGCCGATAATGCCCCACAAGGTCCCTACACCAGCGCCAGCACTGGCCTGGGTAAGCGCACCGGAAAGCTGCAGGTGCGGATACATGTCAGCGGTCGCCACGCCAATCGCTGCGCTGGCAGCATGCAGCTGCGATTCCGCTGCCAGGATGTCCGGGCGCTGGCGGGCGAGTTCCGAGGGCACGCTCAACGGCAACTCGACCGGCAACGTGAAGTCGGCCATGTCGAAATCCGGCGGTACCCAGTCGGCCGGGCCCTGGCCCGCCAGCACGGAGAGTGCGTGGCGCGCCACGTCGCGCTGCTGGGCCAACGGCGGCAGCAGGGTCTCATCCTGTGCCAGCTGGCTTTGGGCAAGGGCGATATCCGCCTTCGTCGCGCTGCCGTAGCGCTGCGCCGCCGTGACAAGTTCAAGGTTGTGCCGGTCCGTCGCCAGCAGATCTTCAACGGCGACGATCTGCGCGCGTGCGGACGCCAGCTTGATGGCTTCGGTGACGACATCGCCTGTCACCGTCAGGTACGCCGCATCGAAATGATGGCGCTGCAGATCGGCCAGCGCCGTGGCTTCCTCTACCCGGCGGTGATTACCGCCGAACAGGTCGAAGTCGAAACTGACCGAGGGTCCTACCGAGTAAGCGTTGGATGTCGCGCGCCCCGCACCGAACCCCGTGCGCTGGCGGCCCGCATCCGCGGCGAAGCCCACCTGGGGATACAGCGCACCGCCCGCCGCGGCGATGGCTTGGTTCGCCTGCGCGATGGTCGCGTTCGCGGCATCGAGGCTGAGGTTACCCTCGATCGCTTTCTGCACCACGTCATTCAGCCGGGGGGATTTGAACAGCGTCCACCAGTCGGCATCGACCTTCGCATCGAAGCTTACCTTCGGTGCGGTGTCCGCGCTTGTGTGATCGAGCTTTTGCTCTGCCGCCACATCGTAATGCGCGGAGGCGGTGTCACCCGGGCGCTGGTAGTCCGGCCCGACCATGCACCCGCTCAGGAGTGCCAGCGTCGCGCCACCCAGCACCGCGGCGAGCGCGGTGCGCCTTGCATGGAACAGTCGTGCGGTTTTCATGTCAGTACCGGGGTTAGTGACCAGCGCGCGGCTGGCGAAGGAAGAAGATGAGCGGGCTGACGGCCAGCATCGCCACGAACAGCAGCTTGAACTGGCCGATGACGGCGACCATGGCGGCCTGGCCGGTCGCGCCTTCGTTCAGCGCGGCAAGCGCGCCGCCGCTCGTCACGGCCGATACGTGGGCGAAGGCGCCATACGGCCGCAGGTGTTCGGCAAGGGCGCTGTGCATGCCTTGCGTATTCATGAAGAAGTACAGCTGCACCACGGCGACGCCGAGCGTGCTGCCGTAGAGGCGCGCAAGGTTGAACAGCACCGTGCCGTGCGCGCGCAGCGCAGGCGGAAGGCTGCCGAATGTTGCCCGCGTGATCGCTGGCATGAGCACGCCCAGCCCGGCGCCCTGCAGCAAGCCCGCCATGCCCACCGCCCAGCCATCCATGAGCGGCGAATAGCCCACCATGCGCCAGTTGCCGAGCGTCACCAAGGTGACACCGCCGATCAGAACGAGGCGGCTATCGATCCGCGGCGATATACGCCACGTGGCCAGCAGACACACCATCATGCCGATGCCGCGCGGAATCGTTAGCAGGCCTGCGGCATCACCTGGATAACGAAGCAGTTCTTCCAGCATCGGCGAGGTGAGCGCCAGCGTCGGCAGTAACACAAAGCCGAACACGAAGTAGAGGATGCTGCCCAGCGTGAAGTTGCGATGGCTGAAGAGTGCGCGGTCGAGGTAATGGTTTGGCCGGGTGAAGATATGCACGAGGTACATCCACATACCCAGTGCCGCGGCGGCGGCCTCGATACGAATCTCGGTGGATGCAAACCACTCCAGCCGTTGGCCGCGATCCAGCAGCATCTGCACGGCCGTCAGGCTGATCGAGAGCATCGCCCAGCCGAGGAAATCGAATGGCTCGCGCGTCGTCGGCCTGCGTTCGCGCAGGAACAGCGCCACGACCGTGATGATGAAGAGCACCAGGGGAAAGCTGACGTAGAAGATAGCGTGCCAGCCGAACGCTTCGCTGAGGAAGCCACCGATGGAAGGTCCGCTCAGGATGCCCAGCGTGCCTGTCACGGCCCAGGTCAGGCCGATGCGGCCATGACGCAGCGGCGGTAACTCCGACAGGAGGATCGACATCGACAGTGGCGCCAGCGTGCCACTGGCCGCGCCTTGCACGATGCGCGCGCCCACGAACTGAAGCGGCGTGGTCGCGAGCACATCCAAAACGAGGCCAAGCATGAACAGCGCCAGCGAAAGCAGGTATATCGTCTTCCTGCCGATCCGCGCCGCCAGCCAATGCGTCAACGGCATGACCACAGCGCTCGCGGCGATGTAGGAGGTGAACACCCAGCCCACCTGGTCATCCGTCATCGACAAGCCACCCTGTAGCCGAAGCAGGGCTGCATTGGGGATGGAGATATTGACCGCCTGCATGTAGGTCGCCAGCAGACCCGCCAGGATGAGCATGCGATGCTCCACCGGCGAATGCGTGGCGGTGTTGGCGGCGTTCATTACGGGGCCCCCGCCACGCGGTCAGGCGCGCTGGATGTGGTCGTATCCACGTTGACCAGCACACTGATGCCCGAATACAACGGCCACTGCGGGTCGGTATGGTCCAGCTCGAGCCGCACCGGCAGGCGCTGCACCACCTTCACCCAGTTGCCCGTCGCGTTCTCCGGCGGCAGCACGGAGAACTCCGAGCCCGTGCCGGGGCTCATGCTGGCAACGCGTGCGGTGAACACGTGGCCGGGGTACGCATCCACGCGGAGGTTCGCGCGCTGGCCAGGGCGCATGTTCGTCAGGCTCGTTTCGCGGAAGTTCGCTTCGATCCACACATCACGGCTGGAGATCAGCGCGAACACCGGCGCGCCCGCGTTGACGAAATCGCCGGCCTGCACGTCATCGACGCGAGCCACCGTACCCTCGTCCGGTGCGGTAACCGTCGTGTAGGAGAGATCGAGCCGTGCGCGGTCAAGCTGGGCCTGTGCTTCGCGCACACTCGGGTGACGCTCCACCGGAATGGCCGGGTCGCCAGCAAGGGCCGCGATGGTGTTGGCGACATCTTCCTGTTCAGAGGCGATGTGCTGTCGGCTGACCTTCAGGTCGGTTTCGGCACGCTCGTACGTGGCGCGCGATGCGTAGTCGGAGGCGAGCAACGCCTTCTTGCGGTCGACCTCGCGCTGGTTGAAGTCCGCCGAATCCTTCGCCGACTGCAGCTCCGCCAACTGGTGCCGGTAGGTGGCCTTCAGGCCTTCCACCTTCAAGCGTGTACTCGCCAGCTTCGCCTCGGCGGCATCGACCGTGATGCGGTACGGCGCCGGGTCGATCCGCACGAGGACCTGGCCCTTGTGCACCGCCTGGTTATCGACCACGGCCACCTCGAGCACCTGACCGGGCACGCGGGCGTTGATGGCCACCTTGGCGGCACGCACATACGCGTCGTCAGTCTCCACCTGGCCGGCGCGGTTGTAGTGATACGCGATACCCCCCAGCGCGAGCAGGGCCGGAACGCCGATCATGAGTGCCCAGCGGGTGGCGCCAGAGCGGGTGGGTCGGCCGTCTTCTAGGTGCGAGTTCATCGTAACTACCTGTTTCAGCGAAGGTTGAGCGGGACAGCTAGCGTGGCCATCCGCGCAGTTGAATTTTGTACGTCACCGCATAATATGTACGGGCAAGACAGCCTTCAAGGGTTTTTATGCAAGATCGAACAAAAACTACCGAGGCACCGAAGCGCCCCCGCGGGCGCCCTCGCGCCTACGAACCGGAAACCGCCCTGCGGCATGCCGCCGATGCCTTCTGGCGCAGCGGCTATGCCGGCACGTCGCTGGACGACCTCTCGGCGGCCACCGGCATGAATCGGCCGAGCCTCAAGGCTGCGTTCGGCGACAAGCACGACATCTACGTTCGCGCGCTGGGCGACTACTGGGATCGAAAGTTCGCCCTGATGGCCGAGGTGCTCGCACCCGGCAAGCCGCTCGACGAGACGCTGATGCAGGCGTACGACGCCGCGCTCGGTATCTATTTCTCGGGCGAAGGCCAGCCACGCGGCTGCTTCGTCGTGGGTACGGCGGTGACCGAGGCGCTGGAAGATCCGGTGGTGCGACAGATCGTGAGCGACGGCTTCATGGGTCTCGACGAGCGGTTCCGCGCACGGCTTGAACAAGCCGCCGCCGATGGCGAGCTTTCCGCGGGCGCGGATCCCGAGGCATTGGCCCTGCTGGCATCGGCGACGATGCACACCATTGCCATTCGGGCGCGTGCCGGCCGGTCGCGCGATGAGCTGCACGCACTCGCACGCAAGGCCGTGAACGCTATCTGCCGATGAGCACCCACCTGCCCGATGTGATCGCGCCAGGGCTTGCCGTGCTGTTCTGCGGGATCAACCCCGGCTTGCTCGCCGCTGAGACAGGGCATCACTTTGCCGGGCGCTCGAACCGGTTCTGGCAGGTGCTGCATCGGTCGGGCTTCACGCCCACGCTGTTTGCAGCCGAAGAAGGCCACCGCCTTCTCGAGGTGGGTTGTGGCATCACGGCCGTTGTTCGCCGGCCGACGGCAGGAGCCGGTGAACTGGGGCGCGACGAGTTTGCGTCCGCCGCTGCACCCTTCAACGCCATGCTTCGGAAGTACAAACCACGCTACATCGCTTTTCTTGGCAAGACGGCGTATGCGGCGCTTACCGCGCAACGCGACGTCGCGTGGGGAAGACAGGCGGTGCTCATGCAGGGCTGTATTCCCTGGGTGCTTCCCAACCCCAGCGGGAGGAATCGCAGCTTTACGCTGGAAGCGCTGGTGGGCGCGTATGCGTCGTTACAGCAAGCCGCCTTTCCCTAGCGGACAGCGTGCCGCGCCACGGCACGGTGCGCATAGAGCTGGTCATCAGCCCGTGCGATGACCTGATCGACGGGTTCCTCGGCATGGGCTTCAGCCGCGCCTAGACTCAGTGACCACGGGCTGGTGGCGAGCGCGCGGCGTAGCCGCTCCAGCACGCCACTCACCTCGTCCGCCCTGTCGATCACCATCAGGAATTCATCGCCGCCCATGCGCACGACGACATCGTTCGGGCCGCTGCAATCACGCAGCTGCTGGGCTACGGCGACAAGGATTTCGTCGCCCCGCGCGTGGCCGTAGGTGTCGTTGATGGATTTGAAGTGATCCAGATCGACCACGATGCAACCCCATGCGGCGCGCCCCTTGCTGCGCTCTTCCAGCTGGGCCAGGTAACGCCGGTTCATCGCATGGGTCAGCGGATCGCGGGTGGACCACTCAATCAACGTGTTCTCGTAGCGCCGCTGTTCGGTCACATCCTGTGCGTGGCCGAGCACGTAAGGCTCATCGGCGTCTTCATCCAGCACGTTCTGGTAACGCCAGTAGCGCAGCGAGCCATCCGCGGCGACCAACTCCAGGATGCCCATGGCGATGCGCTCGGCCTGTATGCGTTGCAGGTAGCGATCCAGCTGCGCACGCCGTTCGGGCAGCATAAATTCCTTGAGGTTGGCGCCGAGCATGTCACCGATGTCGTAACCGAGCGACGCCGCGGCGGAGGGATTCACCGAGAGCACTTCGCCCTGCAGGTCGTGCGTGCAGATAAGCCCCAGCGAGTACTGGAACAGTTTGCGGTAGCGTCGTTCGCTGGCTTCAAGCGCCAACGTAGCCATCTTGCGCTCGGTCACGTCCTGCACCGCACCGGCCAACCTTACGGCGACACCGTTTTCCCGTTCGACGCCGCCCACCGCACGCATCCAGATGGCCCGCCCCGTGGCGGTCATCATCGGCACGGTCAGGTCCCAGGGAATATCCATGCGCTGCGCACGGTCCATGGCTTCGCCGAGTTCGGCCTGGGCTTCGGGCGAGAAGAACGACAGCGCTTCATCGAGCGTCGGTTCGAACCCCGCGGGCAAGTCGTGGATGCGGCAGGTCTGTTCCGACCATTGCAGATGTTTCGTCTTCAGGTCGAGTTCCCAGCCACCCACACCTGCGACACGGCCGGTCCGTTGCAGGAATTGCTGCTTCTCGTCGAGCTCGCGCTCCAGCTTGCGTGCGCGCACGGCTTCGGCGCGGGCGACCTCGCGCTGGTGGATCAGGTCGGCCCGCTGTTCCAGCGCCATGGAGGCCGCGGCGGCCAGGTGGCTGAGAACGCGGATCTGGTCGGGGCGAAGGGCGCGTGGCTCGCGGTCGATCACGCAAAGCGAACCCAGGTGCGTGCCGTCGGTTAGCGTCAGGGGTACGCCGGTATAGGCCCGGATGTTCGGGTCACCCACAACGAGCGGGTTATCGGCAAATCGCGGATCCAGCCGCGCGTCGGCGACCTGCACCGCGGCCCCGGCGCGAACGACATGGTCGCAAAAGGCATATTCGCGGGGTGTCTCGCTTACCCCGGGTAAACCGATATTCGCCTTGAACCACTGCCGGTCCCGATCGACCAGGCTGATAAGCGAAATCGGCATCCCGGTCACTTCGGCGGCGGCCCCCACGAGGGCGTCGAAGAAGTCTTCGGCGTCCGAGTCCAGCACGGCCAGGTTATGCAGGCGCTCCAGGCGCTCGAATTCGGTCTGCGGCATGCCAGGGTTCCGTCGTCCGGGACAGGCTAGCCGATGATCTTCGGGCGATGTGAAGCCTGCGTCTCGGTATGACAAGCAGGTGCCATGCCCGCGTGCTAGCGTTTACGGCAAGTTTTTCGTTCGACCGGATCTGGCATGCGAGCACGTGGGGAACATGACGCGGTAGTACTTGCCGCGGGGGGTAGCAGCCGGCTGGGCCGGCCGAAGCAGTTGCTGACCATCGGCGGGGAGACCCTGCTGCAACGGGCGGTGCGGCTGGCCAAAGGCACCTGCCCCACGCGCCTTCTCGTCGTACTCGGCGCGCATGCGGAACAGCTCGCCCCCCTGGTCACCGGCACCCCCATCCTCTTCAACCCCACCTGGGAAGAAGGCATGGGTACGTCTTTGCGGCGGGCCGCCACGGCGCTGGCGGGGCGACCTTACCCGGTGCTGATCACCGTGGTCGACCAGCCCTGCCTGACCCAGGAGCACCTGGACAAGCTGTTCGTCTGCTATGACGGCAGCTGCGACGTGGTGTCTGCGTATGGCGATGCCATGGGCCCCCCAGCGCTGGTACGCCCCGAGACCATGGCGACCGCCAGCACGCTGCAGGGCGACACCGGCTTCCGCCGCCTGTGGGTGGGTGCCCACCCGGCGGCCGTACGCAAGGATGCCCTCGCACGCGACCTCGATACCCCTGAAGACGTCGCGGAGGCGATCGCGGCGGGCTTGTTGGACGGCTAAGGCCTGAATCAGGCGCCAAGGCCGCGGAGGTACGCCAGGCTTTCCAGGGCTTCCTGGCGAACATCGGGATCCGTATCGCGAGCGAGACGCTCCAGTGCCGCCACCGTTTCCGGTGACTGTTCCAGCAGATCCAGCTGGTAGGCCACCAGGCGCCGCACCTCGGCCGACGTATCTGTCTCGACGCTCAGCACAGCGTCGCGCGCCTCCGGTCCGCCCAGATGACGGAGCGCGGATATCGCCGCCAGCCTGACGTCCACGTCCGTGTCCTCAAGCAAGTGGCCGAGCACCGGAAGCGACTCACTCCGGAATGGCCGATCGGGTGTCCCGAATTGCCCGAGCACATAGGCGGCGACCTCGCGACAATACGCTTTGTCACTGTCAGCCAACGCGAGCACGGCCAGAAAGACCGCCTGGTCACCGCCCGAAAGGTGCAGCAGAAACGCGGCCGACGAACGAACGATGACGTCTTCGTTAGAGAGGAAGCGAACCAGTTCAGTAGGCGAAAGGTCACTCATGCCCTTCCGCACAAAGTGCCGGGATAGCAAAATTGCCTCGTCGTCGCTGTCGAGCATGTCGCCTACCCCTCAGTCCGTCACGCCAACTTCCATAGTATGGCAATCCCCATGCCTTCTTCGGCAAGACGCTTGAGCGCTATCGGCTCGATGACGGGCCCACCATCGAATGCGAACTGGATATGCTCGCATACAACGACGTTGCCGCTTTCAGCGAGCGGCGCTACGCTTATTCGCGTGAGTGCATGTTCGAGACCTTCGCCAAACCGATGCCACGTCTCCAGGCCCTCTGCGCCCGGGCCGTCGACCAGGTAAGTGTTGATTTTCTTCCCCGGTTCATCGAACCAGAAGCGATAAGCATGCCCTGCGGCCGCCGGCAGGTCGTCCGCTTCTCCCGCCTGCGGAGCTGACGGAGCGAAGGCAGACTCGGACGAAGGAAAGTAGTTGTCGATGTGAAGGGAGACACCGATCCCAGCCAATGCCTTCACGAGTTCCGCACGCAGATAAACCATCGACGGCGGGTTGTCGTGGAAACAACCACACCACCAGTACGCCTGCCCCATGGCACCGTAACGGGAAAGTGGCCGCTGCGCGCCCCTGAGTGCCCCGGCATGCGTGGCCAGTGCCTCCTCCAGGGCGGTCCAGTCCGTATGACCGCTCGCAGGTTCAACGGGATATTCCCAACGATGGAAATCCAGCGCGTTCCGATGGCCACTGGCCTTGCGCACGATATGCATATGATCGCCCTGCACGCCAAGTTCAACATCGAGCAACGCGGGATCCGCGTCATCGATATCGATGCGCAACGTGCAGGTGAAGCGGTCTGGAGTGGCCATGGAGTCCCTTCACAAGCCATGTGGGTCAGGTTGGGCGGATCTTACGTCGGCATCATATTCGCGTCCATGTGGTACATGACCCAGACCGAGCCAACAATCGTGATCACCACGATGATGGCAGTGAACAGAAACGAGAGCAGGGTCCAGCCGCCTTCGCTTTTGGCATCCACGTGCAGGAAACACACGACGTGGACCACGATCTGCACCAGGGCGAACGCGAAGATGGTGGTGATGGTCGCACCGGGGCTGGAGAGCACCCCGGTCATTACCAGCCAGAACGGGATGGCCGTGAGCAGGATGGAGAGCGCCGAGCCGATGACCAGGCTGCGCTTGCTGCCGTGGCCGTGCGCTGTGACGACGTGTGCGGTCACCGGATGACTCCCAGCAGGTAAACGAAGGTAAAGACGCCGATCCAGACGATGTCGAGGAAGTGCCAGAACATGGACAGGCACATCACGCGGCGGCGGTTGTCCTCGGTGAGGCCACGCTTGCCGATCTGCATCAGCAATACGATCAGCCACACCAGGCCAAAGGCCACGTGGGTGCCGTGAGTAGCCACCAGGGTAAAGAAGCTGGATAGGAACGCGCTGCGGCCGGGGCCCGCGCCTTCACCCACCAACGTCGCGAACTCGTGTAGCTCCACGCCCAGGAACGCTGCGCCCAGCAGGCCCGTGATAGCGAGCCAGACCATCGTCCGCCCGGTACGCCCCGCTGCCATGGCCAGCATCCCCACGCCAAACGTGATGGACGAGGCCAGCAGCAAACCGGTATTCACCGCCACGAGCGAAAGATCGAACAGCTGCTTCGGGCCGAGGCCGCCGGCGTAATTCCGGCTGAGCACCCCATACACCGCGAACAGCGAGGCGAAGATGAGCGCATCGCTCATCAGGTAGATCCAGAAGCCGATCATCGTGGCCCCGCCACTGTGATCGTGCTCCTCCCGTGCATGCCACACCCGTGGGCCGGCCTGCGTCGTTACCGTGGTGCTCATGTCAGGCCCCTGCCAGCGCGCGCGTCCGCTCACCTTCGGTCGCGTTGACCTCGCTGGCGGGAATCACGTAATCGCGGTTGTAGTTGAACGTGTGGATGATCGAGACGGCGATGATGCCGACGAAGCTGAGCGCGGCCAGCCACCAGATGTACCAGACCATGGCGAAGCCGAGGACGGTGCACAGGCCGGCGATGATCACGCCCACGCCGGTGTTGCGCGGCATGTGTACGGGCTGGAAACCTTCTGTGGGCCGCTTGTAGCCATGGTCCTTCATGTCCTGCCACGCATCCAGGTCGTACACCACCGGCGTGAGCGCGAAGTTGTAGGCCGGCGGCGGCGATGACGTGCTCCACTCCAGCGTGCGGCCGTTCCAGGGATCACCGGTGACATCGCGCAACGCCTTGCGCTTCACGATACCCATCACGATGCTCATGACGAAGCCCAGGATACCGATCAGGATGATGACGGCACCGATGGCGGCAACCACGAAGTACGGGCGAAGCGATACATCATCGAGGTGGTTGATACGGCGCGGTACACCCATCAGGCCCACGATGTAGATGGGCGTCCAGGCCACCCAGTAGCCGATGACCCAGCCCCAGAAGGCGACCTTGCCCCAGAACTCATCGAGCTTGAAGCCGAAGGCTTTGGGGAACCAGTACACCATGCCGGCGAACAGGCCGAAGACGACACCGCCGATGATGGTGTTATGAAAGTGCGCAACAAGGAACAGCGAGTTGTGCAGCACGAAATCGGCGGCGGGCACGGCGAGCAGAACACCGGTCATGCCGCCTACGACGAAGGTGAGCATGAACGCCACGACCCACATCATCGGCAGCTCGAAGCGGATCTCACCGCGGAACATGGTGAACAGCCAGTTGAAGACCTTCGCACCCGTGGGGATCGCGATGATCATGGTGGCGATGCCGAAGAACGAGTTCACCGAAGCGCCGGAGCCCATGGTGAAGAAGTGGTGCAGCCACACCAGGTACGAGAGCAGGGTAATCACGACCGTGGCGTACACCATGGAGCTGTAGCCGAACAGGCGCTTGCCGGTGAAGGTGGAGGTGATCTCCGAGTAGATGCCAAACGCTGGCAGGACCAGGACATAGACCTCGGGATGGCCCCAGATCCATACCATGTTCCAGTACATCATCGGGCTGCCGCCCATCTCGTTGGTGAAGAAGTTGGTACCGGCGTAGCGATCGAGGATCAGCAGGAAGAACGCGGCGGTAAGCGCCGGAAAGATCGCGATGGCCAGGATGTTGCTGCACAGCGCTGTCCAGGTGAACACTGGCATCTTCATCAGGGTCATGCCGGGTGCGCGCATCTTGATGATGGTCGCTACCATGTTGATCGCTGATAGCGTGGTACCGACGCCCGCGATCTCCAGTGACCACAGGTAGTAGTCCACGCCCGAATCCGGGCTGTACTGCAATTCCGCCAGCGGCGCATACGAAAGCCAGCCCGTGCGCGCGAACTCGCCGACGAACAGCGAGATCATCACCAGCACCGCGCCAGCTGCCGTCAGCCAGAAGCTGAGGTTGTTGAGGTAAGGGAATGCGACGTCGCGCGCGCCGATCTGCAGCGGCATCACGAAGTTCACGATGCCCACCACTAGAGGAATGGCCACGAAGAAAATCATGATCGTGCCGTGCGCGGTGAAGATCTGGTCGTAGTGGTGAGCGGCCAGGTAACCCTGGTTCGCGCCGAAGGCCATGGCTTGTTGCACACGCATCATCAGCGCATCGGAGAACCCGCGCAGCAGCATGATGATGCCGAGCACGATGTACATGATGCCAATCTTCTTGTGATCGACACTGGTGAGCCATTCGCGCCACAGCCAGCCCCAGCGCTTTAGCCAGGTCAGCACGCCAACAGCGGCCAGGCCAAGGACGGCCACCGCGATAAAGGTTCCCACCAGGATCGGTTCGTGGAGTGGTAGGGCGTCGAGCGAGAGCCGCCCGAGCAGCCCGTGGGGAGAGCTAGCGTCTAGCATGGTCTTTCCGTGGGCAAGCCCGAAGGTGCGCATCGCACCCCGGGCGGGTAAGTGAAGGGGTTCAGTGGCCGGCGTCCATGGGTGCCATATCGGCATGCATGTCGCCAGCCATCGTCATGTCGCCGTGGGTGGCGCCATCCTTGGCGGCATCGATGCGCATGATCTCGTTCTTACAAAGCGTGCCCGGGGCGACGCAGCGGTTCACGGCGCGCTGGAAGATGTCCTTCGGCACGCTGCCGAAATGCATCACAGGTACCTTCTCGCTCGGCTGGTCCAGCGCCACGTAGCGCTCAGTCGACAGCACATCGCTCGAGGCCTTTACCGTCGCTACCCAGCGGTCGAAGCCGGCCTGGTCCACGCCGTGCAGCTGGAAACGCATATCCGTGTAGCCGGCCCCGGTGTAATTGCCCGAGTAGCCCCAGCTGTCGCCCGGCTCGTTCAGCACCGCATGCAGCATGGATTGCATGCCCGGCATTGCGTAGATCATGCCGGCCAGGGTCGGTGCGTAGAAGGTGTTCATCTGGCTGGTGGCGGTGATGGTGAAGCGCACCGGGACATCCACCGGCAGCGCCAGCTCGTTCACCGTGGCGATGCCTTGCTCGGGGTAGATGAACAGCCACTTCCAATCCATCGCCACGACCTGGATCTCGAGCGGCTTGGTGCCTGCAGGGATGGGCCGGCCCTCGGCGATGCGATCAAGCGGGCGGAACGGATCCAACTTGTGCGTGGTGACCCAGGTGATCACACCGAGGATGCCGATGATGATGAGCGGGATGCTCCACACGGCCAGCTCAATGCGCGTGGAGTGCGTGAACGAGGGGTCGTAAGCCTGTGGATTCTTCCCCTTGCGGTAGCGCAGGGCGAACACCACGATCAGGGTCATCACCGGCACGATCACGAGCAGCATCAGGCCGGTGGCGACAAGGATGAGATCACGCTGCTGCCGGGCGATGTCCCCCGTGGGGTTCATCACCACCATCTCGCAGCCGCTGAGGAACAGGGGCGCGGCCGCCATGGCGAGCCGTCTTGCCCATTTTGTGGTGAAGGTTTGACCAGTCATGGGCGCAAAGGCTAGGCCCATGACCCCGGAACAGTTTTGACCCTGCGCAGTATTTGCGGCGTGCTCGCTGGGTGCGGCTATTTGCCCAGCAAGGTTAGTCTCGAAGCTTAGCGATCACCTTGATCTCAAACTGAAACCCATAGAGCCACGTCACGCCTACGCAGGTGATCGTTGGGTGCGGCGCGGCGCCCCAGAACTCCGGCACCACGGCCCAGATCCGCTCGAAGTGTTTGTCCGGATCGACGATGAAGACGGTGGTGTCGACCACGTCGTCAAAGGTGAGGCCGGCGGCGGCGAGGACGCCGTTGAGGTTGGTGAAGGCCAGGCGCACCTGGGCTTCGAGGTCGGGCTCGGGGGAGCCATCCTCGCGGCTGCCGACCTGGCCGCTGACGAACAGGTGGCCGCCGGAGCGGACCGCGGGGGAATACCGGTTGCGCTCGTAAAGGGCCTGGCGGCCGGTGGGGAAAACGACATCACGCTTTGCCATGGGGTTACTCCATCTGGGGGCGCTTGGGCCCGTGGGGAACGATGGCTCCAATCTAGGCACCGCAGGGGGTGGGATAAACGAGCAATCGCACCCATCACTGTTTGTAGAATCCAAACAGTCCGACGTCGGTTGGGGGTAAGTTGTGGATCGTTTCGACGCCATGCAGGCGTTCGTACGGGTGGTGGAGACGCGAAGCTTCACCAAGGCCGCCGATACCCTGCATATGAGCAAGACCACGGTGACCCAGCTGGTGCAGCAGCTGGAGACGCGCCTGCGGGTGAAGCTGCTCAACCGCACCACGCGCAAGGTGAACGTTACCGCCGATGGCGCCGTGTATTACGAACGCGCAGTGCGGCTGCTTGCCGAACTGGATGATGCGGAGACCAGCCTTTCGAGTGCTTCGGCCGTGCCGCGTGGCCGGCTTCGCGTCGATGTGCCCAGCCCCTTCGCGCGACTGGTACTGGTACCGGCGCTACCTGCGTTCCATGCGCGTTACCCCGATATCCAGATCGATATGGGTGTCAGCGACCGCGTGGTCGACATCATCGGAGAGAACGTGGATTGCGTAGTGCGCGGCGGTACGTTGCTGGACCAGTCGCTGATGGCGCGCTCCCTGGGCGACCTTCAGCTGGGTGCGTATGCCGCGCCAGCCTACCTGGCGAATCACGGGACACCGATCGATCCACGCGACCTCGAAGGCACCCACCACCGCATCGTCGGCTTCCTCTGGGCACGTTCGGGCAAGACATACCCCTATGTCATGCAGCGTGATGGGGAGCAGGTGGAGGTGCAAGGCCAACACGCGTTCGCTTTTGATGACGGGAATGCTTACCTGGCCGCGGGCGTGGCTGGGCTCGGCGTGATCTGGCTTCCCACCTATATGGCACGGGCACACCACGAGCGTGGGGAGCTGGTCCCGCTGTTCGCGGACTGGTCGTTTGAATCCATGCCGATGCACGTGGCGTACCCGCCTAACCGGCACGTGAGCGCGAAGCTTCGAGTGTTTATTGATTGGGTGGTGGAACTGATGCAGGGGAAGACGCTGTGATACCGCATTTTACGGACCATGCCGCGAACGAACGCACCTACCTGGCGTGGGTGCGCACGGCAATCGCCGTGATGGCGTTCGGATTTCTGCTGGAACGCTTCGATCTGTTCCTGGCGTTTGCGTTGGCGTCGAGCCCGCACACGGCCTTGCACGTAAATACCCGGGCCACGGAACTGCTAGGGCTGGGTTTGATACTGGTCGGGGCGTGGATGACGTGGCTGGCTACGCTGCGATATCACCGGAACAAGCGGCAGATTGCCGATGAGGACAACCATAGTTACTCGGGCACGGGGCCGCAGAGGGCGCTCTCTTGGCTTGTGGTGGTGATTGGGATCTTCCTTGTGGGGTATGTGGCCAGGCAGTTGGTGGTGATTTCTTTGTAGGTGGGGGTGAGGGGATCGCGCGCGAGCGCGCTCCTACAGGGTTATTGGAGGAGGCGGTTGATTTCTTCGACGTCGCTTAGCTGGGCGGCGCCGACGCTGCGCTTGAGCAGCAGCTTGTTGAGGATGAACTGGTGGCGGAGCGAGGTGTACTGGGTGCGCACTTCGGCGAGAATCTGGATCGCCACCACCACGTTGGTCAGGCTCTGGGTGCCGATGTCGTAACCGGCGCGCAGCGAGGCGAGTGACTTCTTCGCCGAATCGACCGCGATGCGTGCATCGTCGACCTGGCTGATGCCAGCGACCACCAGGTTGAAGTAGTTGTAGGCGTCGCGTGCGGCCTGGCGGCGCGATGATTCCAGGTCGCCCTGGTCGGCATCGCGCTGATGGATCGCCTGACGGACCTGCGATTGGGTGAGGCCGCCGCTGAAGAGCGGCACAGCGACGACCAAGCCGATCGTGGTGCTGCCGGGGCCATAGCCCGCGCCACCACGGTTCACGTTGGACCACGAGCCAAGCTTGTCGTAACCCACGGCAAGGTTCAGCGTAGGCAGGTGGCCGCTGCGCGCAGCATTGATTGAATGTTCGTCGGCCTTCACCAGGTGGGTGGCTGCGACGACCGAGGGATTCTGCTCTTCGGCCTGCTTCACCCAGACGTTCGCATCGTCCGGTGTCGGGCGATCCATCGGCAGGTCATCGCGCAGGGTCTTCAGCGTTCCGGGCTCCTTGCCCGTCAGCTGCTGCAACGCACGGCGCGCGTCTTTCAGCGCGTTCTCTGCATCCACGCGCTCGGATTTGATGAATAGGTAATACGCGTGCGACTGGGTCAGGTCCGCTTCGGGTGCCAGGCCTTTGTCGAACAGCGTCTGTGCCTGCGTGTAGGACTGGTGGTAAGCGTCCTCATACGACTGGAACACTTCGACCTGATCCTGCGCGACGAGCACGTTGAAATAGGCCTGGGTCGAACGGACGTACAGATCCTGCAGCTCACCTTCGTAGGTCGCGTTCTGCGCTTCGGCGGTCTGCTGCGCCTGGCGTTCGCGAGCGAACTTGGAAAGATCGACCACGGTCTGGTCGAGGTTCAAGGTAAGGTCGCGCTGGCGGCTGTGGCCGTCACCGCCGTTGACCGGTGTGCCATCGGCGTTCGTGTTGTTCGAATACGCCGGGTGGAACTGCTGCAGGCTCAGGCCGGCGGAAAGCTGCGGCAGCAGCGCGGCGCGGGCCTGCGGTACGCCCTCGGCCACCACCAGCCGCCGTGCGTCGGCGCTTTGCAGGACCGGATCGTTGGCCACCGCCTCGCGGTAGATATCCATCAGGTCTTCAGCACTGGCGACGGCTGGCAGGGCCCCGGTGAGGGCCAACAGGCTGGCAAGGCAGGCCGAGAGGGTGTTCTTACGCATGGACGGTTCCCTAAACGCACGGAGGCTTCCCGGCGTTGAGCAACTACCATGCCACGGCCATCGGGCCGTTCTATCTCGCTGTTTCTTCGCAGGTTCGATCGCACCGCCGCGAGCGGCCGCTGTACGGAACCGTGTCCGCGGACAACCTGAACCGGACAGTGGCGGTCATGGTGAACGGTTATCCTGTTGTCTTTCCCATGGGGCTTCAGCCATGAGCGATTCCAAACCGGTGCTTGTCGAGACCACGGGCGCAGGGGGCCACCAGGTCGCCATCGCTGCGCAGGGTCCCACGTTCTTCGCCGATGAACCTGCCGAGCTCGGCGGGCTTGCGACGGGCCCTACCCCTTACGAGTTACTGGGTGGCGCCCTAGGTGCCTGCACGGCCATGACCATGCAGATGTATACGCGGCGCAAGGCGTGGCCGGTCGCCCGGGTGCAGGTCGCCGTGGCGCACAGCCGCGATGCTGATGGCCGCGATCATTTCGACCGGCAGATCTATGTGGATGGCCCGCTGGATGACACCCAGATGGCCCGGCTGATGGAGATCGCCGAGCGCTGCCCGGTAGGCAAGACGCTCAGCGGCGGCGCCAGCATTTCGTCGCAGCGGGTGTCGTCGCCACCGGGGCACGCCCATGAACCGCCGCGCGACACGATGCACGAACCGGCGATGGTCAAGGTCTGCGACGACTTCGACAAGACGGGCTGAGTTACGCCCGCATCAGCGCCACGTCGCCCACCAGGGCGTAGTTGTGCATGGGCCGCTGCGAACCATCGCTCGCGGTGTATACATCGGTATCGCCTGCCGAATCGCGGATGTTGCTGCGCGGGCCACCCGTGCGGCCGGCGATCGAGGCAGGCTCGTGGGGATCGCCCCAACCGAGGCTTAGCTTTGTCACATTGGCGGGAAGCGCCGTCTTGAGGGTCAGCCGCAGCATGTCGCCTGCGATCACCTCGACGACTGCAATGAGGTTGTCGTCGCCAGCGTTCACGGGAACGATCGCGTTGTTCGCATCGCGCAGATCGAGGCCGTAGTTCCTCGTTGGTGCAACCCACGAGGTATCGAGCGTCAGAACCCCCTCCGGCACGTTGAACACCACATAGATCGTACGCGGTCCTGTCACCATGGCCATGACCATGTCGAGCGCGGGGTTACGCATGGGCAGGCCTGCCTGCCGATCCTGTACGAGCTGGTAGATCGCCCGTGCGAAGTAGCGGCCTTGCCAGCGGTGGCTCTCATTGGTCAGGTGCAGCATCGGTTGGCCGATCGATGATTCGTCGAAGTAATCGAACAGGTACTGCGGGTTCACCATGCGCATGCTCGCGCTGGCGAGGCAGGCATCGCGCTGCGCCAGCGCGATGAACGGGTTGCAGAACGCCATGCTGCCGCTGCCGTAGCTGTTGTGGCTGCACACCTGCGCCACCAGCCACAGCGGGCGCCACGCCTGTTCGGGCACCAGCACCTGGCACAGCTTCGTCCAGTGCGCGGCTTCGAGCGCCTTGAGTTTGGAGGCGTAGGTTTTACGGGTTTCGCTAAGCCCGGTGGAATCGGCTTCACCCTGTTGCCAGGTGGTCGCGAGCCAACCGATGTTGCCGCCCGTGGCCGTGGCTTCCGCGCGCATCAGGCCAACCATGTTTTGCACGCGCAGCTGGCTGTTCTTCCAGCCCTGGTAACCACTGAGGTTATCGGCGGCAAGGAAGCTCGCGAAGTAGCCGATCGGCCTGCCGCCTTCGCCGCTGGTGAACGCGCTGTACTGGCTGAACTGCGCCGCGAACGGAACACCGCTCAATGCAGCGGTGTATTCCACGAGACCATCCGCGCACGCGTTCGTGCCCACTTCGCCGCCCGTACCATGGCCACCGTCGTATTCGACGAGCGGTGCCAGGCTCGTCATCGCCGCGGGATCCGTGCCGGGGCGCACGCCACCGTTGAAGGTGACGTTGGCGTAGATCTCCTCCAGGGTCAGTGCGGGTTTGCCGCCGGTGCCTACCGCGTTGGATTGGCCGTGGAACAGGATCAGCTCACGGCGGGCGCGCGTGATGACATCGCTGGCCGGCGCGGCCGCCGCGGCGGCGCTATCGCTGAAGAACGCCGACACGCCCGCCAGGCCCGTGGCACTGGCAACACCCAGGCCGCCGATCGCAGCCAGGCTCTGTCGCAAGAAGTCGCGGCGTGGCCGCGAGGGGTCATCCTTTTTCATCGTGGCGCCTCACATGCGGGGAGGGGAATGGCGCTGTGAGGTCGATGGTAGAGGCATGAACACGATGCGCGAGCGGCTGTTGCCGTCTTCGCGCATCGGTTCAATATCGCGTGCGAAAAATGTTCTCCGCGCGTGAGGGTTGGATTACCAGGGCAACGTTTTGCCGAGGTAAGTGAACGTACCGCTCGGGCCGTTCGCATCAAGCAGTGCCATCTCGACGCTCGACTTCGCGCCGGTCGGCACATCGATCTCGCCGTGGCCGCCATTCATCTCGGTCTTCACGTAACCCGGGTGGATGGCGTTGACCTTGACGTTCGTGTCGCGCAGTTCATAAGCGAGGTGAATGGTCCATGCGTTCACGGCGCTCTTGGAGACGTTGTACGCCGGGATCTTGAAATCGAAGATCGGCGACTTCGGATCAAGATGCAGCGCGAACGAACCCAGCTGGCTGGAGACGTTGACGATGCGGCCCGCCGGCGACGCCTTGATCAGCGGCAGGAAGGCGTTGGTGACTTCAACGACAGCGAACAGGTTCGTATCGAAGGTATCGCGCCACACCTGCTGCGACTGCTGCGACGGCTTCTTGTCCAGCGCATCAAGCAGGATGCCGGCGTTGTTCACCAGGATATCCAGGCGGCCGTACTTGTCGGTCACGTGCTTGACGGCGGCAACGATCGAGCCGGCGTCTGTCACATCCAGCACGATGGGATCCACTGGCAGGCCGGCGTCGCTGAGCTTCTTGGCGGCTTCCTTCGTGCGGGCCTCGTCGCGGCCGGCCAACAGCGTACGCACGCCGGTCTCGGCGATCTGGCGGACGGTTTCGAAGCCAATGCCACGGGTCGCGCCCGTGACCAGTGCAACCTTTTGCGAGTCATTCATTGCGGTACATCTCCAAGGGTGAGGCATTCGGGTTGGACATCCTTTTCGACCTATGGGCGGTGGGTGCGTGATGCAACCGCTGGATGTCTACCTCCGCGCGATTGGCGCGTTACCGGGGTGTTACCCAATGGTTTGCCTGCCGGAAATCTCGCCATGCCCCTGATTCGCCACCGCGCCATCCCGCTTTCCCTCGCGTTTGCTGTACTCGCAGCGGCGGGCTGTGCCAGTAATCGCTTGCTCCCCCTCACGCCGGTGCCCACCACGCCGGTCGACCTGACCGGTAACTGGCAGCTCGACCCGACTCGAAGCGAAGACCCTGCGCAGAAGCTCGCCCTGGAGCAAAGCGGCTCGGGTGGTGGGCGTGGCGGTGGCCACGGGGGTGGGCACGGCGGCGGCCATGGGGGCGGCTTCGGTGGTGGTGGGATGGGCGGCGGAGGTATGGGGGGCGGCGGCATGGGCGGTGGCGGGATGGGCCACGGTGGTATGGGCGGCGGTGGCGGTGGCGCCTCGTCGGGCTCCGGCAGCCGCGCGGGCGGTGGTGATGGCATCACCAAGCAGACACCCTGGCCCACGCATATCGTTATCGCCCAGGACACGACCACGCTGCACGTCGAAGGCGACGGCGTGCGCCGCGAGGTGCCGCTTTCGTCGAAGGGCACCAGCGACCCGCGCGACCCGATCACCGGCTGGTACGGCAGTGAGTTCGTCGTGGAATCCGGCAACCCGGATCGGATGCAGGTGACGCAGCGCTATTCGCTTTCGGCGGATGGACGACAGCTGTCGATTCGCACCGACCTGGCGGCCAAGCGGATGAAGGAGCCGGTGACCGTGTGGCGGGTGTTCAATAGAGTCGCGCCAAGCGGGACGTAATGGCCCGGTGGTGGCGGCTTACGCCACAACCACCACGACCTTCCCACCAGCACGGCCACTCTCGACCAGATCGAGCGCCGCATTGCCTTCGGCCAGAACGAAACGCTGTTCCGAAAGCACCGGCCGCAGCTTGCCTGCATCCACCAGCATGGAAGCCTCGGCCATGATCTCGCCGTGGTGCTCGCGGCCTTTGCCGGTGAGTAGCGGCATCAGGGTGAACACGCCGGAATAGGTCGCCGCGCGGAACGACAACGGCGCCAGCGCATGCGTGCCCCATCCGAGGCTGCTGACGACGTGTCCGCCGTAGCGGCGTGCGGCGACGAACGCGGCATCGAGCGTCGCACCGCCAAGGGTGTCGTAAACAATGTCGAAGCCTTCGCCAGCGGTGTGTGTTTCGACGACGGCATCGATCGGCGCGTCGCGATCGACCCACGTAGCGCCCAGGCTTTCGATGATGGCTTGCTGTGCCTTGCTGCCCGTGGCGAATACACGTGCACCACGCGCGGCAGCGAGCTGCACTGCCATGCTGCCGACACCGCCTGCGCCGGCAATCACCAGCACGTTCTGACCCGCATGTACGTTGGCGCGATCGACGAGGCCTTCCCATGCCGTGATGAAGACGAGCGGCAGTGCGGCGGCCTGGGCCAGCGGCAGCGTGCTCGGTGCGTGGGCTAACAAACGTGCATCCACGGCGGCGTACTGCGCCAGTGAACCCTGCACACCACCCACGCCGCCGGTCATGCCGTACACCGCATCACCTGGTTCAAAACCCTCGACACCCGGGCCGACGGATTCGACATGACCCGCCATATCGATACCCAGGATGGCCGGTGCGGGCTGACGGGCATGGGCGCCTTGGCCAGCGCGGATCTTCCCGTCCAGCGGGTTGAGGCCAGCGGCTGCGATGCGGACGAGCACCTGGCCGGGGCCGGCGACAGGCCGTTCCACGGTAGCTAGGCGGAGGGGTTGGCCGGCGGCTTCGAGACGCAGGGCGGTCATGGTGGCGTGGGTGGACATGGGCTTGCTCCGGGGCGACGGCGTCGCTGTTGTGGATAAGTTAGGCCATTCGAACCCGCATGAGAACGCCCTTATTTGCACGATACCCATGCATAAATGCATGATCGGCCTATGGAATGGAGCGACCTGAAGATCTTCCTGGCCGTGGCACGCGGGGGCACCCTGGGCGCCGCCGCGCGCGACCTTGGCCAGACCCAGCCCACCATGGGCCGGCGGATTAGGGCATTGGAAGAGGCGCTGGGCACGACGTTGTTTCAACGCACCAGCGAAGGCTTCGTGCTCACCGATGAAGGCGCCGCTGTGCTGGCCCATGCCGAACGGATGGAGGCCGAGGCGCTGGGCATCGCACGCGCGGCGAGTGGGCAAGCGGGGGCACTTGATGGCGTGTTGCGCGTGTCGTCATCGGATTGGTTCGGTGCACATGTACTCACGCGTGCGGTCGCTGCACTCGGCGTGCGCCACCCGGCCGTGCTGGTTGAACTCATCACCGATGCACGGCTGCTCAGCCTCGCACGCCGCGAAGCCGACCTGGTGTTCCGCATCACGCCATTCGATGAGCCCGATATTGCACAACGACGCTTGATGACGATGCCTTACGCGGCGTACCGCGCGGTCGGCGCGACGTTCGTTGATCGTCTGGTAACGATGGATGTCGCGTTTGGCGGCATGCCGGATGTGGCGTGGCTACAGCAGCGTTTGCCCGATGCGCGGATCGCTTTTCGCAGCAACAGCCGTGAAGCGCAGGGACGCGCATGCGCGCAAGGTGTCGGCATCGCCGTGCTTCCCTGCCCGCTTGGCGATGCCATTCCAGGCATCGAGCGTATCGATCTTGGTGAAGCACCACCTGAGCGCGATGTGTGGCTTGGATACCACCGTGATCTTCGTCATTTGCCGCGGTTGCGGGCGTTCCTGGATGAAGTCATGGCGATCGTGGATTCGCGGGAGTGAGGCAGAATCGCCTTACGCGAAAGCGAACGGCTTACACACGATGTCCCAAGTTCCTACAGACATCATCACCAAACTTTTGTTACCGTCACCTCGTTGCCTGCGCGCAGTTCACCCCCGCCACGCAGGCAACCACCGCTGTATGCGGTGAGAGTCGCGAGCCAGAGGTGTTAGAGCACCGCCTGGCTCGCTAACCAAAACCAACTTCTGGAGAGCTGATTTGGCTACGCCCGATCATACGGCAACCGTTCGCCCGCCGAATCCCCCCGGCGACACCTCACCGGCCAACGGGCCGCCTGCATAAGCCGCAGGCACGGTTGAAGAACCGCGGCGAAGCCTTCTTTTTGAGGCAATTCTTGATCGAATGAGGCAGGCAAGGCGCCTGGCGTTCCTCATCGTTGGCCTTCGCCCCGACTACTTCGTCAATCAAGCCACCCGGTGCCCGGCCGCGGGCTACCGGTGAACCCGCGATCGTATGGTCCGTGGCATGGCAGGTCGCGTCGACTGTCGTGCCACGTTAGATCGTGGTGTGGTGACACATGGGAGTGAGTGATGCGAGCAGTGAGCGATAACCTGGGTTCTGGATCTGATGTTGGCGACGATGCCGGCACTGTTCAGACGACCCACGATCTCTTGAATGAAGCGACGATGTGGTTGCAATACTCGCGTGGCGTGACGGCCACGCTGGCCGATTTAATCCATGAAGCGGATGAGGTCGACTACAAGGGGCTTGGATTGTCCCTGGAAGCCATTGCGGCGATGACCTTGTTGGGCACGCAGCGGTTGGGCGAGGCGCATGCGCTGGTTTGTTGGGACACCGACCGCCGCTTGCCCTAGAGTGGGCGGTTCGTACCGCCATAAAGCACACGGCAAGGCATGGCCCACTCGGTTTTCCCGGACGTCCCGGCGCCCCAACCCACGCGCCAGCATTTCCCCGCCCTGGACGGGTTGCGCGGCGTTGCAGCGCTCGCAGTCGTGGTGTTCCATTTCATGGAAATGGTCATCGGCAATTACAGCCAGCTGTTCATCGGCCACGGCTGGCTGGCGGTGGATTTCTTCTTTTGCCTGTCCGGCTTCGTCATCGGGTACGCCTACGACGACCGCATCGGGTCGATGGGGCTGCGGATGTTCGCGCGGGTGCGGCTTATCCGCCTGCATCCCATGGTGGTGTTTGGATCGGTACTCGGACTTATCGCGCTGTACGCGGATCCCTTCCGCGCCACGCCGCTGGGTTTGAGCCCCGGCCAGGTCAGCCTGATCTTCCTGGCGTCGGTGTTCCTGATTCCCTACCCGGCCATGCAGGAGCGAAGCTTCTGCCTCTTCAGCCTGAACTCGCCGGCGTGGTCGCTGTTCTGGGAATACATCGCGAATATCGTCTACGCCCTGTTCCTTTGCCGCCTGGGACGGCGCGGGGTGGTCGTGGCCACGGTGGTGGCGGCCGCCATCCTCTGCGCGGTCGGTTACACGCAGGGCAACCTGTGGGCGGGCTTCAATGGCGAGACGTTCTGGGTCGGCGCGGCACGGGTCAACTTCTCGTTCCTCGCCGGGTTACTGGTTTATCGGTCCGGCTTCCTGATCAAGACACGGCTGGGATTCACCGCACCGGCCGTGCTGCTTGCGCTCGCCCTGATGACGCCTTATGCCACTGGCGGGTGGATTCGCGAAGCCACCGTGATCATGCTCGTCTTTCCCGCGCTGGTGATGTTGGGGGCGGGCGTGACACTCAACGAACGTTCGAAACGCTTCTGCAAGTTCGCTGGTGATATCTCGTATCCGCTGTATACGACGCACTATGCAGTCATCTATGCGTTCGGCAATTACGTCGACACGAAGCACCCGGGAACGGCCGAGCTGACACTCGTCATCGTCGGTGGCGTGGTGGCTACCGTCGCCTTCGCTTACGTGGTGATGCGGTGCTATGACATGCCGTTGCGCAGCTATCTGAGCCGGGAAAAGCCCATGTCTGGTCGCGTACCGGGCGCGAACTAGTCACGTCTCCTTCTGTGCACCACCGTCGAGGCGCCCGAATTCCACTTCGCTCCTGCAATAGAAGAGATCGACATGCTCGGCGGCGATCGCGGCCATCAGCGCCTCGCATATCGCCTCGTCCGTCGTCACCGAGACGGTGATCGGCCGATCGGCCATCTCGAAGAACCCCGCGGAGTGCATTTTTCCCGAGTGACCAAAACCCGCCGCGTCGACAGTCATGGTGCCACCTGGTGCACCTAGCTTCCGCGCCGTATCGAGAATCCACTGGCCGACCGGATGACCGTGGAGCTTCCGGTTTTCCTGCGTAAAGAAAAGTATGCGGTAGCCTTTCATGGTGTCTGGCCCTCGGTGGATGATCAGTCGGTGGCGATGGCCTTCAAGGGCTCGCCATGGAACATCAGTACGCGTACTTTTTTAAGTTCATCGGCGTGCTCCTTCAGGAAGGTCTCCAGTTTCGGGCGGCGGTCGACCAGCTCCAGGCACTGGGGGTGGTGCATCGTGTGCGCCTCGGGATGATGGTGGCTCGGGCGATGGCCCTTGAGGTAGCCCGAATCGATGTGGTGGAGGATGGCTTGTTCCACGCCCGATTTGCGAGCGACCGTCAGCAGATGATGCGCCAGCGCAGGGGCCGACAGGTGGTGCCAGAAACGGGTGCGCTCGGCGCGGCTGGATGAGGGGAAATAGAGGCGCAAGGCCGCCAGATCGTGCATGTATCGCTCCTGTGTCACGGTTCGCGGGACTGGGATGTGGATTCGTTCGCTGGCCGGAGGCTCTTGCGGTACGCCTTCACTTCGGCCAGGCGCAGATCTTCCGGCAGGTGGCGCACATGCTTGGCTCGCCCGAGGCGTTGCGCGTGGTAAATGCCGGCGTGGCCTGACAACAGATAGCTCGCAACGCAGGCGATCGCGGCGAACGGGGCGATGGCTGGCCCGAACAGCTCGATGGCCATCACCGTACAGGCCAGTGGCACGTTCGCCGCGCCAGCGAAGACGGCAACGAAGCCGAGCCCGGCGATCATGCCGACAGGAAGGTGGAGCAGCGGTGCCAGCGCACTTCCAAGGGTCGCACCGATGAAGAATAGAGGTGTTACCTCACCGCCTTTAAAGCCGGACCCCAGCGAGGCCACGGTGTAGACGAACTTGCCTGCGAAATCCCAGGGCGCCAGCGGATGTTGGAACGCTTCGACAATCGTCGGGATACCCAGCCCGATGTATCGGTAGGTATGGAAGACGGCGACGGACAGCGCGATGACTGCGCCGCCGATCAGTGGCCTGAAGGGCGGGTACGCGATCCAGCGCTTCATCCACGCTCCCACGTGATGCGCGGCCGTCGCGAAGAGCAAGCCCACCAGGCCGAAGATGATGCCGGCAACGATCACGCTCAGGGCCGTTTGCCAGGTCATGGCGGTGACGGTATCGACAACATAGACGGTGTGGTGAACGCCCCAGGCGAGGCAGACGCGGTCGGCCACGATCCCGGCGATAACGCAGGGAAAGAGCGCGTCATAGCGAAGCCGCCCGATGGCGAGTACCTCAAGGCCGAATAACGCGCCCGCTAGCGGGGTGCCAAAGACAGCGGCGAAACCGGCACTCATGCCGACCATGAGTAACACCCGCCGATCTTCGTGGCGTAGGCGGAAGACATGGGTAAGCTGGTCGGCGAGCGCACCGCCCATCTGGACGGCCGTACCTTCGCGACCCACCGAGGCGCCGAACAGATGGGATACCACCGTACCGATGAAGACCAGCGGGACCATGCGCCGCGGGATCACCTTCCGGGGGTCATGGATCTCGTCGATGATGAGGTTATTACCCGCCTCAACCGGTTTGCCCATCCGGTGGTACGCCCAGCCGACGACGAAGCCGGCAAGCGGCAGCAAACCGATCAACCAGGGCGACGCTTCGCGCGTGGCGGTGGCCCATTCCAGGGCGAGCAGGAAGAAGGCCGAGGCCGTGCCAGCCAGGGTGGCGGCGCAACTGGCGATGATCAGCCACTTGCCCATGTAGGGCAGCAGCTCCCATTGCTCGAGTGAACGTAGGTGGCGCATCGGGGTTCCAGAAGTGGTGGGACCACCTGGTTTTCCGACGCCATAAGCACGAATGCCTACGCCCCCGGGAATCCAGGATACGTAGGCATCATCAGCCCGAAGGCGGTTCTCGGAGGCATGCCATCTCCGTTGGGCTCAGTGTAATGCGGCATCGGCCCAAGGGCAAAGTCTCAACGGGTGGCCATCCTGACGAGGAAGAAGCCCAGGGCGAGGCAACCCAATGCCCCCAGGACATGAGCCGCCAGGTGCGCGGCGACCGCGCCGAACTGACCCCGCTGCAGCAGCAGAAAGCTCTCGGCGGAAAAGGTGGAAAACGTGGTCAGGCCGCCGAGGAATCCGGTGGCGATCGCCAGCCGCATGGCCACGGGAAGCTGCGGCATGGCCATGAATGCCGCGATGGCAGCGCCCATGAGAAAGCCGCCCAGGAGGTTGGCCGCCAGGGTCCCCAAGGGGAGCGTTGGAAAGACGTAATTGAAGGCTTCGGCCAGGCCAAACCGCAGTAGGGCACCCAGGGTTGAACCGATGGCGATGGAGAGCAGGGTCAGTGGCATGTCAGATGGCTCGGTCAGGCGGAATGGAAAGCCGTACCCATTGCGCACAGCCCGACGCAGCAACGGGCAAGCTCGGCGCGAGAAACAAGGGAGAGGGGAGAATGTCGGACACGCGGATGCCTGCTAACCGTAGCGGTTGGCAGGCATCATCAGCCAAGGCGGCGGTTCGTCCTTTTCTGGACCGGAGGAATGCCATCTCCGACTATGGAGCGTGGGGGCGAGATTCGCCGACCTCATGTGTGGGTAATGTCAAACAGGAGCACGACGTTCCCTTGGAGACACTTCATGCCGGTGGGGCGGCCCGGTTGATTAGAACAGCTCGCCTTGTGGCGAGTGAATCCGTGGCGCGATGAACTGCGACGTATCCAACACCGTATCCCAGGCCCGATGCAGCCCCGCCTTCCTCGAAGCCACCTGCACCCTCTTCCTGATGATGTCCGCAAACACCCCCTACCCCCGCATCCGCGTGGCGAAGTTGCTGTCGTAATCCTTCCCGCCATTCATCTGCTGGATGAGGCTGATGATGTGCGCAGCTTTCTCCGGGTAATGCACATCCAGCCACTCGCGGAACAGCTGCTTCAGCTCATGCGGTAGCCGAATGCACGTATAGCCAATCGAGTTCGCACCATTCGACGCAGCCCGCTCGATGATGCCTTCCACATCCTTCTCATTCAGCGCCGGAATGATCGGCGCAACCAGCACACCGACCGGCACCCCCGCATCGTGCAGTGCCTTCACCGCCTGCAATCGCCGGTGCGGTGCCGACGCGCGTGGCTCGAGTTTCGACGCCAGCTTGTTATCCAGCGAGTTGATCGAGATGAAGACCTGAACCAGGTTGCGCTCGGCCATGGGCGCGAGGATGTCGATATCGCGTTCGATCAGCGCGTTCTTGGTGACGATGGTGCACGGGTGGTTGCACTCATTCAGCAGCGCCAGCGCGGCACGGGTGAGGCGCCAGCTTTTCTCGATCGGCTGGTAGGGATCCGTGTTACTGCCGATATTGATCGGCTTGCAGGTGTAGTTCTTCTTGGCCAGCTCGTCGCGGAGGATCTCCGCCAGGTTGGTCTTGGCGAACAGCTTCGTCTCGAAGTCCAGGCCAGCCGAGAGGTTGAGGTAGCCGTGGGAGGGGCGGGCGTAGCAGTAGATGCATCAACAATTTATAACGTAATGCAAGGTGCCCAGTTTTTTTTGCCGGCGGGTGTCTCTTCGTTTTGAACCGGACGCAATCAGATCTCTTTGTAGAGCGAAGATCGGCTGATCGCACCCTTGTATTTTAGCTTTGATCTCAGATAGTGCGTGCATACTCGCTCGTAGAATCGATCTACTCGCGGATCGAAATAGATATTCTCAATCAGCTCATGCGGCCGAACTGCCACCCGTAGGAATCCTTTTTCCTCATGATTCGCCTTATCTCGCACGATAGCTCGGACCTCGTATTCGTGATCGAATGCATCTCGTTTTGTGAGTAGCGAATCTGCCGCACGACGCGCAGAAGGTTCTAGTCGTATCTCTTCTCTGATTTCCGCCAAGCGTTTCCTGACAAGATAGGACTTTTCGTACGTCACGTCCTGGACAAGCCAACTTATGCCGGTTTCCTCTCTAGCCGTCTTTAGGCTCAATTTTAGCTTCGAGCGCGATGTTCTTATCCGCAGACCCCGCCTGTCGTTCGAATATATGCGCCACATCGCATCCGAAACAGCCCTCTTTGACCAGCACTGTGCGAACACGGCGCCAGTCTCGTCCGCGCTTAAGTAGCTCTCGTACGGGTCATCCCATGATCTTGGAGACGCGAAATAGAGCGACTCGGATTCAAAGATGTCAACTATGTGCTCAAAGCTAAGGATGCGGTAGAGATACTGGTCGTTAGCCATGTCCCAATTTCCTTATTGATTTCTAGGCTTCTATCGTTGAATGGCATATGACGACAGTTCGCGCTTACTAGCTGGGTCTGAGCTGTCTCGCGCTTCGTCCACTACACAGACCCTCTAACTTGGATGTGGCCCCGGCATCGTGTTCGTTCGCATCCACAGAGTGAACCGCTGACCTTACTCGTCCAGTGCTCACGTTGGTATTCTTGAGCAATCGATCACCGCCATTCCAGGGGGATCAGCGCCTCGCCGTGGCGCCACCGCTCGATGATCGCGGCTTGGAACCATTCTTCATGAAGATCGGCATGCTCCGTGATGATCACCTGCATGTTAGGTGCGAGCTCACTGACCACGTTCTTGATGAGCTCGAATATCCTGACGACGGCCATCCGGTCCTCGTCCAGTAAGGTCTCACCATCCGAGCCCACGTCGACCTCGGCGGGAAAGTAGACTTGAGACGGTTGGTCAAGAAAGAGAAAGCGTGGCACAGGACGATCTTTTCGGACGAACCACTCGTGAAGCGCCAGGTGGGCGATAAGGTGGCAGCCAAGCCAGTTGGCGCCGCTGCCCATGACGCTCATTGGGATCGGCCCTTCGTCTCCGTCCGCAACTACCTCAAGCTTCTTCCGATCCAAACGGAACGGAACACCACTGTGCTCGAGCTCCAAGAAGCCCGCCCAACGCGTCATACGCTCACTTAACCGCGATAGGATGGAATCCGCACGCTCCCGCACAGCGTCGTCACCGAGGTCAGCCTCGAGCAGCCTGATCTTCTCCGCCAGATCCATGATGCTTCCCTGCAAAGACGAAGAGTCGCCTCGCGTTGGGTACGACTCCACGGTAGCGCTTATGCGCCCCAGCACCAACGCGCGACGCGTCGCGGTGTCTCGCATGGAGGACAGGCGCTGATCCGACCGACGGACGGCCTCAAGGGAGGCCCAATTGTCTTGTAGATCAATGCGGACTAGGTCAAATTCGCGCCGCTTCTCGACGATCAGCGCCTCAAGCCCCGGCGTGCTACGCCTTACAGCCTCAAGCTGAGCGGAAGCCGCCCTAAGCTCGGCTTCGAGTTCGGCATAGAGCGGAACGCGGTCGCTGGGTTGGCTACAGAGAGGACAGTGACTCCCGACAGAGGGCTCGAGCAGCCCGATGCTTTCTAACCGCGAGACCTGTTCGCTGGCTTCATGGGTGTAGGCGTTCTCTTCATTGCGGAGCTCGACCATCGCCCTGATCTCATCGTCTAAGCGATGCAGCTCACGCCGGAGTCCGCTCCGTCGATCGTTCAGACGGGCAAGCTCCGCTTGATCCGGGCCATCTAACTGCTCTGCGATCTGGTCCGCTATGGGGCGTGACATGACGCCCGATAGCGCGGCCATGTCGCCTGCGGACGATTCGGAGGCGTAATCCTCTGGCAGAAGCCCGACATCCCTCGCCTCCGAGATCAATGCGGAAATGCTCCCGTCACTCGTCAGTGTTCCAATGCGGGTGAGTGCTTGCTCCTTCACCCGAAGCTCGCGGCGCAATTCCTTTAGCATCGCGGACTTGCCGACGTAGTCCTCCTCGACGGCGCCCAGGAAATAAGGAAACGAGTCCTTGATCGCCTGCGCAAACCACGTGTCGTTCTGCCCGTGAAATAGGAACCCGGGCTGGGAGATCTCCGTCTGAGGCTGGAATACGTAAGCTAGCGCGTGCCGCAGGTTTGCGGACAGCGGTAACCGCGTCCGGTCCGCCGGCGGGTCGTGTCGGTTCAGGGCGATGCCCGACACCATACCCAACCGTTCTGCGACGGAATCGATATTGGTGGTTACGGCCAATTCTTCGAGGAGCGGGATCGGTAGCTCGACGCCGGATGAATAAAAGGCATCGGTCGTGCTTTGACGATTCTTTGCAGGCGCGCGCCGAGCGACGAAGTGCTGCGCTTCGCCATCAGTCAGGCGAAGGCCATACCAAACGACGTGCTCACGGATAACTCCATGCGGAACCTCGTAGGATCCGCTGCCAAGACAGTAATCGACGATGGAGACGAGTGCTGATTTTCCCGTTTTCGAATCACCGGTAATGATGTTTAGCCTGCCAGGCTTAAGTGACAACACTCGTGGCATACGCCCGTTGGCGTATAGGACGATGTCAAGAATCTGGATGCTCAAGGTCGCACTCCCCAAAGTGCCATGACTGTTCGATAGTCGCCCGAACCCGCGAACCACCTGCCAACGAAAATTGCCTTCTTCACACAGTCGACGACTTCAGGTGACTTGATCGAAGTCACAAATCGTTCGACAGTCCTCAGCTTCGCCATTCCATGAAGACGTGGCCCCTGAATGTCGATCAGGCCTCCGTGACAGGCGGTCGCTACGGAGTCCTTTACCATGGGGACCATCGCGGAAGCGCGCTCCGCAAAACCTACTTGGGCGTACGCGTTGACACTAATCCAGGCAGCCAGCGACGTCGCGATCGTCTTCGGTAACGCATCACGAGTCGTCTTATGCAGAACCACGGGAACTGCGAGAAAGGCTAACGCGTATGGGAGGCCCTGCCGCTCATCTTTCGACTCTCGTTCATAACCGCGAACGGCGCAGAAAACGAGCGCACCGAGAAAGGCCGGGTTAAACAGACGCGCCTGCTCAACTGGTTGGTCGCGCCATGGAGACATAGTCATGCCGCTGGCCTCGATGTAAGCATGGCCTCAAGCCGCTCCAAGAACTTTGGGTGCCACCCTACCGCACGCTTGTCTGCCAGCATGTGTAGTGAACCCCGCGACATACTGGCGTTGCTGACCCTGACGCGGATCGGAAAGCAGGACGTTTCCGCCCACTTATAGATATCGCGTGCTGTTTTGGTCATCGCATCTTCCGCCGCGTCGTCACCAAGCTCATCCACGGCACGTTCAAAAACGATTTCCCATTCCTCCCTTAGTGTTCGCTCGTACTTGTCGAGCTCACCAAAGAGGAGAAGATTCTCACGCATCCATCGCGATCTCTGCTCGAACGCCCGATAGTAATCTCTGACTGCGGCGACCACGCGCTTCGGCGAAACCTGGGCGAGCCTCGCCTGATGGACAAAGATCGAATCTTCGAAGGCGGCTAGCGTCACCTCTGCCTGAAGGATGTCTTCATCAACTGGCAACGAATCGAGAAGAAATTGATCCCTGAGTTCGTCAATCTCCGATTCCAACGCCGCGCTGACAATGGGCGTCATTGATTGCTCAATCAGGTGTTTCTGGCACTGCACGAACCACCAGCCTTCGAGCCGGGCCAGGAATGACCATGCCACGTCGCGTCTTACCGCGGTGCGGGCATACTCAATCAGACCGGTCTCGATGTCGCCGATGTTTGGCGATCTGGCAACAATCGTGATGGAGCCGACCAAGTCAAGCTTCTCTCTCTCACTCAGACAAAGAAAAAGCTTATAGGCTTTTGCATTATCGGCGTTCATCGATGTCGCGGCGACATCAGAAAGTGCAGCTACTGCCCCTACTTCGTCTCGCCCGTCCACACCAAGCTTGGCGGCTACGGCGTTTCCCGCCGTGGGACTGGTAGTGACCAAACATAGACGCGCGTCGCGCGGGATTTTGCCGTCGGAGAGGCCGGTAATCCACACGCGCAGTGTCTTCCAGATGTCAGAACTGCTATCTGATAGGTTCGCTGCGGATTTTAGGTGGTGTTTGAGCTGGAATAGCTCGACCGGACTACCTGACGGCTCGAACGTCACATCGTCGAGCGTTTCGAGACAGATGGAAAATATCTGTCCCTTAGCGAGCCGTTGAAGTGATTCGAGCAGCGCGTGACGAATTTGGTAAAGGTACCCGAGGGCGGCGTCGCCCGCGCCAAAGAGCGAACCAGTGGAGCCTCCTGAGGTCATTTCCTTATCTCCTCTGCCTGCCTAGCATCGTGTTCACTGCGTTGCGCAATACGAACATCTAGCGCGATAGATCCGTCTTAACTCGTCAATCATCTACCAAGGTCTCACGCCAGCGCAAGCCCAGCGCCGGGGCGCTTTTAACGCTCGAGCATGACCGCGGCGATGCCCTTCTCCGAATAAGAGGTCACAAGCGCAACTGGCCCTAAAGTTGAAAGCGGCGCAGCCGATACCCCTATGGAATCACGATCTGACAGCGAGTCGGAACGATGCGTGGTGCGCGCCAGCTTTTTGCCGTTTCTCCATAAGTCCACACCCATGAGAAAACCTTCGGTCACTACGAGGGGGAGAGTCAACGCGACGCCCGCTGAACTGGGTAATCCAGCTTCTTTCATTGATGCCCTGACCAGGCGCATCAGCGTTTTTGAGCTACCTGTCCTGGCAATGGGTGGCATCCTCAGCTTTGTGATGATTACGCGTGCCAAGAGCCGCTAAAACAGCTCACCCTGTGGCGAATGCACCCGCGGCGGCACAAACTGCGACGTATCGGACACCGTATCCCACGCCCGGTGCAGCCCCGCCTTCCGCGAACCTCGTCAACGAAGGTGTGAATGGTGGACCATGCCTATATATAGCCATAGTCACCAGCTAATCCCGGTACGCGCCAAACACATCTCTTGCCAAGGCGCTCACCTCTGCGTCGACGCCTCGTAGCCGTTCTGAGGACCGAGCAGCGGGGTAAGTACAAGCATGGCAACACCCACAGCGACTAGGATCCAAAGGGCTATATCAAAGCTCCCGGTTATGTCTCTCAAGGCTCCGACGAGCAGCGGACCTGCCGAAGCGAAGATATAGGCGATCAAAAGCATAAACGCGCCCCAAATGTTCGCTTCGTCCTGGTCGTGCGTGTTGTCCAAGGGCAACACCATTCCCAACGTAAAGCCGCCGCCAATGCCGAACGAGATCAAGGGTAGGACCGCAAAGGGCGCTGCATCTGGCGCAAGTGCTAGCACCACAAGACCTATTAGGGTAATCGCCGAGAATGTAGCCAACAGCTGCCGACGGTCGCTACTACGACTCAGCGCACCCGCTATCGGATTGGCAACGAGAAAGCACCCCGTAAAGCTGGCGAGGATGAGACCCGCGGTGCTGTCACTCAGGCCGTGCTCGCGATAGAGCGGTGCAATCCACGAGACCAGTGCGTAATAGATAAAATTGTCGGCGGCATAGAAGAGGCCGATAAGCCACGCCTTTCTCTGGCGCAATGGCAGCCGATATCGCTGCGACGTCTTGGTTGCCTGATGTCGCTGGTGCCGTTCAATTAGGAGCCACGCGATGATTGCCGACACCCCGGGTAGGGCCCAAACACCAGCGCCAAGACGCCAGCCACCGTAGGCGGCAAGTGGACCGCTCAGCCCCGCCGCGAGGGTTGCGCCGAGGGCTAACGCGGCCGAGTAAACGCCTATTAGCAGGGGTGCCCGACCGGGAAATGTCGACTTGATAAATCCACCGACGAGCGCACCTGCCACGGCAATGCCGCAACCCACCAGCGTGGTGGAAAGGAAAAGCATCGTGGATGAGGGTGAGAATGCGCGCCCTAGCGTAGCCAATAGAACCAGACACAAGGCGACGAGCATCACTCGGTCTCTGCCATAACGGCGGGCCAGCGCTGGGGCCGGGACCGCAAGTACACCCATGAGAACGTCTGGGATGGCTGTCAGTAGTGACGCGCCGGTATGTGAAAGACCGAATTGCTCGCTTATGTCGCCCAGCAATGGCCCCATCGAGACAATAGCCGGGCGGAAGACCAGACCAATCAGTGTCACACTTGCCAGCCCAGCGGCCAACGATAAGCGCTTAGGCACCGTGTGCACCCGCGCTACTGAGTTCGCCGGGGAGGCCATCACTCCACCCCGATAACGTATGCATCAACGTCGGCGTCCCGCAGCACATGCTCACGAGGCGTCTCCAGCATGAACTGGCGGAGCAACCCAGCAAGCCGTTCTTCGGCTTCCAGCGCGAGGCTATGCCCGCACTTCTCGAACATTTCACTTCGTTCGACGCGGTCTACAACCTGCAATAGATGCTCTGCGATGAGCGGGCCGAAGAACTCCGTCGCGCTCAACGCCATGACTGGCAGCGTGAGTTTGGTTTCCCTCAATACGTCGACAATGCGCGCGTTTTTCATACCGGCGCGGTAGCTCTCGAGACATCCTCGCAGCCCACCAGGCGCCTTCAGGCAACCAATCCACTCATCGATCGCCTCGTCAGCGATGGCGTACGGGTTGTACGTCTCCGCCTTGATCCAGTACTCCCAAAACTCGCGCTCCCGCCCCGTGATAAGCATTTCGGGGATATGAGGGAGCCAAAAGAATGGCGGATGCCAAAGCCATATGCCCTCACCACGGGACCGTGCACTCAGGTGTTCAGGGGTGAAATGTGTCCACTTCTCGAATCCCAGCCCCGGCAGAAGCATCTCACCGAATGACAGCGTCTCCACCCGCGCTGGCTGCATCGCAGCGAGGACGTAGCCATACTCCGCACCACGGTCTTCGCCGTGAATATGGAACGTCGCATGGCCAAGCAAATCCATTAGCTCGGTCAGGTCCGCCATGACCGTGAGGCTGTCGTAACCCTCCTCCGCCGGCGGTTTGTCGGAATGGCCGAACCCCCGGATATCGGGCGCCACCACGGTGAAATGACGCGTGAGCAACGGTATCAACTTGTACCAGTAATAGTGATTCTTCGGCGTCCCGTGCAATAGCAGCAATGCCGGTCCATGACCTGCAGTGACGTAATGCATACGGATACCGTTAACCCACGCACGCCCGTGCGTAACGGGCTCGCCGTTGTGATCGTAGATCTCGGCCATAATCGCTACCTCATCTCGCGGCTTACTTTAGTAACCGCTTTAGCTACTTAATGAGGTTACACCTTACGATCGATGTGGCGTTCCTTCAATGTGCAAGAATGCAATTCGCGATCGCAAGAATGCTCAGCTCATTCGACGATCAGTTGTAGTCGGTAGAGCGGGACACCGGATCCCAGATATCGAGCTGCCGTGTAGTCTCGCCAAGCTGCTTCCGAACGGTCTCCACTGCGTCGCTTCCCAGCACCAGATGCCGAGGCGGGTTATCGCTGTCTACGATATCCATCAAGACGCGCGCCGCTTCATAAGGATTGCCAGGCTGGTTTCCATCCTTCGCCATGCGCGCCCTGCGCACCGGTTCGAATACACCATCGTAGTCTGGGATGCTTCGAGTGTTGCGAACGAGGGATCGGCCCGCCCACTGGGTACGGAACGCCCCAGGTGCGAGCGCAGTAACGTGGACTCCGAAGTCGCTCACTTCTTGCGCCAACGCTTCTGAGATCGCTTCCAGGGCGAACTTGCTGCCGGCGTAGTAGGCGATACCGGCCGCAGCGACGTACCCGGCCAGCGAGGTTATGTTTACGATCCGCCCGCGCCGGCGTTCACGCATGGACGGAAGTACCGCCTTCATCATGGCCACGGCCGCGAAGACATTCACGGTGAATTGGTGGTGCAAGTCTTCTAGCGATGATTCTTCCAGCGGGCCCTCGTAGCCGTATCCCGCATTGTTAACCAGCACATCGATAGGGCCGGTAACCTCGACTACGCCGTCAATGGCCCTGGCTATGCTATCCAACTGGCTTAATTCCAGTTGCACGGCAACCGATCGCCCGGGAACAAGCGACTCGAAATCGCTTTTGTCATGTTCGGTCCGGACTGTTCCGATGACAGTATGCCCATCGGCCAGAGCGACCTCTGCAAAGCAACGCCCGAACCCGGAGCTAACCCCGGTGATGAGGAAGACCTTTTGGTTGTTTGGTGCGGTCATGGACTTGATCCTTTATTCGACTAGAAAACTACTGTGCGAAAATCATCAGCCGCTGCGCAGGTACAGCCGTTACATGTCGTGGCATGGCTGTTTAGATTCACGCCAACCAATCCTAGGAACCGCCGCCATGACCGCGACTATCCCCACATTGCCTCTCGTCACGCTTCGCCATCTCTTTACAATCAAGATGCATGTCAGTGGCGTCTTTCCTTACAGCACGAACGCACCTGCGAAGCAGGTAGGCGTCGTCGCCGGTGGCCACTTCACGGGGGCGCGACTCAATGGCGTCATACTCGAAGGTGGCTCAGATTGGCAGACGATCATCGACGATGGCACCGTGCTCCTCGACTGCCGCCTCGTTCTGCGGACCGATGATGGAGCGCAGATCGCTATGCGTTATCAGGGAATGCGCGCCGGCAGCCCTGAGGTGCTCGCCCGCATACGGGCAGGGGACCACGTGGATCCGTCGGAGTACTATTTCCGCATGACCGCGCAGTTCGAAACCGGGTCGGCTGAGCACTCGTGGCTCAACCGCCTTGTTGCCGTCGGTACAGGTAAACGCCTGCCAGAAGGGCCGGTATACGACGTCTACGAGGTGCTCTGATCCGGCCTTAGTCGTTCGCGGTTACCCCGTCCAGGGCGGGGTAATCGACATAGCCAGCCGCGCCGCCGCCGTAGAACGTCTTCTCGTCACCTGCCGCCATTGGAGCCTGGGCGCGCAGGCGTTCCACCAGGTCAGGATTGGCGATGTAAGGGCGACCGAAGGCGATCATATCCGCGTGGCCCGTCGCCACCGCTTCTACCGCAAGCGTTCGATCATAGCTATTGTTAGCGATATAACTTCCGCCAAATGCGCGGCGCAGCGACTGAAAGTCAAACGATGTCGCTGCATTGTCGCCCTGCGTCTGGCCTTCGACGCAGTGCAGATAAGCCAGCCCGAGCGTACCGAGACGCTCCGCCATCCGCTTGTACGTGCCCACGGGGTCACTATCCAAGGGGGTATCGCCCACGGCACGGGTAATCGGTGACAGACGAACCCCTACACGATCCGGGCCAAACACATCGGCGACAGCCTTGGTTACCTCGAACGGGAGCCTCGTTCGATTCTCGACGGATCCACCGTAGGCATCGGTCCGCCGATTGGTGCTGTCGCGGATGAATTGGTCCAGGAGATAAGCATTGGCCGCGTGCACTTCGACGCCATCGAAGCCCGCTGCTCGCGCGTGCCGGGCGGCAAGCACGTAGTCGTCGATGATCGACGGGATCTCGTCGAGCTCCAGGGCACGAGGCATGCTTGGCCGCGCGGCGCCATCCTCGGTGAAGACCATGTCGCCAGCCTGAATCTCAGAAGGTGCAACGGGGGGCTTCCCATCGTGCAGGCTGCTATGAGCGATGCGACCGGTGTGCCAGAGCTGAAGTACGATCTTTCCGCCAGCCCTATGTACCTCCTCAGTAATCTCACGCCACGCAACGATCTGCGCGTCTGTGTAGATACCCGGTGTATAGGCGTAGCCACGTGCCTGCTTCGAGATGTTGGTCGCCTCCGTGATGATCAGGCCCGCGGAGGCGCGCTGGGCGTAGTACTGAGCGGCGTAACGGCTTGGAAGGCCTTCCATGTCCGCACGTGCGCGTGTCAGGGGCGCCATGACTACCCGATTGGAGACGGATATGGCGCCTATCGTTCCCGCAGAAAATAGCGTCGTCATTGCAAAGGTCCTCTCATATAGGCCACCGCAACGTCGTGCGGTGGCCGTGCAGATGCTCGTGGCAGCTCAATAGACCAGCTGAGCCTTCCTCTTTCGGTATTCGATGACCGATGAGCTTCCCCGCCCCCAGTCCTCCAGCTCGATCTCCTGAAAGACGACGAACGTGTCATCGGGGTGCTTACCCAGCACCTCAAACAGCAGGTCACAGACGCCCTTGTGCAGAGCTTCCTTCTGCTCGCGCGTCGTACGCTCGGCTCCAGGCAGGGTGCCTTCACGGGTAACCTGGATCGTCACGATAGGCATGGGGGTTTCCTCGAGAGAAGGGTCTGTCAATGGCCAGCGATCATGCCGCCATCGACATGCAGGATTTCGCCGGTGATGAATGGCGCGTTCTCCAAATAGATCACGGCCTCGGCGATATCGCTGACTTCACCCATGCGCTGCATTGGATGGAAAGCGGCGAGCGCCTCGTGAGTCTCGGGCGCATGCATCGGAGTCTTCACGATACCAGGGGCGATGGCGTTCGCGCGGATCCCTCGGGAGGCATATTCGATCGCGAGGCTACGCGTTGCAGCATCCAGGCCACCCTTGGTAATCGAGGCGACGACCGACGGAATACGTGTATCGGCGTAGCTTACCAACGTCGTGGTGATCTGGATGACGTGGCCACTACCCTGCTTCAACATGACTGGGATCACGTTCTGGGTGGTAAAGAAGAATCCGTCGAGGTTGGTCTTGAGCTTCGCGCGGTACTGTTCCTCGGTGTAATCAGTAAACGCGCTTGCGATAAAGATCCCTGCGTTATTCACCAGCGTATCGATTCGGCCGAATCGCTCCATCGCTTCTTTGACGATGCGCTTGCCAGTTTCCGGCTCACCGATGTCACCGGCGATCGTCAATACGTTCGGATTGCTCGAAGGCTTAATGTTTCGCGACGTGGCGACGACGCCATATCCACGGGCGAGGAGTGCGTCGACGATACCTTCGCCGAGGCCCTGGGATGCGCCGGTTACAACAGCAACTTTCCTGACGTCAGACATGATGGTTCCTTTTGTGGTTTTGAGAGTTCTAGCCGCCACAGTCAGGCGGCGATGTTGAAACAGAGCTTCTTCCCCGGATAGAGAAGTCGTAGGCCTGGTGGCCTTTCGTCGCGCGTGATAGGTCGACCCATGTCCTTCAGGCGAGGCCGCGCTTCATCGCTTTGATCGTCGACAGCGACGGTTATCACCGCGTCGGGGAATGCGCGGGAAACGTTGATCAGCCCCTCGCCTTCCATCGTCGTGAAAATCACTTTGGGCGAAAAGCAGTCTGCGACCGTGGCCATTTCGTCGCACCACACAGACCTCCCAGTAGCGTAGAAAAGGTCGCCGGGTCGATCGCGCCCCAGGGCGAAGCCCAGCGTGTCGACCGGAGACCGCGGCGCTCGCGTGCGTCTTCCTGGCGTCGCGGTAATCAGGAGGCTCGCGCCCGTTACCGAGCTCATCAGGCACGTTTCAAATGGCGCAAGTCCGCGGGATACGGCCAATCCTGGCTCGGTCACGACCCTTAGGTCACCGTATTCAAGCAACACGGCGCAGCTGCCCAGATATGTCAATGAAAGGTTGGTGCGAAACATGTCCCAAGCATAGGGTCACGGTCTCTTTCCGAAAATTTCCTTTCTTTGCGCAGTCGCGGTTGGAAAACGCACAACGACAGGTGTGATTAGCCACTTCCTTTCGTATCAGGGTCCATCCAGCACGCGGCGGATCTGACGTTCGAACTCCTCCGGCGTCTGTCCTCCGGATATGACGTATCGCTGATTAATCACGAGCGTGGGAACGCTGTTGATGCCGCGCCGGATCCATACGTCCTCTTCTGCACGCACCTCGAGAGCGTAGGCTTGGGACTGGAGCACCTGGCGTGCTTTCGCCCGGTCCAGACCCACCGATTCGGCTGCAGCGATGAGTACGTCGAAGTCGCCGACGTCGGCCTGGTCGGTGAAGTTCAGGACAAACAGCCTGCGCTTCAGGTCCGGCTGCTTTCCGTATTCTTTTGCCCATGCCAATAGCCGGTGCGCATCGAAGGTGTTGTACATGCGACTAGTTTCCGTCAGCCGCATGTCGAATCCGACGTCGAGTGCACGAGCTTTGATGCTGTCCTGATTCGCGCGCACGTCGAGCTCTTCCATCCCATATTTGGCTCGAAGGTGATCCGTCCGACTTCGTCCGCCAGGTGGCATGTTCGGATTCAATTCAAACGGGTGGAATGTGATCTCCGCATCTGCCTCATCGCCAATTTTATCGATCGCGATCCCAAGGCTAGCGACGCCAATGGCACACCATGGACATGCCACATCAGAAACCACATCTATCTGCAATCGCGTCGTCATGGCTCGCCCACTCACGCCAGAGAAAGGCCCACGTCCACGTTATTGCGTGTCGCGTTCGAGCAGGGGCAGATTGTGTACGCGAGCTCAACAAGATCGTTCGCCACCGTGGCATCAATACCCGGTAGGTCAACGACGAGACTTGCGGTAATGCCGAAGCCACCCTCCGTACGGGGGCCGATTCCCACGGTTGCTGTTACGTTCACCGAGGCCGGGATGTCGACCTTCATGGTACGACCGGCGAGGCGTAGCGCCCCGATGAAACACGCGGCGTAGCCGGCGGCGAAGAGTTGCTCCGGATTGGTGCCTTCCCCGCCCGAACCACCGAGTTCAGCGGGTGTGGAAAGCTTCGCCTCGAAGCGCCCGTCCTCGGAGCGCGCAGTGCCGTCGCGTCCGCCGGTAGCGGTAGCGCGGGTGGTGTACTTCACATTCACGGACATCGTTTTTACCGTTCGGGTTTATGTGTTGTCCCAAACTATAAAGCGCTGTTTCGGGTCTTCAGAGACACGAGGTACGCGCAGCGGCTGAGCGATTCTGCACACGGGCATTGCCGTTGCCTGCGTGAGGTCGCCATGCGACGCTCAGCACATCCGACCTATCGAGTGATACCATGATTCAGTCAGCAACGTGTGGCATCCACCACGTGGGCCTTGCCGTTCCCGATCTTGACACCGCCATGGACTTCTTCGTCGATGCGCTGGGTTGGGAGTCCCTTGGCAGGAACGACGACTATCCGGCAGGTTTCGTATCTGATGGAGTTATCACGCTGACTCTTTGGCGTGTCGCGTTTCCTACCGAGGCGACGCCATTTGATCGCCGTAAAAACGTCGGCCTCCACCACCTGGCGATCGCCGTCTCCGACGAGGCCGCCTTGCATGCGGTCTTCGCGCGTGTGTCGAACTTTCCTGGCGTGACTATCGAGTTTCCACCTGGCCCCACACGTCCAGGATCCGCACGCATGCACTTCATCTGTGGCATGCCTGGTGGGATACGCCTTGAATTCACTCCACTCAACTGAGTGCACTCAATCCTCGAAGAGTGCTTGTGCCTCGGCGAACACTTTCTCCAGGTGTTCCACGATCGTTCGGATGGGTACATCGGTGCGATCCTGGCGGCGCATGAGAACCCATATCTCTCGGCTTGCAGGTAGCGGCTCGAGCTCGCAACGGCGTAAGCCGGGTTGTAGACGGCCGACATAGTGAGGAAGCAAGGCCAACCCCGCACCCCGGGTCGCCGCGACAGCCTGAGCGACATGGTTGTTGGCACGAAATGAAACTCTTGCCCGGGGGAAGTGCCGTGCCATCCAGAGCGCCTCGGGCATATCAGCGTTTTCTTCGTTAAAGCTGATCACTGTCTTGCGCTCGCCCCGTTCCACCGCACTACAGATCTCGTCGGTGCCGTAGAAGCCGAACGCCATGTGGCCAAGAGGTTTCGCGATGAAATCACCGTCCATGGGGCGACCTATGCGCACGGCAATGTCGGCCTGATGACGCTCCAGGCTAATGGAGCGCAGGTCCGTCGCGAGCTCAAGATCCAGACCAGGGTGACGGGCTGGGATGTCGGCAAGGTGCCTGACAAGGAAGCCCTGGGCAAGGCCCGGGGGTGCGTTGACGCGAACCAGGCCGGTCGGCGTGTCACTCGCTCCGCCGCGTCCCAGGCTTTGCGCGGCGGTCTCCATATTGCTCGCCACATCCATGATCCGGGTGCCAGCCGCCGTCAGCACATAACCCTCCGGACGTCGCTCGGCCAGGCGCTCCCCCATGCTGGCTTCAAGCGACTGAATCCGGCGCGCCACGGTGGCGTGGTTCACCGAAAGGGCCCGCGCTGCGGCTGAGAGGCTGCCGTGCCGAGCCAGCGCCAGGAAGATGCGGACATCTTCCCAATCGACCTCGCCGCGTTTTTTATCATTCACTGAATGATGCTCCCCGTGCCGGGCTGCCACCGGATTACTTTAAGCGGCGAGGGGCCCCCCGCCGCTGTGCATATTTGATCAGCCGCTGTCGTTATTTATTGCTCATGGCCGCAGGTTAGCGTCAAGAAAGCGGTGGATTTCATCGCCGATCTCATCGCCGTTGGTCTCGAGCGCAAAGTGACCCGTGTCGTAAAACTTAACTTCAGCCGTCGGCACGTCGCGCTTGAATGCCTCGGCACCTGCGGGAAGGAAGAACGGATCGTTCTTTCCCCAGACAGCCAGCACAGGCGGTTTGTGCGCACGCAAGTACTCATGGAATTTAGGATACATGGCCACGTTACTCGCGTAGTCGTGGAACAAGTCGAGCTGAATCTCAGTGTTTTCCGGCCGGCTGACCATGGCGGCGTCAAGGGTATAGGTTTCGGGCGCCACGTCGTCGGGGTTGCGGGTACCGTGGGTGTATTGCCACTTGATCGCGTCGAGCTTGAGGAAGTCGCGTAGGGCGTCTCGGTTAGCTTGGCTACCGTCCTTCCAGTACTTCTGGATAGGCTGCCATCCGGTACTCAGGCCTTCCTCATAGGCGTTTCCGTTCTGGCTCACGATGGCCGTGATGCGCTCGGGATGTGCGACGGCCAGGCGCCAACCGACCGGTGCGCCGTAGTCAAATACCTGGATCGCGTAGGTCTTGAGCCCAGCGATCTGGGTGAAGTGATCAACCGTCTGGGCCAGATGTTCGAAGGTGTAGGCGTAGTGCGCTCGGTCGGGGCTCTGCGTGAAACCGAAGCCTGGCAGGTCTGGAGCGATCACGTGGTAGCGATCGGCCAGCTTGGGAATCAGGTTGCGGTACATGAAGGAGGAGGTGGGGAAGCCGTGAAGCAGCAATACCGTCGGCTTGTGCGGGTCGCCAGCCTCTCGGTAGAACACCGTTACATCGTCTACCTTGACGTAGTGGAAGGTAACGGCGGGTGTGGCAATACTCGCCGCGGGGGCGCCCACGGCAGTTCCGGCAACGGCTACTGCGGTCGCGGCACCAAGGATCAGGGTCTTGAGGTTCATGACTTGCTCCAATGAAGAAGGCGGGCGCGGTGCGCCCAGCACGATGTAACCTATATCTGTCGTTTTAAAGGTTACGCATTGTCGGCGTAACCTGTCAAGACGCAATATACGGTTACAATGAGCGCATCACCCGGATCGCACCCATGAATCCTGACCAGCACATCGAGAGCCCACTCTTTCTCGGCGATAACCTCGCCCTGGATTTCATAAACTCCGCGTACGGCGTGGGCGAAGGCAGGCGCGATTACTTCAATGACGATGCCGCTGTGGTGGCATGGCTCAAGCAAGCCGGAGCGCTTGACCAGGATGTCGCGGTAAAGGCAACGCTAGGACTGAAGGTCGTCGCGCGCCGGTTTCGCGACAGCGCCCGTAAGCTGGTCGAGCGCCGTCTTGAAGGCGGGTGGGCCGATGCATCCGAACTCAACCGACTGCTAGCACTAGGCCAGATCCACCAACAGCTGGCATGGAAGCGCGGCGGTCAGCCAGAGTTGCAGCTGGTCCGTACTACACAGGAGCCCGATGCCGTCCTTGTTCCAATTGCCGAGGCACTCGCCGCTCTGCTTGTGCAACCCGATATGTCGCGTATTCGCCAGTGCGCAGGTAGTGACTGCACGCTACTGTTTCATGACCATTCGCGCGGCGGTCGCCGCCGCTGGTGCGACATGGCCCAGTGCGGAAACAGGGCAAAGGTCAGCTCGCACCGAAGTCGCGAGAAGCACCATACCAGCTAGCAGCTGTGCGTTTACGCGCATCCACTGAGCGGAGATCATCACTACTCGGGTCAAGGTGCCGGCGGGATCATCGCGCCGTTGCATTCCGCCATCCTTACTCGAGAATCACCATGAAGATTTTGTTCCGCACTGCGGCGCTTGCCGCGGTGATTTGTACTTTTGCCGCGCAGGGGGCCGATTCCGGGGCCAGTTACTCGAAGCCGGTGCTCTGGCGTGATTACCATGGCGCCACCTGGGGTCCCGACACTCCAGCAGATGTATCGCTTAATGCGCCGATTACTGGCGTGCACTTCGACAAGGCTGGACGCGCATTCGCAAGCACGCCGCGATTTATTACCACTGCATTGCCTGCGACGTTGAACCTGTTGGATACCGCGCAAGCCTCGGGCTCCGCGCACCTCACAGCCTTCCCCTCCGGTAGCGAGAACGATGCCTCAGGCGATCCGGCTACGCACCTACGCAGCGTACTCGGCTTTTACGTCGACCAACGCAACGGGTGGGTGTGGGTGTTGGATATGGGCTTTGTTGCGGGTGAATCCGAAGCCCCCGCGGGCGCACAGAAGCTGGTCGTCTACGAGTCGGCAACGGGCAAGCTGGTGAAACGCGTGGCACTGGATGCCGTTGCTGACCGCAAGGGCAGCTATCTCAACGACGTCGCCGTCGACGAGAAGCGCAAGGTGGCCTTCATCTCCGATAGCGGAGTACGTGGCGGTGACCCTGGCATTATCGTAGTCGACCTTCAATCAGGCCACGTACGCCGCGCGCTCGATAAGGATACCCATGTAAGCCCAGAACCCGGCGTCACGCTCGTCGCCCATGGATACGATGTGCTCCCGGGCAATCCTTTGAAGGTCGGGATCAACGGCATTGCGTTGTCCGCAGACGGCAAGACACTCTACTGGGCGGTGACAACCGGCCGACATGCCTACGCGCTGGCAGCAGATCTCCTGCGCGATGAACATGCAAGTGATGTGGCGCTTTCTGCCGCCGTGATCGATCTCGGCGACGTCGGTGGAAACACCGATGGGATACTCGCCGATGCGAGCGGCCATGTATATCTCACCGACCTCACGCGTAACGGCATTGTCGAGTACCGCCCCGGTAGCTCTATGACGCTGCTGGCGTCTGACGTCGCGCTTCACTGGCCTGACACGATCTCGATGACACCGGACGGCGACCTCCTGTTCACAACCAGTGCGCTCAATGAGCATTTCATGGGCCTGGTGAAACCTGGCGAAGAGCGCTATCAATTGTGGCGGATGAAGAAGACCATTCGACGTCCTACGACGCAGTCTGGTCACTGATTCGTAGCTTGCTGCACGTTATTTAATCACCCATTGACGCGGTATGACCGGCGTCAATGGGGGACGTGGACAACCTGGCAAAGTGATTCAGTGCTTGCCGACTTCTTCGGTGTACTGATTCAGGTTTCGCTCCACCTCCGGGTCCGTCTGGAGGCCGCGCTTCATCAGCGCGTTGATACGGTACTGGGCTTCGGGGCGTTGCACGGAGCGGATGAACAGATCCCACCCAGCAGACAGTTCCGAATCCGGTGGCAGCGTGGCGTAGTTGACGGCTTGCTTCACGTCGGCCAACGTGTCACCGTCGAAACTCGCAATACGACGCGCAAGCTTGTCGACGAAGGCGTCGAGCTGTGCGTCGGGCATAGCGCGGTTCACGTAACCGTACTTTTCTGCCGTGTCGCCGTCGAAGTTATCAGCACTCAACAGTACCTCCATCGCGCGACCGCGGCCGATCAGGCGCGGAAGGCGAGCCATCGGGCCGCCGCCCGGAACAAACGCGGAGCCGACTTCCCACTGAGAGATCTGCAGGTTTTCCCGCGCGGCGAAGCGCATGTCGCTGGCAAGCGAAAGTTCGCTGCCCACACCGGTTACTCGGCCACGTAGTTTAGCGATGGAAACCACGTGCGAGCGGCTTATACGGGACAGCATGTCGGGGATCGGATGCAGGCGGCTCGGTCCGTTTGGCAGGCTCGTCGATGCTGAAAGAGGCGGAACAAAGTTGTAGTGGGTGAGGAAGTACCCTGGAACGTCGCTCTGGAAAACAACCACCTTGAGCTGAGGGTCGGTTTCAATAGCCGCCACGACCTTTTCGAACTGCGGGATCGACTCGGGCCCGAAGATATTGAACGGAGGATTGTGGAACGTGACCTGCCAATAGGCCGGGCTGATCTTCGTGACACTTATCTGTTGGTTGGCCTGCGATTTCTCTTCGTGATGTTCGGCTGGCACCGAATCAGCGGCATTCACCACCATGGGCGCGAGTGACGAGAGAGCAAGAAGGGCGGAGATCGAACGAGCGTTCAGGAACAACTTGGTGCGTGTGCGCGAAAAGCGATTCACGAAAGTATCCTCGTAGTTGTATGCGGTGGTGCGGACGACGTCCACAGCAACGAATGTTGCGTAGCGCCGCAGCCTCATACCATTCGGATTTCACGATCGTCGGTTGATCATAAATGCGCAGGCTTAGCTAACCACCTGCGACGTTTCGGTCCGCCACTTCGACGTCGGTGTAAATCATTGCTCCCATAACAGCTGTTCATGATTGGACCTGGACGATGTGCATGAATGATCAGCCGCTGGGCGTCTATGCGACCTTCCATTTCAGATCACGTTCCCTAGGCTATCGGCTCACCTGGGAATGACGTGATCTCGCATGATGAGCATCAAAGAACCACGTGCGGCCTTCCCGGCGGCGCTCGCGTTGGTGGTAGGCATGGGTATAGGCCGATTCGCGTTTACCGGCCTGTATCCGCAGATGGTGCAGGAGGGCCTGATGACGGTAAGCGCCGGATCGTTGGCTGCTTCGGCGAATAATGCCGGTTACCTTATAGGTGCGGTGTTTGCGGGCATGTTTCCTTCTATTGGAGCTCGGCACAAATGCACCGCGGCCTTGGTGGCAACGGTCATCTTTTGTCTTGCGCTGGCTATGCCGCTCGGCCCCGTCATGTTGATTCTTGTTCGCGCTGGTGCCGGCCTGGCAAGCGCAGTGGCGATGGTTGCCGCTTCATTCTGGCTGTTGCACGACCAGGGCGACACTCACAGTGCGCCGTTGTTGTACGCGGGAGTCGGCGTCGGCACAGCACTTTCGGCGGAAGTGATTGCTGCTGGTAGATCGCTTGGCTTGCATAGCGGGCTCATCTGGCTTGTGATCACTTCCATGTCTATTGTGCTGACGATAATTTCTGTTGTCCTCATGGGACGGTCGCACCGCAGGCATGGCCTATCCAGGACAACCATCGCTGCGACATGGATTGATGCCGTACCTCTCACCGTACGTAAGCTTGCCTTGCTTTATATGCTTGCTGGTTTTGGCGGAAGCATCACTGCAACATACCTTCCTTTGTTTGTCCGCGGTGCATTAGGCGCCGTGAACCCCGTTCACGTTTGGGCTCTCTTCGGCGTGGCGGCGATACCTTCGAGCTTCCTGTGGCATTCCCTGCATGTCCGACTTGGTACCCGGTACGCATTGTCGATCAATCTCCTTGTGCAGGGCATTGGCGTTGGACTTCCCGCACTCTTCGCGTCTGCCGCCACCTACGCCATTAGCGCCGTTCTAGTGGGTGGTGCATTCATGGGAACCGTTACCATCGTGCTCCCAGCTGCTCGACGGGTTTCACACCAGGTGCGCTACAACGTGATGGCACTGATGAGCACGGCATATGGTTCGGGACTGATTGTTGGTCCTCTTGTTGCCGACGCATTCTTCGCAAAGCACCACGACTTTTCCATTTCATTGCTAGTCGCTTCGGGCGCGCTGATCGTCGCAAGCGGATATGCATCCATGCGTCGTCGAGTTGACAGGCATGACCAGGACACCAACCTTCAGACCGACACCTAGCTCGTTCGGATGATGCGGCGCAAGTGCAGACGGATTGCCTCGTAAGACTCGACGCCTCAGCATTCTAGAAAAGTTCCCCTTGCGGCGAATGAATCCGCGGCGGCACGAACTGCGACGTATCCAACACCGTATCCCAAGCCCGATGCAGCCCCGCCTTGCGCGAAGCCACCTGCACCCGCTTACGGATGATGTCCGCAAAGATCCCCTGCCCGCGCATGCGCGTGGCGAAGTTCGAGTCGTAGTCCTTCCCGCCATTCATCTGCTGGATCAGGCTGATGATGTGCGCGGCGCGGTCGGGGTAGTGGAGGTCCAGCCATTCGCGGAAAAGCTGCTTTAGCTCATGCGGCAGGCGCACGCAGGTGTAGCCAATCGAATTGGCTCCATTCGCCGCAGCACGCTCGATAATCCCCTCCACATCCTTCTCATTGAGCGCCGGAATGATCGGCGCAACTAGCACACCGATCGGCACGCCAGCATCATGCAGCGTCTTCACCGCCTGCAACCGCCGGTGCGGCGCCGACGCGCGTGGCTCCAGCTTTGACGCGAGCTTGTTGTCCAGAGAGTTGATCGAGATGAACACCTGGATCAGGTTGCGCTCGGCCATGGGCGCGAGGATGTCGATATCGCGTTCGATCAGCGCGTTCTTGGTGACGATGGTGCACGGGTGGTTGCACTCATTCAGCAGCGCCAGCGCGGCACGGGTGAGGCGCCAGCTTTTCTCGATCGGCTGGTAGGGATCCGTGTTACTGCCGATATTGATCGGCTTGCAGGTGTAGTTCTTCTTGGCCAGCTCGTCGCGGAGGATCTCGGCCAGGTTGGTCTTGGCGAACAGCTTCGTCTCGAAGTCCAGGCCAGCCGAGAGGTTTAGGTAGCCGTGGGAGGGGCGGGCGTAGCAGTAGATGCACCCGTGCTCGCAACCCCGGTACGGGTTGATCGCCTGATCGAAGCCTACATCCGGCGAGTCATTTCGTGACACGACGCTGCGGGCGACTTCCTGGCTCACGGTGGTAGCCGGGCGACGATCATCTTCCTCGCGGTGCCAGCCGTCGTCTTCGGCCTGGTACCGGGTGGATTCGAACCGGCCCTCCGGGTTGGAGGCGGCGCCGCGGCCCTTGTGGGGGCGGATCATGGGGATCGGCTGGGTCATCGTACAAATGTATACCATCCGAATCTCAGGGCGCGCGACCTGGCGAAAGGGTCTCTTTTGTTCGAAATCTGATCCCAATCACGAACTATCGGCCGTTTCGAGGTGTGAGATTCGGCCATTCCTTGATCTATTGCCGAAAATTCCTACTCATATTCGGTCATCACGAATGTGAACTACGTCACATAACGACCTGCCTCGTCACCCGCTGCCATGGCTTCCACTGCCTAAGCAGTTGTAACGCAATCTTCACAAGGCATGGCACGCAACTTGCTGATAGGCCCCCGCTCCCGACCAAGGGCAGCTGTCATCGATCAGGGAGGACCAGAGCGATCGACAGGGGGGGCGCCCACCACTGACAGGACTTTGCATTTCCCATGAATAGAATTTTTCGCATCGTCTGGAACAAGACGATCGGCCAGCTTGTTGTCGTTTCCGAGCACGCTCGCTCCGCCGCCAAGGGTGGCCGTTCTGCCGCCGGCGGTTCGTTTGCATCGACCACGCTGAAGCGCGTAGCACTGGGTGCCGCGCTCGCACTGTGCGGTTTGCCGTTCGCGAACGCGCATACCATCTCGGTGGGCTACACCAACAACGGAAGCGGCAACCTTACGTTCTGGTACGGCACGTATCATGCGCCGACCGAGGCGACTGGCTTTGAGGGTCAATTCCAGCTGACCGGCCCGAACGGCTACAGCGAGCTGGTCGATTTCAGCCAGCGCGCCACGTCGACGCCTGACGGCCTCGAGGACGGCGTCAACAACTTCTACGCCGACTCCATCAACGGCAGCACGCTCACCCCCGATAACGAGACGGGCGAAGGCCCCGTACAGACCTGGCAGGGTGTGTCGTTCAGCGACCTTTTGCCGGGCACCTACACGTACACCTACGTGCCGATTGCAAACCCGTCCGTGTCGTGGAGCCCCTGGGCACCAGTGTTGACCAACACGCTCACGATCACCGGCGCCGACCTGAACGGCGTGCCGATGATCGGTGGCAACACGTATACCGAGGTCGATCCGGAACTCAATTACGAGTACTCCATCCTGTTCAACGACGGCACCTTCAAGCCCACGACGGATGTGACGAAGGGCCAGGACGTCACCGTGCGTAGCGGCGGCGGTACAGTCGATACCAGCAACGGTGACGTGACCTTCACCGGCGGCCTCGACGGCAACGGCACCCTGACCAAGACCGGCGACGGCACGCTGGTCCTTACCGGTCCGACCACGCTCACCGGCGGCATCGATGTCGACCAGGGCACGCTGCAGGGCGATACCGGCAGCCTTACCGGTGCCATCGATAACAGCGGCACCGTCGCCTTCAACCAGAACACCGATGGCACGTTCGACGGCACGATCAGTGGCACCGGCGATGTCGTGAAGAGGGGCACCGGCACGGTCACGATCGACCAAGCCAACACCTACACCGGCAACACCACCGTCAATAGCGGCACGCTTGCCCTGGATGGCGCGGGCACGATCGGCACGGGCGACATCACTGTCGATACCGGCGCGACGCTCGATACCTCGGCCGCGACCCATGACACCACGGGTACCTCGCTGGCAGGCAACGGCAGCGTGCTCCTGGGCGGCAACGACCTGAACCTGACCGACGCGCACGATACGTTCACCGGTACGATCGGTGGCACCGGTGGCGTGAACGTTAGCGGCGGCACGGAAGTGCTCACCGGCACCAACACCTACGGTGGCGGCACGACCGTGAGCAACGGCGGCACCGTCGCGATCAACAACGACGGCGCGCTCGGCACCGGCGGCCTTACCCTCAACGACGGCACGCTCGCCACGACCACCGATATGTCGTCCACCCGCGCCACTGAAGTGGCGGGCTCGGGCACGATCAATACCGCGGCAAACACCACGTTTGATAACGCCGGCGGTGTCTCGGGCAATGGTGACTTCATCAAGAGCGGTTCGGGCATCCTCGACCAAACCGGCGCACTGACCCAGGATGGCAAGACCGTCGTCGATAGCGGCGTACTGGTGCTCGGCTCCACGGCAAACACCTACACCGGTGGCACCGTCGTAAACAGCGGCGCGGGCCTGCAGATTTCGAGCGACGCCAACCTGGGTGCTGCTTCGGGCGATCTCTCGCTCAATGGTGGCGCGCTCTATACGACCGACTCGGTGACCACGTCGCGCGATGTCCACGTAACCGGTAACGGCGGCGTGTTCGTGAACGACGGCGGCGAATCGCTGACGCTCAACGGCACGGTCGATGGCACGGGCAGCGTGTATGAGGCGGGCATGGGTACGCTCGTACTCAATGGCACCAACACGTACGCCGGTGGCACCACGGTTGCCAATGGCGGCACCGTGCAGATCGCCAACGATGGCAACCTGGGCGATGCCGCAGGCAGCGTCACGTTGAACGGCGGCACGCTGCACTCGACCGGCGATGTCGATTCCGCACGCAACATCGCGCTGTCGGTGGACGGCGGCCACTTCACCACCGACTCCGGTACCACGTTCGCAACGACCGGTAACGTGTCGGGCGACGGCACCATCTACAAGAATGGCGACGGCACGCTGCGCATCGATGGCGACGCCAACCAGACCGGTGGCGTCGTGGTCAACGACGGCACGCTCGTGCTCAACGGCAACAACGGCTACATGGGTTCGACCGTTATCAACAGCGGCACGACCCTTGAAGTGAACAGCGGGAACGCCCTCGGCTCGGCGCTGGGTAATGGCCTGATCGTGGCCGGCGGTACGCTGCACACCACGGGTGATGTCGACACCACAAAGCAGGTCGCTCTGCTCGGCGGTATCAACTTCGATGTGGACAGCAACACGACGACCACGAGCAGCGGCGAGATCCTCGGCCTTGGCCCGGTGGTGAAGAGCGGCGACGGCACCCTGGTGCTCGACCAAGCCAACAGCTACACCGGCGATACCTGGATCAATGACGGTACCCTGCAGATTGCCAGCGACAACAACCTCGGCAACGGCGGCAACCTCGTCTTCAACGGCGGCATCCTGCACACCACGGGCGACGTCAATTCCACCCGTGACCTCGTACTTGATGGAAATGGCCTGATCGCGACTGACGCGGGCACCCGCATGGTCACGTCCGGCACGGTTTCCGGCAGCGGCGTGCTCGCCCAGGGCGGCGCCGGTACCCTTGAAGTTGACGGCGTGGCATCGCAGACGGGCGGCACGTATGTGCTGAACGGCACCATGGTACTCACCGGCAACAACACGTACACCGGCGGCAACTTCATCGGCAACGGTACGCTGCAGGTGGGTTCGGATGCGAACCTCGGCGCGGCATCCAACAGCATCGACCTGATGGGCGGCACGCTGCACACCACGGGTAGCTTCACCACCGCGCGCAACATCACGCTTGATGGCACGGGTACGTTCAACACCGACGCGGCGACCAAGGTCACCGCCACCGGCAACGTCATCGGCGTGTCGGGCCTGGTGAAGAACGGCGAAGGCACGCTCGAGATCGACGGCGTGGCCTCGCACAGCGGCGGCACCACGGTGAACGATGGCACCCTGATCCTGGGTGGCAACAACACCTACACGGGCGGCAACACGATCAACGGCGGTACGCTGCAGATCTCGTCCGATGCCAACCTCGGTGCGGCCTCGAACAACATCGCGATCAACGGCGGCAACCTCACCGTCACCAAGACGATGACGACCGACCGCGATATCGTGATCGGTGCCAACGGCGCCAGCATCACCACACTCGATGGCGTGACCCTGAACCAGCAGGGCGACATGAGCGGCAGCGGTGGCCTGGTGAAGCTGGGCGGCGGTACGCTGATCGTCAGCGGCAACAACACCTTCACCGGCGGCACCCTGATCGACGGCGGTGTCATCCGCATCGACTCCGGTTCGTCGCTCGGCACGGGCCAGATCCTGCTCCAGGGCGGCACGCTGCAGACGGTGGCCACGCTCGGTACCGGCCAGCAGGTGATCATCAGCGGCAACTCCGGCGTGAACGTGGATGCCGGCACCACCACGGTGCTCTCAGGCAACCTGGCGGCCGCTGCGGGCGATGCCTGCTTCGTGAAGTCGGGCAAGGGCAAGCTGAGCCTCACCGGTTCGGCCAACCTCGGCAGTGGCACCTGCGTGCAGGATGGCATCCTGAGCGCGAACGGCGACCTGAACAGCGCCTTCGTGCAGGTGGATGCCGCCGGTACGCTGCGCGGCACCGGCCACATCAGCGGCCCGGTGAACGTGGAAGGCACCCTGGCGGCCGGTAACTCGCCGGGCACGCTGACGGTGGACGGCACGGTCACCATGCAGGCCGGCGCAACGCTCGAGGTCGATATCGATGGCCAGGGCACGGGCAACGGTGCGGGTAACTACTCGCGCGTGCTCGTCACCGGCGCCGGCAACCAGTTTGTCGCCAACGGCACGTTGGCCCCGACGCTGCGCGGCATCACCGGCAACGCGACCAACACCTACACGGCGGCGCTCGGTACCACGTACCGCATCGTCACTGCGGAAGGTGGCGTCACCGGCTACTTCACCTCCATCACGCAGCCGACCGACGGTCTTGCCGCGAACACACGCTTCCTCGCGTTCTATGGCGTGGACGGTGGTCACAGCATCGACCTGCGTGTGACCCCGGTGTCGTACGCCCAGCTGCTCGGTGCGTCGGCCAAGCGCAATGGCCTGGCCGCCGCGGGCGCGCTGGATGGTGCGGTGACGGCGCAGGATGCCGGCACGGCCACCGCCGCGCAGAGCACGCTGCTGTACGCGGTATCGGCACTGGGCGCCAACCAGGTCGGCACGATGGTGAAGAGCCTTTCGGGTGAAGTGCACGCCGATGAAGCCGCGGCCGCGCGTAATGCGGGCCTGGGCATGCAGCGCGACGTGAGCGACCACCTGGGCACCGACGTGCAGGCGACCGACACGGCACACAACGCATGGGCGAACGTCACCCGCGACGGCAACCGCTCCATCGCCGATGGCCAGGGCAGCGGCTTCGAGACCGGCACCGACCGCACGACGGCCGGCGTGGATCTCTTCGCCTCGAATGGCACGGTGATCGGCGTGGCTGCGACGCACCACGACACCAACGTGATCGCCCACGGCGGTTCGGGTTCGATCCGCGGTAACTCGGGCATCGTGTACGCCCAGCAGTCGCTCGGCGCTTTCGTGCTCGATGGCATGGCGGCACGTGGCACCACAGACTGGTCGACGCGTCGCGCCGATCCGATGGGCAACGGCACGCTGGATACGCGTACCTCGGGCAAGGACACCATGGCCAGCGCGACCCTGCGCATGCCCATGCAGACCGCCGCCGGTAACCGCATCGAGCCATACGTGAGCGCGGTGTGGCAGAAGGTGGAGCGTGATGCGACGTCCGAACGCGGTACCTCGGTCGCCGCACTGTCGCTCGACAAGCTCTCCGAAACCGGTACGCGCGTCCTCGCGGGCGTGACGCTGGGTTCGAAGGCAGCCGATCCGCTGGCCACCACGCTGACCTGGCGCGCCGGCGTCGCCGTGGGCGCCGACACCGGCAACCTGCTCGACCCGACCGTGAACAACACCATGGCCGGCCAGCGCTTCGACACCGCCGCACCGGGTGTGGGTCGCGGCTTCGTGCAGGTGAATGCGAACGGCACGATGCGCCTGGCGAAGAGCACCTACCTCTATGGCGGCCTGACCGCTGAAGAAGGTTCGGGTCGCTCGGCGTATGGCGTGACTGCGGGTGTGCGCGTGGCGTTCTAAGCGTTAGCCTTGTGGAATGAGAAGGGCCCGCCGGTTTATCCGGCGGGCCCTTTTTGTTGGGGGGTTTTCGCGGCGTGGATCTCAATGCTCCAGAGGAACGTCCTTCGTCTCCCGCACAAAGAACAACCCCACCACAAACGTCATCAACGCCACCACCACCGGGTACCAAAGCCCGTAGTAGATATCGCCCTTGTACGCCACCAGCATGAAGCCAATGGTCGGTACGAAGCCGCCAAACCACCCGTTACCAATGTGGTACGGCAGGCTCATGGACGTGTAGCGAATGCGCGTCGGGAACATCTCCACCAGCCACGCGGCGATCGGGCCATAGACCATGGTCACGTAGAGCACCAGGATCGCGAGCAACACCACCAGCATCGGGTAGTTGGACTGCGCAGGATCCGCCTTGGCCGGGTAGCCGGCGGTCTTCAGCTGGTCATCCACCTTGCTGGTGAAGCCCTTCTGCTCGGCAGTGAACGCGGCCTTGTCCATCCCCGCGCCTTCGAACGATTCGATCACCTCATCGCCGATCTTCACCGTCGCAAGTGTTCCGGCCGGTGCGGCCGCGTTGCTGTACGGAATGCCCTTCTTGGCCAGCACGCTCTTGGCTACGTCGCACGAGCTGGTGAACGTGTGCTTGCCCACCGGATCGAACTGGAAGCTGCACGCGTTCGGGTCGGCGGTGACGACGACCGGAGCGTTGGCGGCGGCTGCTTCAATGGCCGGGTTACCGAAGTGGGTGAGGCCCTTGAAGATCGGGAACATGGTGAGCGCGGCGATCAGGCAACCGGCGAGCACCACCGGCTTGCGACCAACGCGGTCAGAGAGCCAGCCGAAGAACACGAAGAACGGCGTACCGATGAACAAGGCGGCGGCGATCAGGAGGTTCGCCGTGGTGGCATCGATCTTCAGGCTCTGGGTCAGGAAGTACAGCGAGTAGAACTGGCCCGTGTACCAGACGACGGCCTGGCCGGCGGTGGCGCCGAGCAGGGCCAGGATCACCAGGCGGAGGTTCTTCCACTGGCCGAACGCCTCGGTAAGCGGCGCCTTGGAGTGCTTGCCCTCCGCCTTCATCTGCTGGAACACCGGCGATTCGTGCAGCTGCATGCGGATGTACACCGACACGCCGACGAGGATGGCCGAGATGAGGAACGGGATGCGCCAGCCCCAGGCATCGAACGTATCGGCGCCCAGGCCAAGGCGCGTGCCCAGGATCACCAGCAGCGAGAGGAACAAGCCAAACGTCGCGGTGATCTGGATGAAGCTCGTATAGAGACCGCGCTTGCCGTCAGGTGCATGCTCGGCCACATACGTTGCTGCGCCACCGTACTCACCACCCAGGGCCAGGCCCTGCAACAGGCGCAACACGATCAACAGCACGGGTGCGGCCACGCCTATCGTCGTGTATCCGGGGAGCACACCCACAAGGAACGTGGAGGTACCCATGATGATGATGGTGACAAGGAACGTGTACTTGCGACCGATCAGATCGCCGATGCGGCCAAACACGATGGCACCGAACGGGCGCACCGCAAACCCCGCCGCGAACGCCAGCAGCGCGAAGATGAACTGGCTGGTGTCGTTCAGGCCGGTGAAGAACTGCTTGCCGATGGTGGCAGCAAGCGAGCCGTAGAGATAGAAGTCATACCATTCGAAAACGGTGCCCAGGCTGGACGCGAAGATCACGCGTTTGTGACTGGTACCGATGCTGCCGTCGGCACGCATGCCGTGTGCGGTGGTGGCCATGCTGCTCTCCGTCAGAACTTGTACATCGCGTTGAGGGTGTACTCGTTGCCGGAATCCGCCTGGCGACCGAGGCCATTGGTGGTGGTGGAGTTGATCTTGGAATGGATCCACTCGCCACTGAAGTCGAACGGCCCGGTGCTGTACTGCAGGCTGAGTGCTTGCTGCGTGCCCTTCAGCAGGCCCGCCGTGTTCGCGGCGCGCCAGCGCAGCACATCATCCTTGTCCGGCTTGCTGACCGAGCCGAACGCGAACAGGGTCCAGTGCTTGTCGAACTTGTAGCCGGCCTGCAGCCAGGCGCCCTTGTCCTTGATATCGCCGAACTGCGAGAGGTCGCCGAACATCTGGCCGATGGCGTTGCCGGTGTAGAGGGCGCCCTTCAGGATGAAGCTGCCCGGGGTCCACATACCGCCAAGTTCCACGGCGGTGCTCTTGATGTTGGATTTGATCGGCGTGACCGTGTTGCCGTCCACACCGTGCAGGTCGACGCGGCTGTAGTGCGCGCCCAGGAACGCCTGCCAGTCCTTGCCCTTGGCGGTGATGCGCGCCTGGATCTGCGGCTTGAAGCCCGCATTGCCGGCGGTCAGGAAGTTGGTCGTGGCACCCGGGCCATTCCAGCTGCCCTCGTACGCACCCAGGTCGAAGCGCCACTTGGTGCCTTCGGAGCCCTTGTTCAGGTCCTGCATCCACACGATGCCCGGGTAGCGCCAGCCGATCAGGCCGGTGCCGTAGCCCAGCGGGAATGCGATGTGCGAGAGCGACTGCGGGACGTAATCCAGAGGGAACAGCAGCTGCCACATCTGGCCGATGCGGAACGTGGTGCCCGAATCGGCGTTGCTGATATCCATGTAGGCCTGGCGCAGGCGCTGCTCAGGCTGTGAGCCTGCATAAGCACCGGTGCCGTTGAAGCCGCCGAAGAAGTCCATTTCGATACGGCCGGAGCCCGACCAGTTCTCGTTGAACTTCGCGCCGGTGAAATCCAGCCAGAAGCGGGTGTTGCGCACGTCCACACCGGTGATGGAATTGGCCTTGCCGCTGGACCCCGGCAGCGGGTATTCCGCGTTCTGGCCATTGCCGTACTGGTAGTTGCCATCCTGCTTGAAGCCGCTGACGTTGATGAAGCCGTGCAGGGCCAGCGAGACGCCCGGCGTGGTCCCGGTGGTGAAGGCGGGCTTGGTCGGTACGGCCGCCACGGTCTTTTCGACCTTGGTGACCTTCTCCTCGGTCGCCTGCGACTGGGTCTGCGCCGCCTGGGCCGTGGTGGTGGCCTCCGTCGTCGCCGTCTTCTGTTCCTGGATCATGGCCTTCAGCTCGGCCAGCTGTTGTTCCAGCTGGTTCACGCGCTGCTCCAGCTGCGCCTCGCGGCTAGTGGTCTTCTTCGTTTTCGACTGGGCGTGCGCGAGGTCCGGCATGGCTGCGAGCGGCAGCATGAGGGCACAGGCAACGCTGAAGGCGATGGCCTTACGGCCACCGGAATGCGTGGTCTTCATCAATGGTCTCCCCAACCCTTGGCGAGCCGAGCATGTGGCACAGGGGGCCCGGCATCCATTCGCCAAAGGTCGAACCTCGACCAAAGTCGTAAGTGCGCCGCATCCGGATGCTGCGCCGCGACGTTACACTCAGGGCCCACGCCCCACGAACCATGGTTACGCAGGAGCCAGCATGTCCGAGATCCACCCGGTTGACCCCGCCTTCGCCGAAAAGGCGCGTGTCCGTAAGGACGATTACCAGCGTATGTACGCGGAATCGGTCCAGGATCCGGAGGGTTTCTGGAAGAAGATGAGTGAGCGGCTGGACTGGATCACCCCGCCCACGAAGATCAAGAACGTCTCGTACGACCCCGCGGACCTGCATATCCGCTGGTTCGAGGATGGCCAGCTCAACGTGGCCGCGAACTGCCTGGACCGCCACCTGGAGAAGCGCGGCGACAAGACCGCCATCATCTTCGAAGGGGATGACCCCAACGAGACGCGCACCCTGACCTACCGCCAGCTCCACGCGGAGGTGTGCCAGTTTGCCAACACCCTGAAGAACCTGGGCGTGGTGAAGGGTGACCGCGTGGTCATCTACCTGCCCATGATCCCGGAAGCCGCGGTGGCCATGCTGGCCTGTGCGCGCATCGGCGCCATCCACTCGGTGGTGTTCGGCGGCTTCTCGCCCGATTCCCTGGCCAGCCGCATCGCGGACTCGAAGGCCAAGCTGATCGTGACGGCCGATGAAGGCTGCCGCGGCGGCAAGAAGATCCCGTTGAAGGCCAACGTGGATGAATCACTGACACGCCCGAACACCAACAGCGTGGAGACCGTGATCGTGGTGCGCCGCACCGGCGGTGCGGTGCATTTCCAGTCGCCACGCGATCGCTGGTACCACACGCTGATGGAAGGGCAATCCACCGATTGCCCGGCCGAGCCGATGAACGCGGAGGATCCGCTGTTCACCCTGTACACTTCCGGCTCCACCGGCCTGCCCAAGGGCGTGCTGCATACCAGCGGCGGTTACCTGGTCTACACCAGCCTGACCCACGAGCTCACCTTCGACCTGCGCGAGGATGACATCTACTGGTGCACGGCCGACGTGGGCTGGATCACCGGCCACAGCTACGTGGTGTATGGCCCGCTGGCCAACGGCGCCACGGTGGTCATGTTCGATGGCGTGCCGAACTACCCGGATTTCAGCCGCTTCTGGCAGGTGGTGGATAAGCACAAGGTGACGCTGTTCTACACGGCGCCCACCGCCATCCGCGCGCTGATGCGCGAGGGCGATGCACCGGTGCAGAAGACCTCGCGCAAGAGCCTGCGCATCCTGGGCACCGTGGGCGAACCGATCAACCCCGAGGCCTGGAACTGGTACTACCGCGTGGTGGGCGAAGAGCGTTGCCCCATCGTCGATACCTGGTGGCAGACCGAGACCGGCGGCTTCCTGATCACACCGTTGCCCGGCGCCATCGACCTGAAGCCGGGTTCGGCCACGCTGCCGTTCTTCGGCATCAAGCCGGCCATCGTCGATGCCGAGGGCAAGGTGCAGGAAGGCGCGTGCAGCGGCAACCTGGTGATCACCGATTCCTGGCCGGGCCAGATGCGCACGGTGTATGGCGATCACCAGCGCTTTATCGACACGTATTTCAAGACGTACCCGGGTAACTACTTCACCGGCGACGGCGCTCGCCGCGACGAAGATGGCTACTACTGGATCACGGGCCGCGTGGATGACGTCATCAATGTCTCTGGCCACCGTATTGGTACGGCCGAAGTGGAAAGCGCGCTGGTTGCACACCCGAAAGTCGCCGAAGCCGCGGTCGTCGGCTGCCATCACGATATCAAGGGCCAGGGCATCTATGCGTTCGTCACGCTCAACGCGGGCGAGGCGGGCAGCGATGAACTGAAGAAGGAGCTGATCGCCGGCGTGCGCAAGGAGATCGGCCCGATCGCCGCACCGGATCACCTGCAGTGGGCACCGGGCCTGCCCAAGACGCGCTCGGGGAAGATCATGCGCCGCATCCTGCGCAAGATCGCTGAGAACGCGCCCGACCAGCTGGGCGATGTATCGACGCTGGCCGATCCGGGCGTGGTGAAGAACCTCGTGGAAGAAAGACTGATCAAGTGAGCGACGTCCTCATCGCCGATGACCACCCGCTATTCCGTGACGCCTTGCAGCGTGCGGTCGTAGCGGCCCTGCCGGATGCCACCGTGCATACGGCCGACAGTGTGCCTGCGCTTTTCGCGCTCATCGAAACGATGCCGGAAGCGGATCTTCTGCTGATGGACCTGCACATGCCGGGCGCGCGCGGGTACTCCGCGCTCGCCCACATCCGTGGGCAGTATCCCGGTTTGCCGACCATCGTCGTCTCGGGGCATGAGGAGGCGCAGGTGGCTCGGCGCGCACTCGCACACGGTGCCTCGGCGTACATCCCGAAATCGGCTGCGGTGGATGACATCGTGCAGGCGGTGCGCACGGTGCTCGATGGCGATGTGTGGTTGCCGCATCAGCTGATGGGCGGCACAGTGGAACTCAAGCCCGATGAGGCGGATGTGGCCGCGCGCGTTGCATCGCTCACGCCGCAGCAGTTCCGCGTGCTGAACATGATTGCCGAAGGCTTGCTCAACAAGCAGATCGCTTACGATCTTGGTGTCTCCGAAGCCACGGTCAAGGCGCACATGACCGCGATCATGCGCAAGCTCGGTGTATCCAACCGCACGCAGGTAGCGCTCGCTGCGTCGCACCTCGACGTAGAAAAAGAAACCATCCCCGGCGCGACAGAAGAAGAATAAGCCCATGTAGGATCCCGCTTGCGCGCGATCGCGCGCAAGCGCGCTCCTACATCGTCACTATGCAGCGTGTGTGCCCGTGCGTTTCGCCAGCGCGACAAGCATCGCCCTCAGCGCCGCCGGCTTCACCGGCTTATGCAGCAGTGGATAGCCCATCTCTCTCGCGCGCTGCTTCAACTCCGTACTGCCATCCGCCGTCACCATCGCCGCCGGTGGCATGGGCGAAACCTGCGTGCCCATGATCTGCAGGGCGACGAGGCCATCCATCTCTTCCGTCAGGTGGTAATCGGCAAGAATCAGATCGACACGTGTATCGCGCAGGACTGCCAGCGCTTCACCGACATCGGTGGCGACGCGGCAATCGACGCCCCAACGACCGAGCAGCGCCTTCATGCCATCCAGGATGGACTCGTCGTTGTCGAGGCAGAGCACGGTGAGTGGTAACTGCTCGCCACCCGGACGGGCCACGGCGGCGACGCGCTTGCGCGCGGTGGCTTCGGCACGCGGCACGCTGATACTGAAGCAGCTGCCGTGGCCCACGCGCGACTGCAGGCCCAAGCGGTGGCCGAGGATCCCCGAGAGGCGATCGCAAATCGACAGGCCCAGGCCCAGGCCTTTTTCGCCCCATGGCGACGGCCTGTCGATCCGCTGGAACTCCCCGAAGATGCGCGCCTGCTGTTCGGTCGCGATGCCAGGGCCGCTATCCCATACCTCGATGCGTATGTCTTTCCCATCACGACGGGCGCCCAATACGACGCCACCGGAACGGGTATAGCGCAACGCATTGGAAAGGAAGTTCGCGACGATGCGACGAAGGAGCTGGGCATCCGAGCGAACGGCAACGGTGGTCGGCACGACATGAAGGCTGAGCCCACGTTGCTCGGCGACAACGGCGAACTGTTGGCGCAATGAGTCGAACAGGTCGGCGAGCGCAAACGGTGCAAGCTCTGGTCGATAGCTACCTGCATCAAGACGCGAGACATCGAGTAGTGCATCGAGCAGATCCTCAGCCGCACGGAAGGAAGCATCGATGCGCTCGGCGAGCTGCGTCGCTTCGCCGTCCAGGCCAGGGTGCTGCCGTAAGGCGGAGGTAAACAAACGCGCGGCGTTGAGTGGCTGCAGCAAGTCGTGGCTCGCCGCTGCGAGAAAACGTGTTTTCGACGCGTTCGCAGCTTCGGCTTCTCGTCGCGCGATGGCCGTGGCATCGAGTGCCTCGGAGAGCTCGGCCGTGCGATCCGCCACGCGCTGCTCCAGCGTTTCGTTCGCATCGATCAGCGCGAGCTCGGCGTGCTTGTACGCCGTGACGTCGGTAAAGGTCGTGACGAAGCCGCCACCCGGCAACGCGCGCCCACGCATTTCGATCACGGTGCCATCGGGGCGAACACGCTGGAACAAGTGCGGTGAACCTGCACGCATGTAGCGAATGCGCTTGCCAACATGCTCATCCACTTCACCCGGCCCGCATTCACCGTGCTCGGCATTCCAGCGAATGAGGTCGGCAACCGGCAGGCCGACGTACACCATGCCTTCCGGGTAATCGAACAGCTCGAGGTAGCGGCGATTCCATGCCACCAGGCGCATATCGCCATCCACCACGCTGATACCCTGGGAGACGTTCTCGAGCGTGGTGGAGAGAAGCTCACGATTGAAGCGCAGCTCCTGCGAGGCTTCATCCATCAAGGCCATGGCTTCGGCGATATCGAGACCGGTGCCGCTCAAGGCGCCCATGAGGATGCGCCGCGCACTCGCCGCACCAACCGCGCTCGCCAGTAAGCGCTCCGTGAACTGGATCAACGGGCGATCGGCGGAATCGGTAGGGGAGAGCGTCACGCCGTGGCGCTGGCCATACTCGTGGAACGCACGCTGGGTAACGCGGTCACCGACGATGCGCCCGGCGATGGTCCCGAGGTCGCGCACGGTCACGCGGCCGCGCCAGTCGCCCGCGCCGCTCACGCTGCGAACGAACGGATCGACGAACAACGCCGCGTGCAGGCGTTCGGCCACACTGGGACGGAAGCGCAGCGAGATGAAGACGAGGCACGACACATTGATCAGCAGCGACCAGAAGGTGCCGTGGGTTACCGGCTCCCAGCCGCTGAGGTGGAAGAGCTCGTTGGGCTTCAGCCAGCCCAGCCCGAACGGTCCCTGGTCCATCCAGGCGCTGGCGATCCAGCCCGCACGCGTCATCGCCGGAAGGAGCAGTGTGTATGCCCATGTCGCGAAGCCCGCGATCAGACCAACGTACACACCGACGCGGCTCGCACCACGCCAGTACAACGCCGAGACGATGGCCGGCGCGAACTGCGCAACGGCGGCGAAAGAGAGCAGGCCGGTCGCCGCGAGATTCTCCGCATCGGCGATGACGCGGTAGTACAGGTAGGCCATGGCGGCCAGGCCGATGATCGCGATACGCCGGATGGCGAGCACGAGGTGCGAGACATCGCCGCGTTGCTCGAGGCCTAACCGGCGGATCCGCAGCAATGCCGGCATCACCAGGTCGTTGCTGATCATCGTCGCGAGCGCCACGGCCGCGACGATCACCATGCCTGTCGCGGCGGAGAAACCGCCAATGAAGGCAATCAGCGCCATGGCGTGATCACCCAGGGCGATCGGCAGGTTCAACACCCAGGCATCCACGTGACGTGTCGTGACCGAGGGCAGGCCCAGCCCGGCGCTGACGATCGGGAGCACACCGACCGAGATCAGCACCATGTAGATAGGGAACAGCCAGCGCGCCTTGCGCAGGTCGCGGGGGTCTTCGCATTCCACGACGCCGATCTGGAACTGGCGCGGCAGGCAGAACATGGCGCAGAAGGCGAGCAAGGTCTGCGCGACAAAGCCGGGTGGCACGCTGCCTTGTTCGATCTGCAACACCGGTGCGCGGACGGTCTCGATCAGCCCCGGGCCGTGCAGGTACGCGTATACCGCGATGGCAACGAACGCGAGCAGCTTCACCAGCGATTCCACGGCCACCGCGAGCATCATGCCGTGGTGGTGTTCCGTTGCATCGATGTTGCGGGTGCCGAATAGGATGGCGAACACGGCGAGGAGGGCGGCGCACCACAGCGCGGTATCGCCGAACCACCAGCTGGAGCCATCGCCGAGCACGCTGAACGACATGGCCACGGCTTTGAACTGCAGGGCGATGTACGGAATGATGGCCACGACGGCGATGATGGCGACGAGCGCCGCCAGGCCGTGTGACTTACCGAAGCGTGCGGCGATGAAATCGGCGATTGAAGTAATGTTGCGCTCGCGGGCGACCAGCACGAGGCGCTCGAGCAGGCCGAACCCGAGCACGAACAACAACAGCGGGCCGAGATAGATCGGCAGGTAGGCCAGGCCGGAGCGTGCGGCGGTGCCCACCGCGCCGTAGAACGTCCACGACGAGCAGTACACCGCGAGCGCAAGGCTGTACACCAGCGGGCGCAGGCGCGGCTGGCGAGGGTAGAGTGGGCGGCGGTCGCCAAGGTACGCGATCCCGAACAAAAGGCCGACGTACAGCAAGGCCACCAGCAGCAAGAGCCAGCCTGCGATCACGAGTGGGGGTCCCTGTCCGACACGGGCTCAGGCTAGCATGGGGGAATGTCCTTCGCCGTCCCCCACCTTTCCCACGCCGAGATTCATGTCTGGCGGTTGCCCTGGTCCACCGATGCCGCCGAGGCGGCGCCGTTCCGTGCTTTGCTCTCGGCGTATGCCGGACCCGATGCGCCCGAGGTGGCTCGCGGCGAACACGGCAAGCCGCATTTTCCGGGGGCGGCCGGCACGCTGGGCTTCAGCTGGTCGCACAGCCAGGACACGGCGCTGTTTGCCGTGGGCCGGGGGTCGGCTGGCTTCGAGGTGGGTGTGGACGTGGAGCGGATCCGGCCCCGGGCCAGGGCGCTGGAACTCGCTCGCCGGTTCTTCGCGCCGGCGGAAGCGGCCTGGCTGGCAAGCCTTGGCGAAGCGGACGTGCTCAACGGGTTTCTCACCCTGTGGACGGCCAAGGAGGCGGTGCTGAAGGCGCACGGGGGCGGGCTGTCGTACGGCTTGCACCGGGTGGCGTTCGCCTCCGACGGCGACGAGTTCGCACCGCTGGCTTTCGACGGCGACCTGGGCCCGGCAGCGGGCTGGCAGGTGGCGCCGGTCCCACTCGAAGCCGGGCTCGTCGCGGCGGTCGCATGGCGCGGTGAGCCGCGTTCTGTTTACGTCTTCACATTTCCGCTTTGAACCTTTCCGCTCCGGGTTGTGTCTTAGTTGGCGTGTGTGTGTGAGCCGTGGAGTGCGCCACAGGGAGGTGGCGCGTTATGCTGGGACGACAGTCATTGCGCACGTCGCGCTTGGTGACGTGCGCATTTTTTTGGACCGTCGATGACCCTACTCAGCGTTAACCTGAACAAGATCGCCGTGCTGCGCAATTCCCGGGGTGGTAACGAACCGGATCTCGCCACCGCGGCCAATACCTGCATCGATGCAGGCTGTGGCGGCCTTACCGTCCACCCCCGCCCCGATATGCGCCATGTGACGCCCGCCGACGTTCGTACGCTGGCCGGTTTGTTGCGCGGGCGCGTGGAATACAACATCGAGGGCAATCCGTTCGCCGGTGCCCGCGGTGCCTACCCGGGCCTGATCGAGCTATGCCGCGAGGTGAAGCCTACGCAGGTCACGCTCGTGCCTGATGGCGACGGGCAGATCACCTCCGACCATGGCTTCGACCTGACGAAGGACATCGAAACGCTGAAGCCTGTGGTCGCGGCGTTCCGCGAAATCGGCTGCCGCGTGAGTGTGTTCGTCGATGCCGGTGGCGAAGGATTCGCCGAGGCGAAGGCGATCGGCATCGAACGTATCGAGCTGTATACCGGGCCTTACGCGCACGCGTTCCACGAAGGCGATGCACGTGCCGAACTCGCATCGTTCGCCGATACGGCTCGTCGTGCGCAACAGGCCGGGCTTGCCGTGAATGCCGGGCATGATCTGAGCCAGGCGAACCTTGGTACGTTCAAGGCTGCAATTCCTGGATTGGCCGAGGTGTCGATCGGCCACGCGTTGATCGGCGAGGCGCTTTACCAGGGCCTCGCCAATACCGTTCGCGCGTATCTCGATATCCTGAAGTAGGAGCCCACCCTGTGGGCGACATCTTTCGCGTAGGTGCGTCAGGGCCTGTTGCGTTATCGCGAACGGCGTCGCTCACAGGGTGAGCTCCTACATTGGGCACGGTGCATAAAAAAACCCCGCCGTGAGGCGGGGTTTTTCGTCTTACCGGACAGACCTGATCGGTTACTGCGCGTTAACGAAGCCGATCTTGGTCAGGCCCTGGCCCTTCGCGTCAGAAAGCACGCGAGCCACGACCTCGTACTGAACCGAATCGTCCGCATCGATCTGCAGTTCCGGCTGGTTCGACTGCTGGGCGACCACCGCGATCTGGGCGCGAAGGCCCAGTTCGTCGACCGGCGTGTCGTTCCAGTACAGCGAGCCATCCTGGCGAATCTGCAGACGGATCGGATCCGGCGGATTTTCTGGGTTGACGATGTTCGGATTCGGCTGCGGCAGATCGATCTTGATCTTATGCGACAGCATCGGAGCCGTGATCATGAAAATGATCAGGAGCACCAGCATCACGTCGACGAGCGGCGTGACGTTGATGTCCGACATCGGGCCACCAGAGTTACCAGAGCTGAAAGCCATGTTCGTTACTCCTTGCCAGTCGACATGAAGCCGACGTGGACCATACCCGCTTCCTTGGCATCGCCAAGGATCTTCTTCACCACCTTGTACTCGGTGGTGCGATCAGCACGGATCTGAAGTTCCGGCTGCGGGGATTTGGCGGCGCTGATGGCGAACTGCTGCTTCAACTCTGCCTCAGTGACTTCGTTGTCATTGAGGAAGTACGTACCGTCCGGCTTGACCGCGAGATCCATCGGCTCCACCGGGGTGTCATCCTTAACGTTCGGATTAGCCTTCGGCAGATCGATCTGGACCTTATGGGACATCAGCGGTGCCGTGATCATGAAGATGATCAGGAGAACCAGCATCACGTCGACTAGCGGCGTGACGTTGATTTCCGACATCGGCCCACCGGAGTTGCCCCCGCTGCTCATAGCCATGGGTCAATTCCTCTAGCGGATTACTTCGTGCCTTCGACACGGGCGCCGGTGGCGAAGAAGTCGTGCAGGTCGTGCGCGAATTCGTCGAACTGGGCGTAGGTCAGGCGGTTCGAGCGCATGAAGAAGTTGTACGCAAGCACGGCCGGGATAGCGGTGAACAGACCGAACGCGGTCATGATCAGAGCTTCACCCACCGGGCCAGCGACCTTATCCATCGAAGCCGAACCCGAAGCGGCGATGCCGATCAGCGCGTGGTAAATACCCCACACCGTACCGAGCAGACCGATGAACGGGGCCGACGAACCGACCGTGGCGAGCAGGGTCAGGCCGCCTTCGAGACGCAGGCTCTCGCGAGCCACGGCCTGGCGAAGGGCGCGGTCGATGAATTCCGAACGCGACAGGGTCTCGGCGAGACGACCACCGGCAGCAGCCTGGTGATGCGCAACGGCCGAAGCGGCGTCGAGTGCGATCTTCGAGAACGGTTCGCCCTTCGGCTGCTCTTCGAGCATACGGATGGCTTCCTGGGTCGACGCGGTGTTCCAGAAGCCCTGGATCACCTTGTCGGCGCGCGAACGCACCAGGCTGTTACGGATGAAGTTGGCGACGATGAAGTACCACGAGAGCACGGACATCGCGACCAGCACCACGAACACAATCCAACCGAGGAAGTCGAAGTTGTGAATGAGGTGGTCGAAGCCCATCTGCTTCAGGGCATCGGCATTGGAGTTACCTGGCGAAGCAGGCTGAGCGGAGGTGTCTTGCAACATAACGCTACCCTTGGGAAGTCAAGCGTGAACTTAAAAGTTATAAGCCGTGGGGGCTTACAGCTGGTTTAGGTTGAACGTAACGGGGACACGTGCATAGCCTTCGACGGCCTGACCGCCTCGCTTGCCCGGGTTGAATCGCCAGTTCCTGGCCGCATCCTGCGCTGCCTTGTCCAGTTCGCGGAAACCGCTCGACTGGTCGATCTGGATGTCTTTCGGCGTACCGTCGACAGCCACGAGGACCAGAAGTACCACCGTACCTTCATGCCGCTGGCGAACCGCCTGCGGCGGGTACTTTGGCGGGTTGCGCTGACGGTACGACAGATTTTCGCTAGGCGCGATATCCGCCGGCGGTGCCGGAGGCGCGGGAGGCGCCGGAGGCGGTGCCGGAACGGCATTCGTGCTCGCCTCTTCAACAGCCGGCGGCGGCGGAGCCGGCGGCGGCGGTGTCGGGGGCGGTTTCACCTGCTGAATGATTTTCGGCGGCGGCTGCTTGGGGGGTTCCGGCGGCGGCGGCGGGGGAGGCGGGGGCGGCGGCGGCGGTTCGATAAAGTCGACCTGGACCACCTTATCCGTCTTCTTTTCTGCCTGCTTGGGCGGCGCCATGGGCGCTACCAGCAGGAGGAAAGCGAACGAGTGCAGCGCGATGGCGACTGCCAACGCACTTGTGCGCCCCCAACTGAACGGCGCTTGGCCGGTTGATTCGTTACTTGAGGCCATCAGTCACTATCAAGAGCTAATCAAGCGGAAGTGGGCCCGCTGCTTCCCGGCGCTCGGCGATTCACATTGCCTGAACGCGGGTTTATGCAAGCGGAAAATATGCAAGTTACACCAGCATATGGCGTTTGTATAGCGCCTGAAGGGAAGATTTATGGCACGCCATAACACCCCCCTTCCGGCACTTTACAAGGCCTTACTGGTTACCTGCGGTTTTCAACCAGGCGTTGGCCTTGGCAGACGTTTCAGGATCCTGGGCCGCGAGCTTCATGTCCGCGATAGCACCCTGCTTGTTCTTCTGACCACGCTTGGCTTCCGCGCGCACCATATAGGCCTGGCCTTTATGCTGCACACCCTTGCTGATGGCATCCGTCGCGGCCTTTTCGGCAGCGGCGTACTTGTTTTCCTGGAGATTGACGCGCGCGAGCTTGAGTGCCGGCTCGCCGTTGGTCGCGACCTTGACCGCTTCGTTGAGCGCGGACGTCGCATTGGTCATGTCGTCGGCGGTGATGTACGAATCGGCGAGCAGGTTGTAGTTCTCGCCCGTCTTCTGCACCACGCCCTTGTCCATGCCTTCCTTGAGGACGGCCGCCGCCTTCTGGGCGTTCGTCTTCTGGCGGGCATCGTTGTTCTGGCCGTCGATCAGGTAGATCTTGGCGAAGTTCACATACTGCTTCTCGTCCTTGATGGCGCCGGCAGTGTGTGCCTTCTCCATCAGGGCGATCGCTTCGGGATACTTCTGTGCCTGGATGAGCGACGACGTGGCGTTGTTCAGCGCCATCGCATCGTTCGGGTTCTTCGCGAGCTCATCCGAAGCCATCTGGGCAGCCTTGTCGCCCTGGCCGGTTTCGGAGTAGCTGGCCATCAGGATCTGGTCCCACGATGCCTGCGGCTTCGCATCCGGCATCGACTTCGCCTTGGTGATGGCGGCAATGGCTTCCGGGTACTTCTCGAGGCGGTAATCGATGTTGCCTTCGAGGCCGTACGAATCAGCCGTTTCCTTCTTGCCCTGGTCGCGCCACTCGTGCAGCGACTGCAGTGCCGGAGCGTACTGCTCATCGGCGACGAGGAACTGGGTGTACATGTACTTCAGCTGGAAGTACGTGTCGTTCGGCAGCACGCCGATATCGAGCGCCTGCTTCAGCTGCACGATGGCGCCCTTCACGTCGCCAGCGTTGTACTTGATGTTGGCAAGGCCCTGCAGTGCGAGCGCCTGGGCGTACTTGCTGCTCGTGGCCGAACCATCGGCAAGCGGCGTGAGCAACTGGACGGCCTTGTCGTTCTCGCCATTGTTGGCGGCGTCGAGGCCTTCGTTGATCGCCTTCTGATCCTTCTCGCTCTTCAGGTCGAGCTTGGGTTCCGTGCGAGTGGCATTCGGGTACAGCACTTCCTTCTTCGCATCGGCCGGCTTGTCTTTGGCACCGACAACGCCGCTGGTGAGGGAAAGTGCGATCGCCGTAGCGAGCGCCATCTTGTTGAAGAAACCCTGTTTCATTGACTGACCTCGGTTGAAGGAGTCGTCGCACACGGCGGTGCTCCGGGGGACTACAGAGGTTACCCTGATTTGATTCCTAAGAACAAGTCGCAGCGCCACAAAAAAGAGGAGTCAAAACAATGACTTGTTAGAAGAATGTTGGCACTGACCGATTTAGGGTGATTTTTGGCCCTTGAAAATCGCTTTTCGATCCACCCTACGCGGCCGAACGTTGCGGGCAAAAAAACGCCCGGCGGTCTTTCGACGGCCGGGCGTTTCGATGGCATTCGCCATGTCACTGGATCGAATCAGATATCCAGGTTGGCAACCTTCAGCGCGTTCGACTCGATGAAGTCGCGGCGCGGCTCGACGGCTTCACCCATCAGCATGGAGAACATCTGGTCCGCGGCCACGGCATCCTCGATGCCCACCTGGAGCATGCGGCGCGTTTCCGGGTTCACCGTGGTTTCCCACAGCTGCTCGGGGTTCATTTCGCCCAGGCCCTTGAAGCGCTGGATGGTACGGCCCTTCTTGGCTTCATCGAGCAGCCAGTTGCGCACATCGGCGAAGCTGGTGACGCCACGCGAGCCGTTACCGCGGCGGATGACGGCGCCCAGCTTGAGGCTGAGCTCGGCGAGCTGGCTCGCGATCGTACCGATGGCGCGGTAATCGCTGCCGTTGAAGAACGCCTGCGGCATGATCCAGGTGTGGCTCAGGCCGTGCTGCATGCGCTCCACTTCCACCGCCGCGCCCTGCTCGTTCAGCGCCGGGCGGAAACGCAGTGCATAGGTGGGCTTGCCGAGACCGCTCGCGCTGAGGCGCTTGGCGATCCCATCGAGCCAGGCCTGCATGGCGCCGGCATCCTTCCAGAAGCCTTCGTCCAGCGGGGTGTGCTCGATCATCGCGGTCAGCACGGAGGTATCGAACCGGTGCGACATGCGTTCGATCTGGTCGAGCGCCGTCTGGTAGTCGCGCAGCAGCTTCTCCAGCGTCTCGCCGCCGATACCCGGTGCGCCCTCTTCCGGCTCCAGGGAGGCATTGTCGACCGCGCTCGAAATCAGGAAGTCGTTCAGGACGCTGTCGTCCTTGATGTAGAGCTCCTGCTTGCCCTGCTTCACCTTGTACAGCGGCGGCAGGCCAATGTAGACGTGGCCGCGCTCGATCAGCTCCGGCATTTGCCGGTAGAAGAACGTCAGCAGCAGCGTGCGGATGTGCGAGCCGTCCACGTCCGCGTCGGTCATGATGATGATGCGGTGGTAGCGCAGCTTGTCCGGGTTGTACTCCTCCTTGCCGATACCCGTGCCGAGCGCGGTGATCAGCGTGCCGACTTCGGCGGAGGAAATCATCTTGTCGAAGCGAGCCTTCTCGACGTTGAGGATCTTGCCCTTCAACGGCAGGACGGCCTGCGTACGGCGGTTACGGCCTTGCTTGGCGGAGCCACCTGCGGAATCACCCTCGACCAGGAACAGTTCGGACAGCGCCGGATCCTTTTCCTGGCAATCGGCCAGCTTGCCGGGCAGGCCGGCGATATCCAGCGCGCCCTTGCGGCGGGTCATCTCGCGCGCCTTGCGGGCCGCTTCGCGTGCGCGAGCCGCATCGACGGCCTTGGAGGCGATGGCCTTGGCTTCGTTCGGGTTCTCGAGCAGGAACTCGGCGAGCTTGTCGTTGACGACCTGCTCCACCGCGGTCTTCACTTCGCTGGAAACCAGCTTGTCCTTGGTCTGCGACGAGAACTTCGGATCAGGCACCTTCACCGAGAGCACGGCGATGATGCCCTCACGCATGTCGTCGCCCGACAGGGCGACCTTCGCGTTCTTGGCGATGCCTTCCTTCTCGATGTAGTTCTGCAGGGTGCGCGTCAGCGCCGCACGGAAGCCCGTGAGGTGGGTGCCGCCGTCGCGCTGCGGAATATTGTTGGTGAAGCAGAACATCGTCTCCTGGTAGGCGTCGGTCCACTGCAGGGCCAGTTCGACCGTGATGCCATCGGAGAACGAGCTGAAACTGATGACCGTGGGGTGCAGGGCCGTCTTCAGCTGGGCGAGGTGCTGCACGAAGGACTTGATGCCGCCCTCGTAAGCAAAGATGTCCTTCCGCTCGTTGCGCTCGTCGACGAGTTCGATCGTGACGCCCGAGTTCAGGAAGGCCAGCTCGCGCAGGCGCTTCGCCAGGATGTCGTAGTGGAACTCGGTGTGGTTCGTGAAGGTGAGCTTGCTGGGCAGGAAGCGCACCATGGTGCCGCGGCGCGAGGTGTCCTGCGTGGCAGCGATGGGGGCCAGCGGCTCGCCGTGGGCGTAGACCTGGTTCCATTCCTTGCCTTCGCGCCAGATCGTGAGCCAAAGCTTCTCGCTCAGGGCGTTAACCACCGAGACGCCCACGCCATGCAGGCCACCGGAGACCTTGTACGAGTTCGCGTCGAACTTACCGCCGGCGTGCAGCACGGTCATGACCACTTCGGCCGTGGACCTGCCCTCTTCCGGGTGGGTATCCACCGGGATACCGCGGCCGTTATCGGACACGCTGACGGTATCGTCCTGGTGGATGGTGACCGTCACGTAGTCGCAGAAGCCGGCCAGGGCTTCGTCGATGGCGTTATCGACCACTTCGAACACCATGTGGTGCAGACCGGTGCCGTCATCGGTATCACCGATGTACATGCCGGGGCGCTTACGTACCGCTTCCAAGCCCTTCAGGACCTTGATGCTGCCGGAGTCGTAGGCGTTCGAGTTGGTCGGATCGAGAGGTTCGTTCATGCGAGGCCTGGTAATGACGCAGGAAGCCCCGGCGCGCGACAGGCGCAGCACCGGGACAGTCGGTCGATTATAGCAAAGCCGTCACGGCACCCTGTTCCACGTGGAACACTGTGACGGGCTGGTCGGAAAGAGCGTGCGGAACCTCGGTACCGGTTACGAGCACCTGGACATCGCGGCCCATCAACTGGGCAACCACCCACTCTTGATGGGTACGATCGAGCTCCGAAGCAAGGTCATCAAGGCAGACCACCGGCCATTCACCGCGCATCTCCGCGTGCAGGGACGCCTGGCCCAACAGGCAGGCCAGGGCGCACAGCTTTTCCTGGCCACGGGAGAGGTGCTCCCGCAACGGGGCATGCTCGAAGGCCACCGAGAAGTCGGCGCGGTGGGGGCCCGCGGTCGTATGGCCCCGAGCCAGATCGCGCCCCCTGCGCTCCAGGAGCGTGGTGGCGAGGTCGCTCGTCTCGTCCCAGCCCGATTTGTACCTGACCGTGAATTCGCCCAGTTCTGGAAGAACGTTTCCCATGAAGCCCTGGATATGGGGGAGCAGGCGCTCCAGATAGCCACGCCGGTAGGAGGAAAGACCCTCCCCGGCGGTCGCCAACTCGGATTCCCAGGGTTCAATGAGACCGGGATCGATCGGGCCGCCACTGCGTAGCAAGGCGTTTCGCTGTTTCAGCGCGCGCTGATAGCGCCGCCACTGATTCACGAACGCGTGTTCCACGTGGAACAAACCCCAGTCGAGGAACTGGCGCCGTTCCTCCGAGCCGCCCGCGATCAGGTCATGCGAGCCTGGCTCGAAACAGACCACGGCGCATTCCTGCACCAAAGCCCCTAGCGATACGGCATCGCCATCGACCCTCGCCTGCCAGCGCGCGCCTTCCCTGCCCAATCCGAGCCGCCTCGCCCGCCCATCCGCAGAACTTACCTCCGCGAAGACGGAAAGTGCCGTGGCGCCCCGCTTCAGGAGCACATCCCGCGAGCCCGATCGAAACGACCGGCCGTGGGATAGCAGGTACGCGGCCTCGAGAACGCTCGTCTTCCCGGCGCCGTTGGCGCCCACGAACACACTGATGCCAGGCGCAGGTGCGATCGAAACCCCGTCCAGGCACCGCAGACCCGCGATTCGCAACGACTCGAACTTCATTCCCTGCCTTTACCCGTGCCAGAACGAACAACGCCGGGGTGTCGAAGACATCCCCGGCGTCGTGTGCCGAACTTTACCGTGTCGTGCGGTCAGAGGCGAAGCGGCATCACCACATGGCGAGCTTCATCGTTGCCCTCTTCCTGCAGGAGGCAGCTCGACTGGGCGTCGCGCAGGTTCAGACGAACCTTATCGCCGCGCAGTGCGCCAAGCGCATCCAACAGATAGCCCACGTTGAAGCCCACGGCGAGGTCGCTGACGCCGGTCTCGGCTTCCACCTCTTCCTGGGCTTCTTCCTGCTCCGGATTGTGGGCAACGATCTTGATGTGCCCCGGCTGCAGTTCCAGCTTCACACCGCGGTACTTCTCGTTCGACAGGATGGCAGCGCGCTGCAGGGCGCTACGCAGCACATCGCGCTCGATCGTGGCGGTCTTGTCGGCGCCGAGCGGAATCACGGCCTCGTAATCCGGGAACCGGCCGTCGATCAGCTTCGAGGTGAACTGGACGCCACCGCGGCGAACGCGCAGGTGGTTGCGACCAAACTCCAGCTCCACCGTGCCCTCACCCGATTCAAACAGGCCGATCAGCTCGTTCACGCCCTTGCGGGGAATGATGATCTGGCGGCGTGCTGATACCGAGCTCTCCAGGCGGGTTTCCTTGAGCGCCAGGCGATGGCCATCGGTGGCCACGCAGCGCAGGGTGTGCTCCTGCAGATCGAGCAGCATGCCGTTGAGGTAGTAACGGACATCCTGGTTAGCCATGGCAAAGGCCGTGCGCTCCATCAGGTCGCGCAGCACTTCCTCAGGCAACGTAACCCGCTCGACCAGCTCGATCTCGTCGATGGTCGGGAACTCCGTTGCCGGCAGCGTCGCCAGCGTGAAGCGGCTGCGGCCTGCGTTCAGGGCGATACGGTCGCCGTTGAGCTTCAGGTCGATCCTGGCGCCATCGGGCAGTGCGCGAACGATATCGAACAGCTTGCGGGCAGGGATGGTGATTTCACCTTCCTGCACGGCATCGGCGGCGGTGGTCGCCACCATCTCTACTTCAAGGTCGGTGCCCGTAAACGAGACGTCGCTACCGGAGGCGCGCACCAGGAGGTTCGCCAAGACCGGAAGCGTCTGGCGACGCTCTACGACGCCCACGACTTGCTGCAGGGGTTTGAGCAGTACTTCCCTCTGGATGCTGAATTGCATGCGTCCCCTACTCCTGCTTTTAAGGTTTTAAAGATTTTATAGTGGTTGTAGTTAGGCCGGTGGATATCTTGAAAAGTCCGATTTCATCTTACTTTTCAGATACCTACAGCTTCATATCAACTGGCTTGAAGCGACGGTTTCATGTGGGTCCGTTGTGGATAACTTTAGGGCCTGAAACCGTCCTCAGGTCGCCCACCTATTATCCACAGGTTCTCAGCCCGTCAAGATACGGATCAACTGTTCCCAATCCTGGCGCATACGCACGTCTTTCTCGCAGAAACCGCGGATCGTCCGGCAGGCGTGGAGCACAGTCGTGTGGTCACGGCCGCCAAACGCCTCACCGATCTCGGGCAGGCTGTGCTCGGTCAGTTCCTTGGACAGGGCCATGGCAACCTGTCGCGGGCGCGCCAGGGAGCGCACACGGCGCTTGGAGAGCAGATCGGACAGGCGCACCTGGTAGTAATCGGCCACCGTCTTCTGGATGTTGGGCACGGTCACGGCCTGCGCATGGGTATTGAGCAGGTCGCGCAGCGTCTCTTCCGCGAAATCCGTGGTGATGGCGCGACGGTAGAAGTTCGCCCGGGCCGCCAGCGTGTTGAGCGCGCCTTCCAGGTCACGCACGTTGGAACGGATGCGGCGTGCGAGCAGCATCGCCACGTCCTCCGACAGCGCCATGTCCTTGTCGGCCGCCTTGGAAAGGAGAATGGCGGCGCGCGTTTCGAAATCCGGTGGCTCGATAGCGACGGACAAACCCCAGCCAAGACGCGATTTCAATCGCGGCTCGAGCTTGTCCAGTTCCTTCGGATAGCGATCGCAGGTAAGGATGATCTGCTGCTTGGCTTCGAACAGCGCATTGAAGGTATGGAAGAACTCTTCCTGCGTGGTGTCCTTGCCGGCGAAGAACTGGATATCGTCGATCAGCAGCGCATCCACCGAGCGGAAGCGGCGCTTGAAGTCATCCATGTTCTTCTGCTGCAGCGCTTTCACCATGCCGCTGACGAACTGTTCCGAACGAAGGTAGAGCACCTTCGCCTCGGGATTGTTCTGCAGCAGCAGGTTGCCGGCCGCATGCATAAGATGCGTCTTACCCAGGCCCGTACCACCATAGAGAAGGAGTGGGTTGTACGCGCGGCCCGGGTTCATCGCGACCTGCATCGCGGCCGCCTTGCCCAGCTGGTTGGATTTGCCCTCGACGAACGTTTCGAACGTGTAGTGCGGATCCAGGTTGTGCTGGTGCGGCGGTTCCGGTGCGGCGGGCATCTGCATCGCGGGCGATGGTGCGTGCGTGGGCGCGGGTGCCGGCGTGGTGGCGGCCACGGACGATGCCGGGCGCGCGGGTGCGGGGCGGCCGCCGTGCGAGCCTATTTCCAGGCGCACGGGCAGAGGGTGGCCCGCCAGGTGTTCGATGATCGCTTCGATCCGAACCAGGAACTGGGTGCGCACCGCTTCCAGCGAATACGGGTTGGGTGCGTACAGGTACAGGCCCGTGCCGTCCTCCCTGGCCTGCAAGGGCATGAGCCAGGTGTGGACGTCTTCGGGGCTCAATTCGCCATCAAGACGCTCGAGACAGCGCCTCCAGAGATCACTCAT